>JBBDSW010000138.1:0-19981 GCA_040904745.1 Nitriliruptoraceae bacterium
AGGAGCGCCGGGAACCCCGACCGGCATCGTGACGTCCCACGGGCGAGGATGATGGGGCACCCATCACCACGATCCACGGAGGTCCACGATGCGACGTCACCTGACGGTTCTGCTCATCCTGGGCGCGGGCCTGTTGCTCGCGGCCTGCGGGACGAACGATCCCGAGGTGATCGACGATCGCCCTGCGGACGAGGCCGGCGACCCCGATGCCAGCGACGATGGCTCCACCGATCCCGACGACGGGGATCCTGCGCCCGGGAGCGACAGCCGGGAGGCGACCATCGCCGCCGCCGACGCCGCGGAGCGCACCGGCGTCCCGGAGGAGGACGTCGAGGTGGTGCGGTTCGAGATGGTCACCTGGCCCGACGGCGCGCTGGGCTGCCCCCAGCCCGGGGAGTCCTACACGATGGCGCTGGTCGAGGGCTACCGGCTCATCGTCGAGGCCGACGGGGAGGAACTCACCTACCACGGGGCACTCGGCGAGGACCCATTCCACTGCGAGGACCCGCAGGAGCCGGCGGAGAGCTGATCGCCGGCGGGTCCCGGCCCGCTCAGTTCGAGCTCGGGTCCGCGGGGAAGGTGGCCAGGAGCTTCAGTTCTCCCGGCTGCCGACGCAGCACGTCGTGCCACAACGACGCCGGGCTCGGCGTGAAGACGTCCTCCGGTTCCGCGTCGACCGGGAACCACGCCCCCTGGGCGATCTCCTCCTCGAGCTGCCCCGGCGCCCAGCCGGCGTAACCAGCGAAGATGCGCACCCGTTCCAGTTCACCTGCGGCGAGTACCGGGTCCTCGTCGAGGTCCACGAGCCGGATGCGGTCGAGGATCGGCGGCCCGGTGTCCGGCGTGGCCACCGGGGTCGCTGCACCGAGCGCTACCACCGCCGTCGGCTCGACCGGACCACCCCCGAACACCACCGGTGGTTCCGAGGCCAGGTCGACCCAGCCCCCGACCGTCTCCTGGACCGAGACGGCTGAGGCCCGGTTCAGCACGACGCCGAGCGCACCGTCCTCGTCGTGATCGAGGACGAGGATCACCGAGCGCTCGAAGTTGGGGTCATCGAGCGCCGGTGCGGCGACCAGTAGGCGGCCGGTGTGCCAGGTGACCATCTTCGCCTCCTCGACCGCGACCGTACCCGCTGTCCGGACCCCTCAGACGGGCGTCGAGGTGCCTCCCCCACCGCCGGTCTCGCCGCTCGGTCCCCGCGCGAGGTTGGCGAACTTCGTCAGATGGTTCAGGAACGCGAGCTTGACGACGCCGGTCGCACCGTTGCGGTGCTTGGAGATGATCAGCTCCGCGATCCCTTTGTCGGGACTGTCCTCGTCGTAGACCTCATCGCGGTAGATGAAACCCACGATGTCCGCGTCCTGCTCGATCGAACCGCTCTCACGCAGGTCGGCGAGCTGTGGCCGCTTGTCCGTGCGCGACTCGGGCTGGCGGGAGAGCTGGGACAACGCGATCACGGGGACATCGAGTTCCTTGGCCAGCATCTTCAGCCCGCGGGAGATCTCGGCGACCTCCTGCTGGCGGGAGTCGACCCGGCGGTGCGACTGCATCAACTGGAGGTAGTCGACGACGATGAGGTCGAGCCCGTGCTTCTGCTTGAGGCGGCGCGACTTGGCCCGGATCTCCATCAACGAGATGGACGGCGTGTCGTCGATGAACAACGGAGCCTCGGCCAGCGAGCCGAGGGCGTCCCCGAGCTTGCGCCAGTCCGTGTCCTCGAGCCGGCCCGTCCGCAGCCGTGACGAGTCGATGCGGGCCTCGGAGGACAGCAGGCGGTTGACGATCTCCAGCTTGGACATCTCCAGGCTGAAGAGGATGGAGGGACGTCCGAGGCTCGCGCTGATGAAGTGACAGATGGCGAGGGCCAGCGAACTCTTGCCCATCGCCGGCCTGGCGGCCAGGATGATCAGGTTCTGGGGCTGTAACCCGGCGGTGAGCCGATCGAGGTCGTCGAAGCCGGTGGCCAGCCCGGTCACCTCCGAACTCTGTTCGGCGAGCCGTTCGATCTGCTCGAAGGACCGGTTCAGGAGTTCCCCGAGACGTTCGTACTCGCTCGCGGAGCTGGTCTGTGCGACCTCGTAGACCAACGACTCCGCGCGGTCGACGATCGTGCGGGCGTCGTCGTTCGAACCGTCGTAGCCGAGCCGGGTCACCGCCGTCCCCGCGTCGATCAGACGGCGCAGCAGCGCCTTGTCCTTGACGATCCGGGCGTAGTAGGCGGCGTTCGCGGCCGTCGGCACCGCCGCGGTCAGATCGTGCAGGGCCGCCGCACCACCGACCTCATCGAGCCGATCGCGGCGTGCGAGCCAGTCGGTGATCGTGACGGTGTCGACCGGCTCCCCATCCCCGGTCAGCGCCCGGACGGCCTCGAAGACCACTCGGTGGGCGTTGCGGTAGAAGTCCTCCGGTTCGAGGACCTCGACCACATCCGAGGCCGCAGCCCGCGCCAGCATCGCGGACCCGAGGACCGAGACCTCCGCCTCGAGCGAGTGCGGCGGGACGCGGTCGTAGCTGCGTCCCGCCCCGTTGCCAGGCGCGATCGATCCTTCGGCCAGTGGCGGCTCGCCGGACGGCGGGGGGAAGGTGCCGCTCATGGGTCCGGCGTCACGACGGTGACGACGTCCATGACGCTCCCCTCCCTCAGCCCTGCTCGGGCTCCTCGTCTTCGACGTCGGCGTCCGCCACCTCTGCCTCCTCCGAGACCTCCTCGAGGGCAGCCTGCTGGGCCTCGTAATCCTCGGCGGCCTCCACGGCCTGTTCGGCGAGGGCGTCGACATCGGTGTCCGTGCCGGATGCCACCGCGGCTGCCACGGCCTCGACCGCCTCGGCATCGACGACCCCGCCACCGGCGTCACGGGAGATGCGACCCTCCTCGTCGACGACCTCGACCGTGATCGTCGCCGAGACCTGAGGGTGGACGTGCACCGGGACCTCGTACGTCCCGATCTCCTTGATGGTGCTCCGGAGCTCGATCCGCTTGCGCGGGATGTCGTGTCCGCGTTCCTTGAGCACCCGCTGGACGTCGTTCGCGCTGACGGAGCCGTACAGGGATCCGCGGTCGTCGACCCGTGCCGGGATGCGCAGCGTGCGCGACTCGAGCGCTTCCTTGGAGGCGTTCGCGGAGTCGAGCGTCTTCGACTCCCGAGCCTTGCGGGAGCGCGTGAGCGCCTCCGCTTCCTTCATCGCCCCCGCGCTGGCACGCATCGCGAGTCCGCGTGGCAGGAGGAAGTTGCGGCCGTAGCCGTCGGCGACGTCCACGACCTCGCCGGGCAGGCCGAGGTTGTCGACCTCGCTCTTGAGGATGACCTTCATCGTCGGGACCTCCTCAGCGGGTGGTGTAGGGGATCAGCGCCATCTCGCGCGCGTTCTTGACGGCTGCGGCGAGCTGCTTCTGGCACTTGGCGCAGGCGCCCGTCGTACGACGGGCCTTGATCTTGGCGCGCTCGTTCAGGAACGGCTTGAGGGTCGAGAGATCCTTGTAGTCGATGTACTCGATCCCCTGCGTGCAGAACGGGCAGGGCTTGGGCTTGCGTGGCTTGTCACGGTCCTTCGGCTTCGTGGTGCTGCGGGGCGGCATGGGCGAGCTCCTCTGACAGGGCGCGGCCGACGCGGTCGCATCGGCGCCGGTTCGGGCGGTCGTTGGCTGGGGATGGTCGAGCGGTGGCGCTGGCACCGCACGGGGCCGGGACCGGTCCCGTGCGGGCGCGTCGTCGTGCGTGGGCTAGAACGGGACGTCGTCGTCGGAGGGGGGAGGTGGCGTGCCTTTGTCGGTGGCCCCGCCACTACCCGAGCCGCTACCCGAGGTCCGGGTCACGTCGGCCCGCGCCCAGCGCAGGCTCGGCGCGATCTCGTCCGCCTCGATCTCCGTGGTCCAGACGGTCTGTCCCTCTCGGTTCTCGTAGGAGCGCACCCGCACGCGTCCGATCACGATCACGCGGTCACCCTTCTTCAGGGTCTCCGCGGCGTTCTCGGCCAGGTCACGCCAGCAGTTGACGTTGAGGAAGGTGGTCTCCTCCTGCTGGTTCCCCGCCCGGTCGGTGAAGCGGCGGTTGGATGCGACACGGAACGACCCGACGGGCGCGCCCGACTGCGTGAAACGCAGATCGGGGTCGTCGGTGAGGTTCCCGATGAAGGTGATGAGGTTCGATTCGAACGCCACGATGCAGGCCTTCCTGGTCGTCGGTCTCGTGCGTACGGGCCATCGTGGGAGGGATGGGGCCGCGGCACGGCGGACCTAGACCGTCCGCACCCGGATCTCGGGTCGGACCGTCTTGAAACGCGTCACGTCGTCGGAGATCTTGAACTGACGCTCCAGTTCGTTCACCGTCTCGGTGGTCCCCTCGTAGTCGAGGACCCCGTAGAAGCCGTGGTCACGCTTCTCGATCTCGTAGCCGAGCTTGCGCTTCCCCCACCAGGCCTCGTCCAGCAGGTTCCCGCCCTGGTCGGCGAGGATCTTCTTCGCCTTCTCGAACGTGGCCAGTGCGGCCTCTTCATCCAGGCGGTCGAGCATCAACACCATGGTCTCGTAGCGGCGCATGTGCACCTCCTCTGGTCGCGCCGCCCCGCGCCGGAGCGCGGTGCGGGCCGGCCGTGACGGTGGCGTCACGGGCGGCTCTGGGCCCCTGCAGGCGCGGTCCTCGCGCGTCCTGCACGCGGATCGCCGTCAGGGGCAGGGGTGCGTCCTCGCGAACGGGTCGTTGACGACCCGCAGCCGCCGTCGTCTCCGGAGACCGGGAACCGTTCGGAACGGCCACGACGTCGCGTCGGGTCGATCCATCGCAGCTCGGTCGCGTACGAACCCTCGTGGTCCGGTGGTGACGAACGGCGCGCGGCGCCGTGATGGCCCCGCGCGGACCGTCGAACCGTACAGCAGGCCCCTTCCTCCCACAACACGACGATAGATGCTGGCAGCGACACCGCACGTCCCGGCCTGCCCGGGCCTGTGGACAGGGTGCAGCCGTGGGCCACCGAGGGGACCGACCTGGATCAGGATGGGCGGTCGCGCAGACCCGCCGCGAGCCGGCGTGCGATCGTCTCCGGGCTGCCATCGGCGCGCTCGAGGACCGCCGCGGTCAGCAACAGCACCACCCCGCCGATCGTCAGCCACACCCAGGTCGGCAGGCCAGCGATGACCGCGAACGTCTCGATCAGCACCACCGCGACCACGAGGCCTCCACCGACCGTCATCGGGCCGCGCAGGCCGTATCCCGCGCCAACCACGACGGCACCGACCCCGATCGTGCCCGCGAGGACCCCGTGCCAGCCAGCACCGCCCATCAACCGTTCCAGGACGGCCGGGACACCTACCAGCGCCACCGGTGGTGCGTAGGTGAGCCAGGAGGAGGCACCGACGTGCCGCCGGACGACGTGGCCGGCCAACAGCAGCTGGACGCCGACCGGGAGCAGCCACAGATCCAGGGCCGTGCTCTCCAGCCCCGCCAACAGCGACCATGTCCCCAGCGTGGCGACCGCGGATCCCCCGTGGGCCAGCGGCCAACGCCGCGTCGCCAGCCCGACGGCCAGCGTCAACAGGCCCGCTCCAAGCGACGCCCAGGAGCGGAGCAGGACGGCGTCACCGAGCAGGATCCAGCCGACCGGGCCCGTCATGATCGCGAGGACACCCGGCACCCAACGACCACCGAGCGGCAGCAGCCGTGGACCGACGGCCGCCAGCACCGCTGAGCCGACCGCGATCAGCACGAGGATCGCCCCGACGACCTCGACGGCCACCCCGAGGGCGAGCGCACTCGCCGAGAACGCACGCAGTGCCGCCACCGTGGCAGCCGTGATGCTCACCCCGGTCGGCCTCCGCAGGGCTTCGACGACCAGGAGGAGTCCGAACACACCGGCCGGAAGGATGGCATCCACCCCCAGGCCGACCCACGTGAGCGACTCCGGGACGGTCACGATCGCCCCCGCGTCCGGCCACCACCAGGACAGCGGGACGACGGTCACCAGCCCGGCCCCCGCGGCGACGATCCGGCCTCCTTCCGCGACAAGCATCGAGTCCCTGCCGACCAGGCTGACGGCCAGCGCCGTGAGTCCGGTCAAGAGACCCGCCAACCCGGCCGGTTGGCCGAGTGCCTCGGCCCCCGTGGCGGCCAGAGAACCGACGCCGAGGAGGAGCACCACCGCGACCACGGCGGTCACGACCGGGACCTCCCGATCGTCCCGAGCCACCAGCGCCGGGAGCTGCGGGAGGACGGCGACAGGGGCTGCCAGCGCTAGCCAGAACGCCGCTGAGCCGCCATCGGTGAACCCGGCAGCAGCCAGCAGCAGGAGCAGCGTCGTTGCCACGCCGCGGGCGGCCACCTCGACACCGGCACGCCGTCCCCGACCGGAGACGAGCGGCCGCAACGGCACGAACGCCAACATCGCGGCCAGAAGGATGGCCTCCCGGAGACGGCCGGACAGCAACACCAGCGCCAGGCTCACGTGCCACGCCGCGAGCACGGCGAGGAGCGATCCCACCCAGGCCGTCCTGCCCGGCTGATGAGTAGCTGCCTCCCGTTGCAGGCTGCTGGCGGCCACCAGCCAGGCGGTGGCCACGAGCGTGAGGAGTCCGGCCAGTACGTGGTCGACCGGGACGACCCCGGTCGGACCGAGGACCAGTTCGAGGACACCGAACGCGACCGGCACCGCCAGCAGCCGCCCGACGAAGGTGGCCACGTGCAGCGCCCGAGCACCGGACGTGGTCCGCGCGATCATCGTCGCGCCGGCCTCCACACCGACCCACGCCAGCGCCGGCGTCCACAGACGAACCGCCCTCGGTGTCGCCTCCGGCAGGATCACGTGCACGAGGGCGAGACCTGCCGTGGCGATCACGCAGCCGAGCAACCACGGCTCGCCCGAGCGTGCCCGGACGGCGAGCGTGGCCGTGGCCAGGACGGCGACCGCGGCACGCACGGTCCAGGGTGCCAGCCAGCCTGCTGCCGCGGCGGTGCTCGACAGGCCCTGCAGGGGGAGGGTGGCGAGCAGGTCGACGGCGACCCCAGCGGCGACCGCGACCGCGGGCACGAGGACCGAGCCGTACCGTGCCAGCCAGTCCAGACCGACCGGCGACCTGCGTCCGGCCAACGGGACGAGCGCCGCGCCGACCAGGACGACGATCAACGCAGGCGAAGGGCCACCGGCCATCGCGATGCCGGTGGCCGCGACCGGGATCCCCGTCAACGCGACCATCCCCAACCAGGGGGCGCGGCCGACCACTGCCAGCGCCGGCAACGTCGTCACCGCGGTGACACCCACGATCAGCCATCGCGCCCAACCTGGCGCCTCGAACTGGATCGCCAAGCCCAGCGCGTCGACCGGCAGGAGCAGGGCACCGAGGTGGAAGACGACCGCCCCGACGACCGGCAGGGACCGACGTAGACGGTCACCTCCGAGCACCGCCACGGCCGTGACGCTGCCCACGACGGCGATACGGGCGGTGGTGCCCAGGGCATCCCAGCGCACCACAAGGAAGGTCGCTGCGGCGGCCAGAAGGAGCAACGCACCGAGTCCTGCGACCCAGGCCGTCACGGGGATCGGCGCCCGGCTGGGGCGGTCAGGGATCGGAGGAGGGGATCCCCCGGGGTCGCTCTGCCCTGGTGACGGTGGCGGCTCTGCCCCGGACCGGCGGAGCGCAGCAGGCGGAGGTGGGGGCGGCGTCACGGGCGACGACGAACGCATGGCCGGGCTCCTTGGTGGGATCCCTGCCAGCATCCATCAGGACGGCATCGTCACCTACCCGGAGATCCCCCTATCGGCGTTCGGGGGCCCCAGGGAGCCATCACTCGATGCCGTGTTCGACGGCGTAGCGGATCAGCTCCTGACGCCGGCTCAGATGGAGCTTGTCCAGGATGTTGCGGACGTGGTTCTCGACCGTCTTCGGTGAGATGTGCAATTGCTCCCCCACCTCGCGGTAGGTGTAGCCGCGGGCCACGTGCTGGAGCACCTCATGCTCACGTTCGGTCAGCGGCTGTGCTCCCGTGGCCTCGCGGGAGAGCCGTCGGAACTCCCCCAGGACGAGCATCGCCAGCGACGGGGCGAACACCGGCTCACCAGCCGCGGCACGGAGGAGCTGCTCCCTGAGCTCGACGCCGGCCGTCGACTTCGTGAGGTAGCCGACGGCGCCGGCTGCCACCGCATCGAGGAGGTCGCGTTCCTGTTCGCTGACGGTGAGCACCACGATCCGGGTCTCGGCGGCGCAGGCTTCGGCCACGGCGATCCCGCCCCCGCCCGGCATCTGGAGGTCGCAGACCACGAGGTCCGGTGTGTGCTGGCGGATGGCGGCGATGGTCTCGTCCGCCGTCCCGGTCTCGGCGACCACCTCGAAGCCGCGGCCGAGGTCGGAGCGAACACCGTCCCGCCAGATGGGGTGATCGTCCGCCAGAACGACCCGGACCGGGGGGCGTCGGACGCTCGCATGACCTGACTGGTCTGCCACGGGATACCTCCGTCGGGGCGTCCACCTCGCAACGGTGATGCTAGGCGCCTCTCCTCACCGGCGAGAGGCGCACTAGCGTGGCGCGCATGCCTGGCAAGGTGCAGTCCATCGAGCGCGCTGCCGCGGTCCTGCGGCTGTTGGCACAGGGACCGCGGCCTCTCGGCGTGGTCGAGATCGCGCACGCCCTCGGACTCCCCAAGGGGACCGCCCATGGCATCATCCGCACCTTGCACGCCGTCGGATTCGTCGACCAGGACGCGCGGACCGGCAAGTACCGGCTCGGCAGCCAGCTCGTGCGTCTCGGGGGGGCCCCATTGGATGACAACGAACTCCGAGCGCGGGCCCTGAACTGGTCCGACACGCTCGCCTCACGGACCGGCGAGACGGTCCGGATCGGGGTGCTGGGCAGCGCCTCCGAGGTCGGGATCGTCCACCACGTGTTCCGGCCGGACGACAGCGTGCAGGTGCTGCAGGTCGGGGACACGCTCCCTGCGCACGCCTGCGCCCTCGGCAAGGCGATCCTGGCGTTCTCCCCGGATGCCACGGCCTCCCTCAAACAGGCCACGCTCGAACGCTTCACCGCACGCACGATCACCAACGGTCGCGTGCTCCTAGGCCAGTTGAGCACGGTGCGCGAGCGTGGGTGGGCGTTCGACGTGGAGGAGTTGAGCCTTGGGGAGGCTGGTATCGCCGCCCCGATCCGGGACCACGGTGGGGTCGTCGTCGGCGCGGTCGGCATCTCGGGCTCCCCGCAGTCCGTCTGCGACGGGGGCCGCAACCCCCGCCCTGCGCTGGCCGCCCGCGTGATGGAGACCGCGCGAGCGATCACCGGGGAGCTGGCGATGCGCCGGCAGTGAGCACCGCACGTGCAGGGGATCCACGAACGATCGGGAGACGCGTGACCGAACGCTACGTCGCGGCCATCGACCAGGGCACCACCTCGACGCGCTGCATCCTCTTCGACCACGCCGGGCGGCTGGCCTCGGTCGCCCAACGTGAGCACAAGCAGCACTTCCCTCGACCCGGCTGGGTCGAGCACGACGCGATGGAGATCTGGCGGAACGTCGAACGGATCGTTCCCCAGGCGGTCGCCCAGGCGCGCGCCCAACCGGACCAGATCGTGGCACTCGGCATCGCCAACCAGCGCGAGACGAGCGTCCTGTGGGAGCGCCGGACGGGCCGTCCGGTCGGCAACGCCATCACCTGGCAGGACACCCGCACAGCTGGCCTGGTCGAGCAGATGAGCGCCGATGGTGGCCCGGACCGCTTCCGGGACCGCTGTGGGCTCCCCCTGATGACCTACTTCTCGGGCCCGCGAGCCCGTTGGATGTTGTCGCAGGACGCGGTGCTGCGTGAACAGGCGGAGCACGGCGAGGTGCTGTTCGGAACGATGGAGTCCTGGCTGATCTGGAACCTGACGGGTGGCCCGGATGGTGGACAGCACATCACCGACGTGACCAACGCCTCCCGCACGATGCTGATGGACATCCAGACGCTGCAGTGGGACGACGAGCTGCTCGACGCCTTCCACGTCCCGCGGGCGATGCTGCCGGAGATCCGGCCGAACGTCGAGGTCTACGGCCACGCCACCCAGGTGCTGCCGGGTACACCGATCGGCGCCGCGCTCGGTGACCAGCAGGCGGCGCTGTTCGGACAGACCTGCTTCTCGCCAGGTGAGGCGAAGTGCACCTACGGCACGGGCGCCTTCCTCCTGCTCAACACCGGGGCCAGACCGGTCCGCTCCAGCCATGGTCTGCTCACCACCGTCGGCTACCGCATCGGCAACGGCGATCCGACGTACGCCCTCGAGGGCTCGATCGCGGTGACCGGATCCCTCGTGCAGTGGCTCCGCGACCGTCTCGAGCTGATCGGCTCGGCACCGGAGATCGAGACGCTCGCCCGCACGGTCGACGACAACGGCGGGTGCTACATCGTGCCGGCGTTCTCGGGACTGTTCGCCCCGCACTGGCGCAGCGAGGCCCGCGGCCTGATCATCGGCCTGACCTCCTACATCACCAAGGGACACCTGGCGCGCGCGATCCTTGAGGCGACGGCGTGGCAGACCCGCGAGGTCGTGGACGCGATGAACGCGGACTCCGGCCTGGCACTCACCGGGCTGCGGGTCGACGGCGGGATGACCTCGGACCACCTCCTGATGCAGACGATCGCGGATGTGCTCGGCGTGCCCGTCGAGCGTCCCATGGTCTCCGAGACGGTCTCGCTGGGGGCGGCCTACGCCGCCGGGCTCGCCGTCGGGTTCTGGCCGGAGCTCACCGGCCTGCGCCACCACTGGCATCGGGCAGCGCGCTGGCTGCCAGAGATGGAGGCGTCCCGACGGGAGCGCGAGTACGACAACTGGAAGCGCGCCGTCCAGCGGACCTACGGCTGGCTCCGTCCCGAGGACGCCGACGAAGCCTGATGTGCCGCAAGAGCGGAGGGCCGCCGCGGCGCCCTGGATGCGCAACGGCGGCCCTCGCGGGCCGTGCCGAACCTCCTCAGCGGAGCGGCACGACCTCGGGAGCAGCGAGCCGGGCGGCCTGCGCGGACTCGTCGTCCGGCGCCGCGTTGGCAGCGAGTTCGGCCTCCACACGCTTCAGGTAGGCGCTGAGTTCGAACTCCCGCTGCTCATCGGACCAGCCGAACTCCGCCGCCATCAGGTCCGCAACGTGCGGTGCGGCCTCGGCTCCGCGGTCCTGGACCTCGATGTTGATGTGGGTGCGTCGGACCAGCACGTCCTCGAGGTGCATCGCCCCCTCCTCGCGGGCGCTGTAGACCACCTCGGCCTTCAGGTAGTCGTCCGCACCCGGGATCGGCTCACCGAGGGAGGGGTCCTCCCCGATCAGCGCCAGCACGTCCTCGCTGAGCGCACCGAAGCGCCGGAGCAGATGCTCGATCCGCGCCACGTGCATCCCGGTCCGCTCCGCGGTCAGCTCACGACGGTTGAAGGCGGCCTTGTAGCCGTCGACACCGATGATGGGCACCTCCCGGGTGATACACGGTCCCACCTGCTTGCCCATCGAAGCGAGTGCCGCGTCGACGGTGTCCTCGGCCATGACGCGGTACGTCGTGTACTTCCCCCCGGCCACGACGACCATGCCCGGTGCGGTCTCGGTGACGAGGTGTTCGCGTGACAGCTTGGCGGTCGAGTCCGCATTGCCCGCCACCAGGGGCCGCAGGCCCGCGTAGGTGCCGACGATGTCGTCCTTGGTCAGCTTGCTCTTCAGCACCCGGTTGGCCTGGGCCAGCACGTACTCGATGTCCTCGGCGGAGGCCGTCGGGTCGCCCTTGTCCAGGTCGTAGTCGGTGTCGGTCGTGCCGATCAACCAGTGCTGGTGCCAGGGGATCGTGAACAACACGCTCTTCTCGGTCCTGAGGATCATCCCGACCTTGGCCTTGATGCGGTCCCGGGGCACGAGGAGGTGGATGCCCTTGGAGGCCCGGACGGTGAACTCGCCCTCCTCGCCGAGGAGGGCCTGCATCTCGTCGGTCCACACGCCGGTGGCGTTGATGATGACTCGCGCCCGGACGTCGAAGGTGTCGCCGGTCTCCAGGTCCTTGACCGTGGCACCGATGACCCGCCCGGCTTCGCGAAGGAGGCCGGTGACCTTGGTCCGGGTCGCGACGTGCGCGCCGTGGACGGCAGCGGTGCGGGCCAGGGCCATGGTGTACCGAGCGTCGTCCACCTGCCCGTCGAAGTAGCGGATCGCGCCGACGCACACGTCCGGGTCGAGCCCGGGGAAGAGCTTCATGGTGGTCGACTTGGAGTAATGCTTGTGGGGTGGCACGCCGCGTCCGGCGCCCTTCTCCAGGGCCATGAGGTCGTAGAGGGCGATGCCGGCTCCCACGTAGAGCCGCTCCCAACCCTTGCCGGTCAGCGGGTAGATGATCGGGACCGGGCGTGAGAGGTAGGGGGCGAGCTTGTTCATGACGAGGCCGCGCTCGCGGAGCGCTTCCCGGACCAGCCCGAAGTCGAGCATCTCCAGGTAGCGCAGGCCGCCGTGCAGCAGCTTCGTCGATCGGGACGAGGTGCCACTCGCCCAGTCGCGCATCTCGACCATCGCGGTGGTCAGACCGCGCGTCACCGCATCGAGTGTGGTACCGGCGCCGGTCACGCCTCCGCCGATGACGAGGACGTCCAGTTCCTCCCGCTGCATGGCCTCGAGGGCCTCGGCGCGGGCTGTCGGAGTAAGAGAAGTGGTCGCCACATCACGCTCCATCGTCTCGTCGTGCAGGTACTTCGGTCGGGGGTGGTGGGACCCCGCGTCCGCGAGGTCCCACCGGGGGGAGCTCAGTCGACGTCGACCCAGTCGAGGGTCCGCTCGACGGCCTTGTGCCACCGGGCCAGACCTTCCTCACGCTGGTCGTCGGACCACTCCGGCTCCCAGCGCTTGTCTTCGTTCCAGTTGTCGCGCATCTCCTGGATGTCACTCCAGAACCCGACCGCATACCCGGCGGCATACGCCGAGCCGAGCGCGGTGGTCTCCGCGACGACCGGCTTGTACACCGGCACACCGAGGATGTCGGCCTGGATCTGCATCGCCAGGTCGTTGTTGGTGACCCCGCCATCGACCCGGAGCGCCTCCACCGGGACGCCGGAGTCCTTCTCCATGGCGTCAGCCACGTCCTTCGACTGGTAGCTGATCGCCTCCAGCGTCGCCCGCGCGAGGTGGGCGTTGGTGTTGAAGCGGCTGATCCCGACGATCGCACCGCGCGCGTCGGAGCGCCAGTACGGCGAGAACAGCCCGGAGAAGGCCGGGACGAACACCATGCCACCGGAGTCAGGGACCTGGCGAGCCAGCGTCTCCGTCTCGGCTGCGCCACTGATGATGCCGAGCTGGTCGCGCAGCCACTGCACGGCCGAGCCCGTGACCGGGATCGCTCCCTCCAGGGCGTAGACGCACGGCTCATCCCCGAACTTGTACGCCGGGGTCGTGAGCAGACCCGCCTTCGAGTGCACGATCTCCGTGCCGGTGTTCAGCAACATGAAGTTGCCGGTGCCGTAGGTGTTCTTCGCTTCACCGGGGGAGAAGCACACCTGCCCCACCGTGGCTCCCTGCTGGTCACCGAGGTCACCACCCAACGGGACAGCGCCCGCCAACGGACCGGTTTCGGTGGTGTACCCGTACAGGTTCGGGTCGGACGACGGCCGGATCTCCGGCAGCATCTGACGGGGGATGTTGAAGAAGCTGAGGAGCTCGTCGTCCCACTGCAGGGTCTCGAGGTCCATCAGCATCGTGCGCGAGGCGTTGGTCACGTCGGTGACGTGGGAGCCCCCCCGGGTCCCACCGCTCAGGTTCCACAGGATCCAGGTGTCCATGTTGCCGAAGATCGCGTCGCCACGCTCCGCGGCCTCACGGACCCCGTCGACGTTCTCGAGGATCCACTGGATCTTGCCTCCCGAGAAGTAGGTCGCCGGTGGCAGGCCCGCCTTCTGGCGGATGACGTCACCCTTGCCCTCGCGCTCCAGCGCGCTGGCGATCCGGTCGGTCCGGGTGTCCTGCCACACGATCGCGTTGTAGTAGGGCCGTCCGGTGTTCTTGTCCCAGACGACCGTGGTCTCGCGCTGGTTGGTCACACCCATCGCAGCCAGATCGGAGGCGCTGAGGTTGGCCTGTCCGAGCCCGGTCTGGATGACCGCGGACGTGCGCTCCCACACCTCGACGGGGTTGTGCTCGACCCACCCGGCCTGCGGGAGGATCTGCTCATGCTCCAACTGATGCTTGGCCACCTCGTTCCCACCATGGTCGAAGACCATGAAGCGGGTCGAGGTCGTGCCCTGGTCGACTGAGGCGACGAATTCTGCCATGGAACCATTCTCCCTTGTCGCTTGCTCTGCGGTGCTCCCGTGTCGCGGGAGCGGCGGGTGGCGATGCGCTCTCCACCGGGCGGATCAGGTGACGACCCGGGACGTGGTACCGCACGGATGCGGCACCCCGCCTGGATCGACCTGGAGGATCAGGATCAGATCGGGATGAAGCCGGAGTAGGCCTGGTCGATCAGGCCCGCGAGGACGCCACCGACGATCGGACCGAGGATCGGGACCCACGAGTACGCCCAGTCGCTGTCGCCCTTGCCCTTGATGGGCAGGAGGGCGTGGGCGATGCGTGGTCCGAGGTCACGGGCGGGGTTGATGGCATAGCCGGTCGGACCACCGAGCGACGCACCGATAGCAAGGACCAGGAGACCGACGGCCAACGGCCCGAGCTCGTTCGGAGAACGACCGAACTGCAGGATCACGAAGACGAGCACGAACGTGCCGATGACCTCCGTGATGAAGTTCCACGTGTAATTGCGGATCTCCGGTCCCGTGGAGAACACGGCCAGCTTCAGGCCGGGGTCCTCGGTCGCGTCGAAGTGGTCCTTGTACGCGAGGTACGCCAGCACCGCTCCGAGGAACGCGCCGACCATCTCTCCGGCGAGGTAGGCGAAGAACTCACCGGCGGTGAAGACCACACCGTTCGCCAACAAGCCGAAGGTGACGGCCGGGTTGATGTGCGCACCGCTGTTGGCCGCTACGAAGACACCGGACATGACGGCCAGGCCCCATCCGAAGTTGATCAGGAGCCAGGCGCCGCCACCTCCTCCGCCTTCACCCTTGTTCTTGGCCAGGACCACGTTCGCGACGACGCCACAGCCCAAGAGCAGCAGCATGCCGGTTCCCGCGACCTCTGAGATGAAGATCTGGCCTGCAGATAGATCCATGTCTCACTCCCTCATCGTCCGGTGGCTCCAGGTCCGGTGGGCTCCCGATGCCGGCTTCTGCCGGCCCCACCCCGTTGCGCCGGTGCCGGACGACCCGGCGCAAGCATCAGACAAGACGCCCGCACCACCGTCGACAACGGCCCCTGTTCGACGATGCCGAACGGCTTTCCCGTCCGGTCCGGACCCTGACCACCGGTCCCTCGGCCCCGCGTCAGCGTTCTCCGGCCTCCGGGTCGGTGCGATGCCCAGACGCGCCCTTCCAGCCCTCTGGCCGCGGGAACCCCCTCAGGAACCAGCTACGAGGCTGCTCGTACGTGGTCGACATCGTCGAACCAACCGATTTTCCGCGGTGGTGGAAATCTCGTCGGTGAGGCCCCTTTCGGGCACTGGCCGGCCACCATCGTCCGACCACCCGTCGACTCAGGCCGATGGCGCGGGCACGGTGAGGCGGATCTCCGTGCCGGCGCCCGGGCTCCCCGCCACCTCGACCCGGCCGTCGATCCCGTCGATGCGGCCCCGGATCGAGCGACCGAGGCCGACCCCCTCGACGACCGTGGACGGATCGAAGCCGATGCCGTCATCGCGGACCGAGACGAACACCTCGTCGTCCTGTGGCTCGACGTAGACGACGACCCGCGACGCCCGCGCATGCTTGCCGGCGTTCGTCAACGCCTCCCCGACCGCGGCGACCAGTGCCTCGAAGACCCCGTCATCGATGTGGGGGAGATCGTCGGGAACGAGCACCTCGACGCGGAGCCCGTACGCCTGCTCGGTGCGACCACCGGCGGTCCGCAGCGCGTCGCCGAGGGCGCCCGCACCGACCACGGTGGGGGACGGTCCCTCGAGCAGGTAGCGGCGCAACTCGCGCTCCTGATCACGGGCCAGCCGGGCGAGACCAGGATCGTCGGCTCGTCGCTCCACGAGCGCCAGTGTCTGGAGCACGCCGTCGTGGAGTCGTCGTCCGACCTCCTCGCGCGCCTGGAGTTCCGCGATGTCCCGTTCGGCACGGATGACCCGCTGCTCGGCCCTGATCAGCAGCCGGGTGGCATGCCCGGCGACCCCGCCGGCCAGGGCGTAGAGCACCGCGGTCGTCACCAGCGACAAGCCCTGCTCCGGTGTCAGCGGTCCGAGCCAGGCGTCGGCCGCCGGGACCACGTTGAGGATCGAGGAGGTCGCCCGTGCGGCCCCGAGTGAGACACCCGTGACCGCCCCGACCAGGGGGCCGAACGCGATGCCGGCCGCGAGCAGTCCCGCGAGCGACCACGCCACACCGAGGGGCTGCTCCGGGGTGAACACGTGCGGCGATCCGTAGACGAACCCGTCGGCGAGCAACAGCGCCACGGCGACCCCTACCTCGGCACCGACCACCGGTCCTCTGAGCAGTCTCGTGGGGTCCGAGCGCAGCAGCCAGGTCGACCACAGGGTCACCAACCCGGCCAGGCCGACCAGCGCGAAGGCGGTCACCGGCGCCACGAGGTTCCCGCGCGCCAGGACGAGCACGGTCGCCATCCACACCCATGCGAGCCAGCGGAAGGCCGCCAGCCCCCTGAGCACCGTGCGCCGCATCCGTTCCACGGGGGCACCATAGGCGCTGACACGGGCCGGATCGCCGCGGCCGCTGTCGAGAAGCTGCGGAAGGTAGGCAGCTTCTCGACCTCGTGAGCGGCTCGATCTCCCCGGCGACCGGCCAGGTGCGAGAACCGGCGCACGGTCTGCAGTTCCTCGACAGGCCCCGGACCCGGTGGCGCTCGCGGGCTCGGTGCGCAGGGACCCCTGGGGCGCGGGGCTGCTCGGGCCCGGAGACAGAGTCCGGCCGCGGAGCTGCTCACCAAAAGTACTGGTGGCGCTCCGCGGCCGGTGGCGCGGGGCCGCACCCCCCACGCCGGTCTTGTCGGCCCCGCAGGGGCCGGAGTCAGGTTGTCAGGCGGTCGATCCGGGTCCGCTCACCTCCATGGCGGCGTGCGCCGCGGCCAGGCGTGCGACCTCGAGTCGCGAGGCCGAGCAGGACACGTGGTTCATCCCGACGCGGTGGCAGAAGTGGATCGAATCGGCGTCGCCACCGTGTTCTCCACAGATGCCGGTCACCAGATCCGGCTTGGCCTCGCGCCCTTCCGTGACCGCCATCTCCACCAGGCGGCCGACGCCGTCGGGGTCGAGCGTCCGGAAGGGGTCGACCGGCAGGAGCTTGAGCTCCAATCCCCTCGGGATGTAGGTCGCCTCGACGTCATCGCGGGAGAGGCCGAACGTCAGCTGGGTGAGGTCGTTGGTGCCGAACGAGAACGCATCCACCTGCGGCGCGAGCATCTTCGCCCGGAGCGCCGCGCGGGGCGTCTCGATCATGGTCGCGGTGGTGTAATCCACCTCGGTGCCAGCCTGGTCCAGGACCTCGCGGGCGGTCGTGTGGATCAGGTTCACACCCCACTCGAGCTCCTGGGAGGTGCCTACCAACGGCAGCATGATCTCCGGCTTCGGATCACCGCCGGCCTCGACGCGGACGACCGCGGCCTCGATGATGGCCCGCACCTGTGAGCGGTACACCTCGGGCCTGAGGATGCCCAGCCGGATGCCCCGCACCCCGAGCATCGGGTCGTGCTCCTGGAGCTGCTCGGCCACCTCCATCAGGCGACGCTCCTCGTCGGTGAGCGTGCCCAGCGCCTTCTTGATGTGGAGCGACTCGACGTCCGGGAGGAACTCGTGCAGCGGCGGGTCCAGGAGGCGGATGACCACCCTGAGACCGTCCATGACCTCGAACAACTGCTCGAAGTCCTCCTTCTGGGACGCTTCGAGGGCGACCAGGGCCTCGCGCTCCTCGTCCTCGCTCTTGGACAGGATCACCTGTTGGATCAGCGGCAGACGGTCACCGAGGAACTGGTGCTCGGTGCGGCACAGACCGATCCCCTCGGCGCCGGCGGCCAGTGCCCGGCGCGCGTCATCGGGGGTGTCGGCGTTGGCGAAGATGTGCAACGTGCGCCGGCTGTCCGCCCAGGACAACAGGCGGGCCACGTTCGGGTCGTCGTCGGGGACCTCCAGTTCGACCTCGCCGAGGGCGACCTGGCCGTTGGTGCCGTCGATCGAGATGATGTCGTCGGCCTTGATGACGACATCGCCCACGGTGACCGTGCCGGCCTCGGCATCGATCCGGAGCTCGTGCGCACCACAGACCGCGGGCTTGCCGAGCCCGCGCGCGACGACCGCCGCGTGACTCACGAGCCCTCCACGGGCGGTCAGCATGCCGGCCGAGGCGACCATCCCCTCGAGGTCCTCGGGCGAGGTCTCGGGGCGGACCAGGATCACCGACTCACCGGCCAATCCCCGCTCCTTCGCTTCCTTGGAGGAGAGGACCACCTTCCCGACGGCAGCGCCGGGGGAGGCAGCGAGGCCGGTCGTGAGTGGCGGCGGGGCGTCGGCCGCGAACCGAGGATGCAGCAGCGCCTCCAGCTGGCGCGGACGGATCCGCGTGACGGCCTCGTCCTCGTCGATCAGGCCCTCGTCGACCATCTCGACGGCCATCCTGAGCGCCGCGGTCGCTGAACGCTTGCCGACGCGGGTCTGCAGCATCCAGAGCTTGTCCTCCTCGATCGTGAACTCGATGTCGCACATGTCGTGGTAGTGCGCTTCGAGCGTGTCGAGGTGGCCGAGGAGCTCCTTGTGCACGTCGGGGAACTCGTCCCCGAGGTTGGCCAGCGGCTCGACGCGCCGCGTCCCTGCGACGACGTCCTCGCCTTGCGCCCCGATCAGGAAGTCGCCGTAGGGGACGTTCTCCCCGGTCGCCGGGTCACGCGTGAACGCGACGCCGGTCGCAGAGCGGTCGCCGAGGTTGCCGAAGACCATCGTCTGGACGTTCACGGCGGTCCCGAGGTCGTCGGGGATGTCCTCGATGCGGCGGTAGGCGCGAGCGCGGTCCCCGTTCCACGACCGGAACACGGCCTCGATGGCCAGGCGCAGCTGGTCGCGGGGGTCCTCGGGCAGCTCGAAGCCGGCTTCGGCGATCGTCCGCCGGTGGGCGGCGACGACCTCGGCGAGTTGCTCGGTGGTGAGATCGCGTTCGGTCTCGACCCCTGCAGCTTCGTTGGCCGCGTCGATGTTGCGCTCGATCAGCTCGCTGTCGACCCCGAGGACCACGCGACCGAACATCTCGAGGAACCGCCGGGTCGCGTCCTGGGCGAACCACTCGTCACCCAGCGCTGCGAGGCCGTCCGCCGTGGACGGCATCGCTCCGAGGTTCAGCACCGTGTCCATCATCCCGGGCATGGAGAACACCGCGCCGGAACGCACGGACAGCAGCAGCGGGGACTCCGGGTCGCCGAGCCGGCGCCCGACCTGCTCCTCCAGATCGGTCAGGGCGGCTTCGACCTCCTCGAAGAGCCCCTCCGGCGAGCCGCCCCCAGCCATGTACTGGCGGCAGGCCTCGGTCGTGATGATGAACCCGGGAGGGACCGGCAGGCCGATGCGGGCCATCTCGGCGAGGTTCGCCCCCTTGCCTCCCAGCAGGTACTTCTGGTCGGCGCTGCCCTCGTGGAACGGAACGACGTAGGACTCAGGCTTGTTCACGGCTGCCCTCACGGTGCGGGTGGGTGTCCGATGCTGGGGTCCAGACATCGTGGACCACCCGTGAGTACACAAGAGTGCGACGGGTCGCGGCAGGGCACCACGTCCACCACCGGCGGGACCATCGGCACCCGCGCGACGGAGCAGCCCTCAGGCGAAGCGCACCAGGGCGTAGCGTTTCTTGCCCGCACGCAGGACCGCGGTCGTGTCACTGGCCAGGTCGTCTGGCCCCAGCCGGTACTGCGGGTCGTCGATGCGGGCGTTGTTGACGCGCACCGCACCCTGCTGCACCAGCCGCCG
>JBBDSW010000138.1:20081-25656 GCA_040904745.1 Nitriliruptoraceae bacterium
AGCTCGTCGATCTCCTCGAGCGGGAGGTAGGTGAACAGCTTGAGGAAGCGGACCACGTCCGCATCGGCCGCGTTGATCCAGTACTGGTAGTAGGCGTACGGGCTCGTCAGCTCCGGATCGAGCCAGATGGCGTTGCCGGCGGACTTGCCGAACTTCGCGCCATCGGCGGTGGTGAGCAGCGGCCACACCAAGCCGAACGCCTGCTCGCCGCCGCGTCGGCGGATCAGGTCGATCCCGGCCACGATGTTGCCCCACTGGTCCGAGCCCCCGCCCTGCAGCAGGCAGCCGTGGTGCCGGGCGAGGTGGGCGAAGTCGAAGGCCTGCAGGAGCTGGTAGCTGAACTCCGCGTAGGTCAGCCCCTGCTCCCGCTCATCGAGACGGCGCTTGACCGAGTCCCGGGCGATCATCTGGTTCACCGAAGCGTGCACCCCGACCTCGCGCAGGAAGTCGAGCAGGGTGACGTCGCGGGTCCAGTCGTAGTTGTCGACGAGCATCCCGCCGGACGGCCCGTCGCCGGAGAGGTCCAGCACGAGACCCAGCTGACGGCGGATGCCGCCGAGGTGGCGCTCGAGCGTGGCCTCGTCGAGCATCTCGCGTTCGGTATCGCGCCCGGAGGGATCCCCGATCCGCCCGGTGGCGCCGCCGGCAAGGGCGATGGGACGGTGGCCGAGGCGCTGGAGCCAGGACATGGCCATCATCCCGACCAGGTTGCCGGCGTGCAGCGACGGCGCCGTCGGATCGAAGCCGACGTAGAAGGTCACGGGACCGGAGGCGAACCGGGCGGCGAGCCCCGCCTCGTCCGTCACGTCCTGCACGAAGCCACGGGAGCGCAACAACGCGAGCGCGCCCCCTTCCGGGGTCGTGCTCGTCGTGTGATCCGGAGGCGACGTGCTCATGCCGCCGACGCTACCCCGTGCAGCGCCGCCGTCAGCTCCAGGCCGGCAGGTTCGCGCGGGTCTCGGCGGGCGGTGTCACCGCGGGGACCTGTCGCGCCGGCATCCAGTCGGGCATCCCGTCGGCCCACACGTAGGTCTCGGGTCCCACGGTCCCGTCCAGGACCTTCGCGCGGATATCGGCCAGGGTGAGGGGACCGCGTTGCTCCGCACCATCGAGGTGGTACCAGCGGGCAGGGTCGGGCTGGGGCGTGCCGTGGTCGTCCACTTCCATCTCCGCGTTCGTCGGTGCCCATCTCTGTGTGCACCGTAGCGCTCGGCCATCCACATCGGCCCAACGAACACCCCGTCGGCGGTCACAGGACGGCCGGCCGCCGGTACGGTCGAGCGAGATCGGCGCGTGCCAGACGCGTCGGCCCGTGCGGACCCGCGGCGACCACGGACACGGGCCCGCCACACGAGGTCCCGGGGTGCAGCGATGAGCGAACCCGACCGCACACGGTGCCGCTGCGCGGTGCTGAACGTGATGAGCGGCGAGGTGGCCCGCGACTACGCGCGCTACCACCTCGCCGTCGAACGGACCGACGCCATGGGACGGGCGGTCCACCGGTGCGACGAGAGCGGCGTGACCTGGATCGAGGAACGCCGACCGGCGCCGTACGGCGATGAGGTCATCGTCCTCCGCCGCGCAGCGACCTGACGGCGCGATCCGGTCGCCGCCGGGCGCTCACCCGTCGTCGAGCGCGAGCCGGATCCGGCGGAAGCCCTTGCCCTTCGACTCGACCTTCGCGATCCTGACCCGGCCGACCTCACCGGTGCTGGCGACGTGCGTACCGCCGTCGGCCTGCCGGTCGAGTCCGACGATGTCGACCACCCGCACCTCGCGCAGGCTCGGTGGGAGCAGTGACACCTTGGTCCGGATCAGCGAGGGGTCCTGGTCCGCCTCCTCACGGGGCAGGAACGCGATCCGCACGTCCCTCGCCGCGGCGAGCTGCGCGTTCAACTCCTCCTCCAGCGACCCCTTGGCCTCCGGATCCCAGTCCGGCAGCTCGAAGTCGAGGCGACCGACCCCAGGTTCCATGTTGCCGCCGGTGACCGGGCTCTGGAAGCGTTCCCAGACGACCCCGCACAGGGCGTGCATGGCGGTATGGGTCCGCATCAGCTGGTAGCGGCGCTCCCAATCCACCTCGCCGCGGACCGCGGTCCCGGTCCCGGGCAGGCCGCCCTCCAGCCAGTGCCAGACCCCCCGGTCGTCTGCCGCCACACGTACCACCGAGAGCCGATCCTCACCGAGGACCAGGTCGCCGACGTCGTGGGGTTGCCCCCCACCACCCGGGTAGAACACCGTCCGATCGAGGAGCACGCGACGGTCGTCCGGGTCGACGTCGACGATCGTGGCATCGGCCTCACGGGCGTACTGATCGGTCGAGTAGAGACGCTCGGTCATGACGGGCTCCTCGCGGCGGCGCTGCCACCCTAACGGGGCGGTACGGGACGATGGCATCACCGTGGACGAGCCCCAGTAGGCTGCGCGACCATGCGCTGCCCCAACTGCCTCGACGAGTACGAAGCCGGTGTCGACCGCTGTGTGACCTGCCGGGTCGCACTCGTGTCCGAGGACGAGCTTCCGGACGGGGACGCCTCCGACCGTCTCCGCCAGCCGACGCTGCCCCGCACCCCGAACGAGGTCCCCCTCGGCACCTTCCACCCAGCCATGGCCCGGGTGGTGGAGGCTCTCCTCGACGAACGAGGTATCGGACACGACCGGCGGGAGCGCGACGAGGGGGTCCAGCTCCGCGTCGATCGGCGGTGGCAGGACGATGTCCGTGCGGAGCTGTTGCTGCGTTGGGACGAGCTCCTGGCCGACCTCGAGGTCGACGAGGCCGAGGAGGTGCTGCCCTCCGGCGGCCAGGCGCCCGGCTGGCTGGATCCGCCCGTAGGTGGACACATCGATCGCGACGGCCGGCTCGTCGTGGAGGGACCGGCCGAGGACGACCCGGACTCGTCCCGCACGCTCGGGCCCGCGATGATCGTCGGCGGTGTGGTCCTGGCGGTCAGCGCCTGGCAGGTGGTCGAGGTGCCGGCACTCATCCTGCTCGGCGTCGCCCTGGCGATCGTCGGGCTGCTGCTCCCTCGGTGAGCTCCTGCCTCAGCTGACCGCCGAGCCCCGCGCCACCAACCGGAACGACTCGAGGAGGTGGTGCCAGTGGCACAGCGTGCAGACCTCGACGGTGTAGACGGTGAGATCCCCGTAGCGCTGGGCGTGTCGTGCCAGCGCCTCGCGCGGGAGCGCCCGGCCGGAGTTGGTGCGCTGCCCCTTGCCCTCGAACACGTAGCTGACGTGCTTGAGCCCCGGCTTGTCACAGAGGGGGCAGGACTCCCGGACCTCGCTGCCGATGTGGACGCCGGCTCGCACCAGGTCCGGGTGGGCGTCGCGGACGTCGTCGGGTGCGCGCGCGCCGATCCGGACCTCGCGCAGCACCGAGCGCCGCTGGAGGCGGTAGTCCGTCCTGCTCTCACGCACCGTGGCATCCGTCCTGGGCCGTCGGGATCCCACCAGGCTACGTAGCAAGGGCTCCGCGCGCACCGGTGATCCTCCTGACGACGTGGCGAAGGGCCACCTCCGGGCGCTGTAGCGTCCGCCATCCCGACCGGAAGCGAGGTCCACCGTGTCGTCGCACCACGCCGAGCAGGACGTCCTCGCGACGGCACGTGAGGACGTCGTCGACGTCGTGCATGGCCACGTCCTCGCCGATCCCTACCGGTGGTTGGAAGCCCCCGCCAGCGACGCCCGCGTCCGAGCGTTCGTCGCCACCCAGGATGGACGCGCCCGGTCCGCGCTCGCGGCGCTCCCGGCACGTGAGGCCTTCATCGAACGGCTGCGCGGGGTCTGGGATCATCCTCGCCGCAGCGCTCCGTGGCGGCGCGGGTCGCGGTGGTTCCAGTTCCGCAACGATGGGCTGCAGGATCAGGACGTGCTGTTCTCCGCCCCGGCCCACCCCGAGGATGCCCGCACCACGCTGCCGAGCGAGGAGGCCTGGGCCGAGCTCCTCGACCCCAACGCCTGGTCCGAGGACGGCACCGTGGCGTTGTCGGGACTGGCCATCAGCCCCGACGGCTCCCGGGCTGCGGTCGGCCGCGCCACCGCCGGGTCCGATTGGACCACCTGGCGGGTCCTCGAGGTCGCCGACGGCCGCCTGCGCGACGATGTCGTCCCGTGGTCGAAGTTCGCCGGGGCGACCTGGCTACCGGACGGCAGCGCGTTCCTCTGCACGACCTACGATGCCCCGGCACCAGGCAGCGAGCACGCGGCGGCCACCCGGGATCAGCGGGTCGTCCTGCACCGGGTGGGGACCTCGGCCGACGACGATGTGCTCGTCCATCACCGACCGGATCAGCCCGAGTGGGGGTTCCATCCCGAGATCAGCCACGATGGGCGCTGGCTGATCCTCACGATCACGCGCGGGACCGACCCGGCGACCCGTGTCCACGTCGCCCCGGTCGACGAGGGCGGCACCATCGGCACGGTGCGTGCACTGCTCGACGACGGCGAGGCGGGACACCACCCGCTCGGGGTGTACGGCGACGAACTGCTGGTGCTCACCGATCTCGGCGCGCCACTCGGACGGATCATCGCCGTGGATCTGGCCGGGGGCCGGGTACGCGAGGTCGTCGGCCAGCGGAGCGATCGACTCGTCGATGCACACCTGCTCGGCGGTGCCACGCCGAACGAGGGCGGCTGGCTGGTGCTCCACCACCTGCACCACGCGACCGCCCGGCTCGAGGTGGTCGATCCCGCAGACGGGACGCCGCGAGGCACGGTCCCGCTGCCGTGGCCGGTGACGGTCAACCAACTGACCGGGGGGCGGCACGACGACACGCTGCACCTGGCGGTCGGCTCCTTCACGGCACCCGACCGGGTGCTGGCCTGCGACCTGCCAGGACTCGCGGTCCAGGACGTGTGGCAGGCGCTGCCCGCCGACGGTCCCCCGGTGGTCGTCGAGCAGCTCCGGATCCACCATGACGGGGTGGCCGTCCCCTTGTTCGTCGTCCACCGTGAGGACGTGCAGCCGGACGGTCTGCGCCCGACCATGCTGTGGGGCTACGGCGGGTTCGACATCCCGGTGACCCCGATGCACCGCCCGGGGTGGCGGGCGTGGGTGGATGCCGGGGGCGTGCTGGCCGTGGCCTGCCTGCGCGGCGGCGGTGAGTACGGCCGGACCTGGCACGACGACGGTCGGCTCGCCAACAAGCAGCACGTGTTCGACGACGCCCTGGCCTGTGCGGCGTGGCTGACCGGCCAACGCCGTGGCGAGGTGTCGGCCAGCGCGCTCTCCGAGGGTTCCCGCGCGGAGGTGACCTGGAGCGCCCCCACACACCTCGGGATCGAGGGACGGTCCAACGGTGGCCTGCTGGTCGGGGCCTGCCTGACGCAGGCACCGGAGGCGTTCGGCGCGGCGGTGCCGGAGGTGGGGGTGCTCGACCTCACCCGCTTCCACCGCTTCACGATCGGTTGGGCGTGGACCTCCGACTACGGCTCACCCGACGATCCGGACGACCTCGAGACCCTCCTCGCCTACTCCCCGTACCACAACCTCGAGGTGGGACGGTCCTATCCGGCGACGCTGTTGACCACCGGCGACACCGACGACCGGGTCGTCCCCGCCCACTCCTACAAGTTC
>JBBDSW010000139.1:0-10145 GCA_040904745.1 Nitriliruptoraceae bacterium
CCCCCGCCGATGGGATCAGGACGAGCTGTCGGGGGACCCGTCGTCCTCGACGGACGGGCTGTCCTCGAGGGACGGGCTGTCCTCGGCGGACGGTGAGGGGCTGTCGTCGGCGGACGGTGAGGGGCTGTCGTCGGCGGCCGAGATCGATGGGCTGTCCTCGGGTGACGGTGACGGGCTGTCCTCGGGGGAGGGCGACGGGCTCCCGTCGGGCTGCAGCTGGGTGACGGCGCCCTGCCGGGAAGAGGCCCCGCTGAGGGCGTCGTCCGCGGAGCCTTCGCTGTCCGGTGACACCGACGCGCTCGCCGGTGAGACCGATGCGGTCGGATCGGCTGAGGCCGTGCTCTGGATGGAGCGATCCAAGGTGACGGTGCCGTCCTCGACGGGCTCGGCGACCGTGGCCTCCGCGGTCAGCTCGATGCGTTCGGCGTCCTCGGCTGGGCGTTCGACCGCTGCCGAGATGCCGAAGGCACCGGTGGCCAGTACGGCGGTCGTCGCGGTCGCGGTGATGGTCCGCCAGCGGGTGACGTGGGTCATCGGGAGCTCCTCGTTCGGTCGGCTTGGCGGGGGATGCTGAGAGACACGATGCCCCACGGACCTGAAGGGGAGGTGGCATGGTGCTGAGAGGCTTCTCAGTTCGTTCCGTGTCAGCGACGTGGATCGAGGGTGAGCTTGCCCACCGTATCCCGGGCTCGCAGGGCGCGATGGGCGTCCGCAGCCTCCGACAGCCCGTAGGTGCCACCGACGATCGGTCTGAGATCGCCGGAGACGGTCAGGTCGACGAGTTCGCGCATCGGGGCGGCGAGGTGGCGGGTTGGGTCGGACATGGCGTGAGCGAGCCAGAAGCCGATCACGCCCCGGGAGCGGCCCATCAGCTGGCGTGGATCGATCGGGCTGGGGGCTTGGCGTGACGCCATCCCGTAGACGACGCAACGTCCGAACGGGGCGAGGGCGGCGATGCTGGCGTCGGTGACGGCTCCTCCGGCCATCTCGAGCACCACGTCGACCTTGCCGCCGCCCGCGTCCTCGATGGCGCCCTCGAGGTCCTCGGACCGGGAGTCGATGGCGACGTCCGCACCGAGTTCGCGGGTCAGCGCCCGTTTCTCCTCCGTCGAGGCCGCGGCGATGATCCGCCCCGCCCCGAACCGTCGCGCGAGCTGGATCGCCAGCGTCCCGACCCCGCCGGCGCCGGCGAGCACCACGACCGACTCCCCGGTCGCGAGGCGGGCGGAGGTACGCAGCAGGTGCCAGGCCGTGGTGCCCTGCAGCACGAGCGCGAGCGCCTGGCCGTCGGGCACCGCATCGGGCACGGGGAAGGCCATGGCAGGGGCGATCAGCGCCCGTTCCGCGTAGCCTCCTCCGGCCAGCAGTCCGACGACCCGACGACCGTCGGGCAGGTGGCCGACGGCCTCGGCTCCCGGGATCAGCGGGAGCTTCGTGGGGGCGAGGTAGCTGTCCTCGGTCTGGTGCGTGTCGGCGTAGTTGATCCCCGCGGTGCCGATCTCGAGGAGCTCGAGACCGTCGCGTGGCTCTGGCTCGGGATGGTCCTCCACGAGGGTGAGGACCTCGGGTCCACCGAACTCGGTGATGCGGATCGCGCGCACGTTGGTCCTGACGGTGGTCGGCCATGGGACGGTGGGGTGGTGGACTCAGGTGAGGTCGAGCACCTCGGCGTCGACCGCTCGGAGGAGGTCGTCGGCATCGAGGCGGAGCGACACGCCGTGGGCTCCGGCGCCGACCGTCACGGTCCCGGCACCGCGGATGCTCGCGTCCGCGACGACCGGCCAGTCGCCCAGCGCGCCGAACGGGGTGATCGTCCCCCGCTCGTAGCCCGTGGCCTCCCGGGCCTCCTCCGCGTCCGGGAGGGAGAGCCGTGAGACGCCGAGGTGGGCGCGCAGCTTCGGCCAGGCCAGCTGCTCCGGGCCCGGGATCAGCGCGAGGACGTAGGACCCCTCGGCGACACGGATGACCAGCGTCTTGAGCAGGTGCGTCGGGGAGATCTGGAGCCGTGCGGCCGCGTCCTCGAGGTCGCGCGGTCGTTCGATCACCCGGACCTCGTGGGGGATGCCGGTTGCGGCGGCGGCCCGCGTGGCAGGCGTCTCGGGTGCCCGGGCGGCCGGGTCGCTGGCGTCGGTCACAGTGGTCTCGACGGGCCTCGGTCTCGACGGGTCCTCGGCGGGAGCAGGGACCGGCAGAGCCTACGGGTGGAGGAGCAGCTTGCCCGTCGTCGCGCCAGACTCGAGGTCGGCGTGCGCGCGGGCGGCATCGGCCAGTGCGTAGTGCTCGTGGATCGCCACGTCCAACGCGTCGGCACGCACGAGATCGAACAGGGTGTGTGCCCGCCACTCGAGCTCGTCGGTGGTCGCGACGTAGTGGGCCAGCGAGGGACGGGTCACGAACAGCGAGCCGTGCCGGTTCAGCAGTTGCAGGTCGATCGGCGGCACCGGGCCCGATGCGGCTCCGAAGAGGACCAGCAGTCCACGGGGCTTGAGGCTCTCCAACGAGTGGAAGAAGGTGTCCTTGCCGACGGAGTCGTAGACCACGTCCACGCCGTCGCCCCCGGTCAGGTCGCGGACCGCGGACGGGATATCGACGTCGCGGTAGCGGATGACCTCCTCGGCCCCGAGCTCCCGCACGATCCGTGCCTTCTCCTCGGTGGAGGTCGCAGCCAGTACCCGCGCGCCCCTCCGGACGGCGAGCTGGACGAGGAGGCGGCCGACCCCGCCAGCGGCGGCGAACACCAGCGTCGTGTCGCCTTCGCGCAGGCTGCGGGTCGAGTGGGTGAGGTAGTGCGCCGTCATGCCCTGCAGCATCAACGCCGCGGCGGTCGTCGGCTCGACACCGGCGGGTACGCGCACGCACCGGTCGGCGGGGACCACCACCTGTTCGGCGTAGGAGCCTGGGGTGCCCGCCCACGCGACGATGTCACCGAGGTCACGGGTGGTCACCCCGTCGCCGAGCGCGACCACCTCGCCGGCCCCTTCGAGGCCGAGGACGGCCGGGAGCTCGAGGTCGTAGAGTCCGGAACGCTGGTAGGTGTCGATGAAGTTGACGCCGGCCGCCGCGATCTGCACCAGGACCTCGCCGGGTCCCGGCTGTGGATCGGGCACGTCGGAGACCTCGAGCACCTGAGGGCCGCCCTGCTGCTCCAGTCGGATGGCACGCATCAGCTGCTCCTGTTCGGATCCGGGCTGTGTTCGTGTGGGTCCGCGACGCACGGTAGTGCCTCCTACGCTGGCTCGTCCCGGCGCCAGGGTCGGGATCGTCGGACCAGCCGGAGGGTGGTCGGTGTCGGATGGCTCGCGGCATCAGCGCGTCGCCACCGGCGAGGTGGTGGCGGGTGCGGAGGTGGTGCTCGACGTCGCGGTCCTCCCCCCGACGAGCTTCGGGCCGCGCGCCGTCGCCGCAAGCGCAGGTCCGTCGCTCCTCCTGCTGGCCGGTCTCGGGGCACAGCGGACGGAGTGGCCTTCGGAGCTGCTCGATGAACTTCGCGGCGCTGGCGTGCAGGTCATCACGCTGGACAACCGGGACGCTGGCCACTCGACCGTGCTCCCCGGTCCACGGATCGAGGTGGAACAGCTGCGCGCGGCGCAGGCGGGCGTTCCCGTCGAGCCGCCGTACCCGCTCGTGGCGCTGGCGCGGGATGCGCTCGCGGTCCTCGACCACCTCTCGCTCGATCGGGTCCACGTCCTCGGCCGGTCGATGGGTGGCATGGTCGCGCAGCACCTCGCCGCGCTCGCACCGGAGCGGATCGCCTCCCTGACGATCCTCTCCTCCACCTCCGGCGCCAGTGACGTCGGTCAGCCGACGGATGCGGCCGAGGAGGTCCTCGCCGCTCCTGTCCCTGCCGGGCGCGAGGAGGTGATCGACGCTGGCGTCGCCCGGGCACGCGTGACCGGGAGCCGGGAGCTGTTCGACGAGGGCCGTGTCCGTGCCCGCCTCGCGCAGCGCTACGACCGCTCACACCGGCCTGACGGCACCGCGCGGCAGCTGCTGGCGATCCTCGCCGACGAGGACCGGACGTCCCTGCTGCGCGGCTTGGACGTCCCGACGCTCGTGATCCACGGTGACGAGGATCCGCTGGTGACGCCGTCCGGCGGTCGTGCGGTCGCCGCCGCCGTTCCGGGCGCCAGGTTCGAGGAGGTCGCCGGGATGGGCCATGACCTCCCGGTGCCGCTCCTGCCCCGCATCGCGGCGCTCGTGCTCGAGCAGATCCTCGCCACGAGGTCGTGACGAGCGCGCGCCTCGTCGGGTTGGTCGGGGCGGGTGCAGGTGCCGTAGCCTCCGCGGGTCCGTCAGCCGTCCGCGCTGGCGCTCCAAGGAGCAACGAGGTGGAGGAGATCCCCGTCGCGTTCACGGGCGTGGACGACGTCCGTGCCCGGCTGCAGGGCGCCGGCTACCTCGTCGACACCGCCATCGAGACGGTCGTCTACCTCGCCGAACGGCTCGGGAAGCCGATCCTGGTCGAAGGTCCGGCCGGGGTCGGCAAGACCGAGCTCGCCAAGGCGGTGGCCACGGCACGCGAGGCGGAGCTCGTCCGGCTCCAGTGCTACGAGGGCCTGGACGAGGCCAAGGCGCTGTACGAGTGGAACTATAAGAAGCAGCTGCTCAGGATCACCCACGCACGTGGTGGCGACGCCGCCGGTGGTGAGGAGTGGAACGAGGTCGAGGACGACCTGTTCGGCGAGGACTACCTGCTCGAGCGGCCCCTCTTGCGTGCGCTGCGCAACGACCACGAGACCGTGCTGCTGATCGACGAGGTCGACAAGGTGGACCTCGAGTTCGAGGCCCTGCTGCTCGAGATCCTGTCGGACTTCCAGGTCACGATCCCGGAGCTGGGCACGGTGACCGGCACCCACCATCCCTTCGTCGTCCTCACCTCCAACGCGACGCGGGAGCTCTCGGAGGCCCTGAAGCGTCGCTGTCTCTACCTCTACCTCGACTATCCGACGGTGGAGCGTGAACGCGAGATCGTCCTCTCGCGTGTCCCGGAGGCTCCGGCGGCGCTGGCCGACCAGCTCGTTCGGGTCGTACGCAGCCTCCGGCAGCTCGAGCTCAAGAAGCCGCCATCGGTCTCGGAGACGCTCGACTGGGCGCGAACGCTGCTGGAGCTCGGCTTCGGATCGCTCGATCCCGAGGTCCTGCGAAGCACCGTCAACGTCGTCCTGAAGCACCGCCAGGACGTGGAGCGGGCGCTCACCCACCTCGATATCCCGTCTCGTCCGGAGATGAACTGAGCCCGTGCGTTCCCCTGAGCGCTCGCCCGAAGACATCGCCGCCCACGCGGAGGACCCGTTGTCGGCCGACCGCCGGACGTTGGTCATCGCGGCCATCGCCATGGTCGCCCTCGTCCTGGTCGGTGTCGTCAGCGGTGCCCTGTTCGCCACCTCGGCGTGTGATGACATCGCGCCCGAGGCGGTCGCGTCGGGCGAGGCCGGTGACGATCCGGCGGGCATCGTCGTCGGCCTCGGGGGGAGCGGGGCGCTGACCGACGGCGAACTCGAGGAGGCCACCACCGCCGCGGCGGCGGAACTCGGCGCGCTGACCGGTGTGGCCGACGTCGCCGGCGCCTCGGCGATCGTGTCCGGGCCGAGCGGCGTTGCGGCGCTCGGGTCGACGACCACGTTGCTCGATCCGGATGGGTCGGCGGTCGAGGGGACGGCCTTTGTCGGGGATGGCACGGTCGTGGGCAGTGGGGAGACGCTCTACAGCCTCGCGCTCACCAACGAGCTCACCGGGCAGGTCGATGCCCTGCAGCCGCTCGACGGGGATCTCGAGGGGCTGACCTGCGTCGATACCGCCCTGGTCGGCAGCCCACTGGCCTTCCACCTCGCCGCCGGCCAGGGTGAGCTCCTGTTGCTCCGCATCGACGAGGATGGCGAGGAGCCCGCGCTCGAGCTCCGTGACCCGGTCGCGGGGCGGGTGTGGGCCACCGACATCGAGCTCCCGACGGCACCGGCCGGGCTCGCTGGCGCGCGTCTGACGGCGGGTCTCGGTGATGACCTGGTGGTCTCCGGTACCCGCGTGGGCCCGGACGACGAGGTACCCGTGCTCACCGCGCTGGCCCGTGACGACGGCAGCTCGCGCTGGAGTGTCGGGCGCGAGGAGCTCGTGGCCGCCGGTGCCCGGTTCCTCGAGGACGGGGCCACGCGTGTTGCGGTGGACGCCGTGGGCGGTCCGCTGGTCGTGGTGGGACTCCGGGCCGTCGACGGGGGTGGCAGCGCCGACGAGGAGGCCGAGCAGGACGCGCGGGCGGAGGGCGAGCATCTGCTGGTCGGACTCGACGTCGATGACGGGTCTGTGGCCTGGACCGCGGCTCTCGGTCGAGGTGAGCGGGTCCTGGACGCTGCGGTGGTGGCGGGCCGCGCCGAGGTCGTGCTCGCCGACGCGTCGGCCGGCACGGTGCGCTGGGCGTCGGTGGATGCGTCCGGCCTGGTGGAGCGTGCCAGCGCCCCGATGACGGCCATGGGCTCGGGGGAGGGATCCGACGCCGCGCCGGGGTCCTCGCCCGCAGGGGAGATCGCGGTGTTGGACGATGGGCGGGTCGTGGTGGCGTTGGGGCAGGAACTGCTCATGGCGCGCCAGGGAGGGCTGGACGTGCGGAGCGTGCGGCTCCCGGCCGTCGGCGTGTCGTCGGTCGGTGACGGGGTCGCGGTGCTCCTCGGGGGCGACGGTGACCGGCGGGTCGCGGTGACCTTCCGCGGTTGAGGACGGGATAGCGTCGCCGGCGGTGGCCGGAGGCAGGCCGAGCGGAGGTGAGGAGCGACGGTGGCTGAGGGACCGGGGAACCACCCCGGCGATGAGCCGGCAGCGCTCGACGGTGTCCTGGCCCGCTTGCTGGAGCTGATCGCCGCGCTGCGCCGCTCGGGTCTCCCGGCCACGCAGGCGGAGGCCATCGACGCCGTGCGGACGTTGCCGTACGTGGAACTGCTCGAGCGGGAACAGCTCCGCGAGGCGCTCGCGGCGGTCGTGATCACCACCAGGAGCCACCGCCGTCCCTTCGACGAGCTCTTCGACCTGTACTTCCCGGCCCGGCCGGTCGACGATGGATCCGATGACACCTCGGGCGCCGGCGACGGGGACGACGGGGAGGCCGGGCGAGGTCCGGAGGACGAGCACGCGGACCTCCTCGAGGAGCTGCTGGGGGGTGGCGACGATGCGATCCGTCGGGCGGCACGTCGTGCTGTCGAGGAGCACGGCCGTGTCGAAGGTCGCGACGGCCGGCCGACCTACTTCCAGTACCGGGTGCTCCGCGCCATCGATCTACAGCGGCTCCTGCGTGACCTGCTGCAGCGGGCACAGGACGATCGCGACAGCGAACTCACGCCGTTCGAGGAGCGGTTGCTGCGTGATGCGTTCGAGGAGCGCCTCCGGACCTTCCAGCAGGAGGTCGAAGCGGAGATCCGACGGCATGCCGCGGAGGACCGGGGCGTCGACCAGGTCGCCGACCGGGTCGTGCGTGCGCCGGTGGAAGACCTCGATCTGTTCCACCTCACCCGTGAGGAGCAGGTGGAGCTCCGGTCGCATGTCCGGCCGTTGGCGCGCAAGCTCGCGACGCGGGTCGCAGCCAAGCGGCGGGAGGGCCGGTCCGGGCGTCTCGACGTTCGAAGGACGGTCCGGCGTTCGCTGGCGACCGGCGGGGTGCCCTTCGAGCCGTCGTTCCGTCCGCGTCGTCCGCACAAGCCGGAGCTGTTCGTCCTGTGTGACGTCTCGGGGTCGGTGGCTTCGTTCTCGCGGTTCACGCTGCAGCTCGTGCATGCGCTCCAGGAGCAGTTCTCCACGGTGCGTTCGTTCGCCTTCATCGATGCCCTGGACGAGGTGACACCCTGGTTCTCCTCGGATGACCCGGGTGATGCGATGCAGCGGATGCTCACCGAAGCGGAGCTGGTCTGGCTCGACGGACACTCCGACTACGGGCGTTCGTTCGAGCGCTTCCACCTCGAGTACGCCCCGTCGGTCACCCCGCGGGCGACGGTCCTGGTGCTCGGTGATGCCCGCAACAACTACCGCCAGGCCAACGCCTGGGTGCTGCAGGACCTCCAGCGGCGGGCGCGCCACGTGTACTGGCTGAACCCGGAGCCACGACGGTTCTGGGACTCGGGCGATTCGATCGCGGCGAGCTATGCGCGCTACGTCGACGAGATGGTCGAGGTGCGCAACCTCAACCAGCTCGCGCGGTTCGTCGAACGGATCGCCTGAGCGGTCATGGACGGGCGTCGAGCCCCGTCGGTGCTGGGCCCTCTCGCCGGATCCCGTCCGTGGGAACCGCGTCGACCGGTGGTTCCGGCGGGGGCGGATACCCGTCGTCGGTGGGGCGCCAGGTGGCCGGGACCGTGCCGATCTGCAGTCCGCTGCGTCGATGTCGCCAGCGGCGACGCCCATCGGCTCGCTGTTCCACGATCCACCCGTCGCGTTCCTTGCGATGGTTGTGCCGAGCACACACGGGTGCGAGCTGCGCGGCATCGGTGGTGCCGGGGAGATCACCGGGGTGGACCGGATGCCACGGCGCGGCGTGGTCGATGTCGCAGGTGCGCGCAGGCTCCAGGCAACCCGGAGCGCTGCAGGTGTCGTGCAGGGAGAGGACGGCGTCCTTGAGCCAGTCCGGGGCGAGCCGCTGACGGCGCCCGACCCCGACGACGCTGCCGGTCTCGTCCAGGATCACCGTCCTGAGGTCGGCGCCACGTGCTTCCAGGAGCTCGCGGGTCGCCGTCGCGCTCAGGCGGGCGTGCCCGCCGAGCAGCGTGGTCAGGAGCGTCCCGGGGGTGGCACTGCGGTCGAGGAGGGTGGCGAGGTCGGTACGGAGGAGCAGCTGGGGGCGGCTGAGAGCCTCCCCATCGGTGTCACTCGCCGCATCGGCGTGGTCGCTGCTGCCACCGGCGAGGGTCCCGTCGAGCAACCGGACCAGCCGCTGCGCGCGTTGCTTGCCGGTGGGATCGGTGGGGCGCCCGTGGCCGGACGCTCCCGCTTCGGCCCCCTGTCCGGTTGCGGTCTCAGCACCCGCTCGTGTGCCCCGGAGGTCGCCGAGCGCCGCGTCGAGGATCGCCCACGAGCCGGCGGAGAACTCGCCCCACAGGCGACCTCCGCTGCCGTCCAGTCGCGGCTGCATCGCGAGGAACTCCTGCTCCTTCGCCCGCTTCTCCTCCCGCCGTTCCTGGTCCTGCTCGAGCGAGGAGAGCGTCCAGGAGATGATCCGCGTCACCGCGTCCGGCTCGGATCCCGCGGCACCCTCGAGCGCGGCGGCGATGGCCTCGTCGACCGGCTCGTCGAGCGTGGGCGGGAGCGGGCGGGCCTTCAGCGCGACCGCGCGGACCTGCGCCCAGGACAGGCGACCCTCGACGAACGCTGCCCGGAGCGTGGGGAGCCGGCGGACCATGTCGGCTGCCGCCAGGAGCATCCGGGCATCGGTCCTGGTGCGGCGGGCGATCGTCGTCACCCATCCCTCGAGGCTGATGCCGGTGCTGCCGTGCACGTCGGCGTGATCCTGCAGCAGCAGGATGCCTTCCAGTGCCTGCGCGATGAGCCGGTCGGCCTCGCGCAACTGCTCGAGCACGGTCGCGAGTCCCGGGATCTCGGCCAGGATCGGGAGGCCGAAGGGAGGCTCACCCTCGCCAGGGCGTGGCTCGTCGAGATCGTGGAGGTAGCGCCAGGCGGCGTCATCGACCGGGTGCGGCGGGCGGTCGCCGGTCGACGCGGTGGGTGCTGGGCGGGACGCTGCCGGATCGGCTGGCGAACCGGCTGCCGGCGGTGCCGTCGTGTAGTCACTGCCGTGCTCGCGGGCGAGGGCCGGACGCTGGACCGGCGGCGTCACGCGCCCTGGTGGCCGCTGGGTGGCGAGCGTGAGGTACGCGCGGGGTGAGGACACGGCGCGGCCCGACGGCGGGTACCGCCCCGGGGCAACGGTGCGCCGGAGGCGGTCAGCGGTGGGTGTGGTCGCGGTCATGGGACGAACATATGTTCGATACCACGGGAACGCAAGCACCTCGACCTCCCCACTGTGGACGAACGGGCCAGCGCACGGATGTTCCGCACCAGCGCACCCTCGATACGGTCGTGACCCCAACGCGTGGAAGAGCCGGTTGTCCGAGTCCGACGAGCAGTCAGCACCTCCCGGTGAGGAGGCCGCCGGAGACGCGGCCGGTGGAGACGCG
>JBBDSW010000139.1:10245-25456 GCA_040904745.1 Nitriliruptoraceae bacterium
GTGCTCACTCCGCTCGGATGGTGGTTGGTCGAGCGCGATCGCTCGGCGCCCGGTGACGGCGCCGTCACGGATCCTGTGGCCACCGAGTCGACCGTCACCGAAGGGGTGATGCTCATCCGCAGTGCCGCGTGCGGGGAGAACACCCGGTGCGGGACGGCGTTCGCCGCGGAGGTGGACGGTGAGACCGTGCTCCTCACCAACCGGCACGTGGTCGAGGACGCCTGCTCGACCACGGCGGAACCCTGGTCGAAAGGAGGCGGTCTCCCGGTCCGCGAGGTGCGCTTGGCAACGGATGCGGACGTCGCCGTCCTGATCGTCGACGAGGAGGGGTTCCCGACACCGCTGCCGGTCGCGGACACGGCGCCGGTGATGCTGGGGGAGCCGATCCGGGTCGTCGGTTTCCCGGCCGCGCTGCCCGTGATCCTCGACGGTCATGTGCAGCGCATGGAGGAGGAGCGGCTGTTCCACGCCATCGACATCGACCAAGGGGCCTCGGGCTCGCCGGTCATCGACGCCGCCGGTGCGGTGATCGGGCAGCTCTGTACGCGCGCTCGGCCGACGAGTGCTGCGTCGCCACCCCGATCGCTCGGGCACTGGCGGCGGCCCGGGAGGCGGAGCCGGTCGTCGTCTGCCCGTAGCGGTCACGCCTGATCGGCTCGGGGCCGGTGCCGCCAGGCAGGACCCCCCGCCCGGCCCGATGCGGCGCGGGAACGGATCCTCGCGTACCGTTCCGGTAGGCGCGGCGGGGAGGCCCCGTGCGACCGACGAGCCCGAGGTGGCGACCATGGCCGAGGCGTACGTCTACGACGCGATCCGCACCCCGCGCGGACGGGGCAAGGCCACGGGGGCGTTGCACGAGGTCAAGCCGGTGACGTTGGTGGGTGGACTCCTCGAGGAGCTCCAGACCCGTAACCAGGGCCTGGACCCCGGGGCGATCGACGACCTCGTCCTCGGCATCGTCGGGCCGGTCGGTGATCAGGGCGGCGTGCTGCCGCGCACCGCCGCGCTGGCGGCAGGGCTGCCGCAGCTGGTCCCCGGTGTGCAGCTCAACCGGTACTGCGGCTCGGGTCTGGAGGCGGTCAACCAGGCGGCGGCACGGCTGCGCTCCGGGTGGGAGGATCTCCTCGTCGCCGGCGGGGTCGAGTCGATGTCCCGGGTACCGATGGGTACCGGCGGTGACCCGTGGGCGATGGATCCGGAGACCAACCTCGCGACCGGCTTCGTCCCCCAGGGGATCGGCGCCGACCTGATCGCGACCATCGAGGGGTTCTCGCGCGAGGAGGTCGACGCCTTCGCGCTCGAGTCGCAGTCGCGGGCGGCCAAGGCCTGGGCGAACGGCCACTTCGAGCGCGGCGTCGTCCCCGTCACCGACCGCAACGGCCTGACGATCCTGGACCGGGACGAGCACGTCCGCCCGGATATCTCGATGGAGGTGCTCGCTGGCCTGAAGCCGTCCTTCGCCGGGATCGGGGAGATGGGCGGCTTCGACGCGGTGGCGCTGCAGCGCTACGTGGACGTGGAGCGGATCGACCACGTCCACACCCCCGGGAACTCCTCGGGGATCGTGGACGGCGCGGCGCTCGTGCTCCTCGGTTCCGAGGAGGCGGGCCGGCGCCACGAGCTCGTGCCACGCGCGCGGATCGTCGCCGCCGCGGTGGTCGGCTCGGAGCCCACCATCATGCTGACCGGTCCGGCGCCGGCGTCATGGCGTGCCCTGGAGCGCGCCGGGATGACACCGGCCGATCTCGACCTCATCGAGATCAACGAGGCCTTCGCCTCGGTCGCGCTGAAGCTCATGCGTGACCTCGACGTCGCGCACGACCGCACGAACGTCAACGGTGGCGCGATCGCCATGGGCCACCCCCTGGGAGCGACCGGCGCGATGCTGCTCGGCACCGCGGTGGACGAACTCGAGCGTCGCGATCTCACGACCGCGCTCGTGACCCTGTGCATCGGTGGGGGCATGGGCATCGCCACGGTGATCGAGCGGGTCTGAGCCCCTCGTCACCGCCGACGTCCCCCGATGCACCCTCGTCCCCTGGCCAAGCGTCCGACGGAGCCGCCGTGACCACCCGACCCGACACGATCAGCTACGACCGAGACGCCGACGGCATCGTGACCCTCACGATGGACGATCCATCCCAGCGTGCCAACACCATGCATGCCGGGTTCGGTCGCGACCTCGAAGCTGCGGTACGGCGGCTCCGGGGCGAGGACGGGCTCACCGGGGTGATCCTCACCTCCGGCAAGTCGACGTTCTTCGCCGGCGGGGACCTCCACGAGCTGATCCGTGCCACCCCCGACGATGCTGAGGCCGTGTTCGCGAACACCGAGTGGCTGAAGGCACAGCTCCGCGCGCTCGAGACCCTCGGCGTGCCCGTCGTCGCGGCCATGAACGGGAGCGCGCTGGGTGGCGGGTTGGAGCTGGCCCTGGCCTGTCACCACCGCATCGCCATCGACGACGGCCGTGCCGTCTTCGGGCTGCCCGAGGTCACGCTCGGGCTCCTTCCCGGCGGTGGGGGCGTGACCCGCACGGTCCGCATGCTCGGCATCGTCGGTGCGCTGATGGACGTCCTCGTGCAGGGTCAGCGCCATCGGGCGGGCAAGGCCCACGAGCTCGGGCTGATCGACCAACTCGTCGCGGACTCCGACGAACTGCTCGCGAGCGCCCGGGGGTGGATCGCCGATCACCCGGATGCGATGCAGCCCTGGGACGCCGGGGGGTTCCGGATCCCCGGGGGTGACCCGTCCCGGCCGTCGTTCGCCGAGAACGCGCCGGCCATCCCCGCGAACCTGAAGAAGCAGCTACGAGGTGCCGACTACCACGCGCCGCATCACATCCTGTGCGCGGCCTACGAGGGTGCGCAGGTCGACCTGGAGACGGCATCACGGATCGAGACGCGCTACTTCGTCGACCTGGTCTGCAACTCGTCCCAGGCCAAGAACATGACCCAGGCGTTCTTCTTCGACCTCCAGGCGCTCGAGAGGGGCGCATCCCGCCCCCCTGATCACGACCGCTGGCAGGCGGGCAGGGTCGCCGTGCTCGGTGCGGGGATGATGGGTGCCGGCATCGCCTACCAGTGCGCCCGGTCGGGCATCGAGGTGGTGCTGAAGGACGTCTCCCGAGCTGCCGCGGTCACCGGTAAGGAGGTCTCCGAGCGGTTGGTCGCCCGTGCCGTCGAGCGGGGCCGGACGTCGCCCGAGGACGGGCAGCAGCTGCTCGATCGGATCACTCCCACCGCGGACCTCCATGACCTCCGCGGGTGCGATCTGGTGATCGAAGCCGTCTTCGAGTCCACCGAGCTCAAGCACCGGGTGTTCGCCGAGGTCGAACCGGTCGTGGCGGCCGATGCGTTGTTGTGCTCGAACACCTCGACGCTGCCGATCACGGAACTCGCGGAGGGGGTGGAGCGGCAGGACGACTTCGTCGGCCTGCATTTCTTCTCACCGGTGGAGAAGATGCCGCTGGTGGAGATCATCCGCGGAGAGCGGACCTCGGACGCGGCCATCGCCCGCGCGATCGACGTCGTCCAGCAGCTGCGCAAGACCCCGATCGTCGTGAACGACTCCCGTGGGTTCTTCACCTCCCGGGTCATCGGCACGTTCCTGAACGAAGCCGTCGGCATGCTCGCGGAGGGGATCCATCCCGTGCGGGTCGAGCGTGCCGGCGAGCAGGCGGGCTATCCCGCACCGCCGCTGCAGCTGATGGACGAGCTCACGCTGACGTTGCCGCTGAAGATCGCGGCGGAGGAGCGTGCGGCCGCTGAGCGAGCCGGGACCACCTACGAGCCCCACCCGGCCCACGCCATCTTGGACGCCATGGTCGAGCGGCATGGGCGCACCGGCCGTTCCGGGGGAGCCGGCTTCTACGACTACGACGAGGAGGGGAAGCGCCGCCGGTTGTGGCCAGGCCTCCTCGAGCACCTCACCAGTGGCGAACTCGCGGCGCCGTTCGAGGATCTGATGGAACGGATGCTGTTCGCCGAGGCGCTGGAGACCGTGCGGTGCTTCGACGAGGGTGTGATCGAGGGTTTCGAGGACGCCAACCTCGGCTCGATCCTCGGCATCGGGTTCCCCGCCTGGACCGGGGGAGTCGCCCAGTACATCGACCAGTACGACGGCGGCACCACCGGTTTCGTGGCCCGCTGCAAGGAGCTGGCCGACGCCTACGGCGCCCGCTTCGAGGCCCCGGCGAGCCTGCTCGCCAAGGCGGACACCGGCGACACGTTCCGCCCGGCCAGCTGACAGGAGCCGACGTGCAGACGTCCAAGATCACGCTCACCGCCCGTGACGGCCTCGAGGTGGTGGTGCACCGGCACGTGCCGGACGACCGGCCGGTGCGTGGCGTCGTGAACCTGGCACACGGGATGACGGAACATGCCCGGCGCCACGACCACCTGGCCGAGGCACTGACGGCAGTGGGCGTGGCCGTCTACGCCGAGGACCATCGTGGTCACGGGGAGACCGCACCCAGCGAGGACGACCTGGGCCACCTCGCCGACTCCCACGGGTGGGCGCTCCTGCTCGACGATCTCCATCGTGTCACCCTGCGTGCCGTCGCCGACCACCCGGGCGTCCCGGTCGTCCTCCTCGGGCACTCGATGGGCTCCTTCCTCGCGCAGCAGTACCTGTTCACCTTCCCGGACGAGCTGACGGCGGTGGTCCTGTCGGGTTCGAGCGGGCCGCAGGGTCCCGCCGTTGAGGCCGGCGCCGTGGTCGCTCGTATCGAGGAGCGACGCCTGGGTCCGCGGGGACGGTCCCGGCTGCTCGATCGGCTGGTCGGCGGGGCCTACAACGCCCGGTTCGCGCCCACACGGACGGACTTCGACTGGCTCTCGCGTGACGAGGCGGTGGTCGACGCCTACGTCGCGGACCCACGCTGCGGCTTCCTGCCGACGACCCGCTTCTACCGCGACCTCTTCGCCGGGGTGCGGGTGATCGGCCAGGTGGACCGGGTCCGCTCCGGCGCCCGTCACGACATGCCGGTCTACGCCTTCGCCGGGAGCGAGGATCCGCTCGGGGGTGCGGCCGGGATGGACGCGCTGCTCGCCCACTACGAGGCGGCCGGGATGACCGCGGTCGATCACCGGCTCTACCCGGGCGGGCGGCACGAGATGCTCAACGAGCCCGAGCGCGAGGAGGTCATCGCCGACCTGCTCGGCTGGTTGGAGCGCCACTGGCGCTGACGTGGCAGGGGGAGGGGCTGGGGACGGTCATCGTCTTCGTCGGTGCGACCCCGTAGGGTCCCTCACTGCCCGTCCCGATCAGGAGCCACCCGCCGTGCCAGCTGCTTGGACCCAGGGTCCGTTCGCCGCCTTCGACATCGAGTCGACCGGGGTCGATCCGAAGACCGCGCGTATCGTCGAGTTGGCGCTCGTCGTCGACGAGGGAGACGGGGTGATCCGCGACCTCGTGACCGGATTGGTGGACCCGGGTCCCGAGGTGGAGATCCCGGCCGAGGCCGCCGCCGTCCACGGGATCACCCGGGAGCGCCTCGCGGCGGAGGAGGCCCCGCCGCTGTCCGTGGTGCTCGAGGTGCTGCACGCGGCGCTGGAGGACATCGCCCTACGCGGCTGGCCGTTGGTGATCTACAACGCCACCTACGACTGGCCGCTGCTGGCCGCGGAGCTGGCACGCCTGGAGCCACCCCGGCAGCTGCCGGCGTGCGTGCTGTTCGATCCGCTGGTCCTCGACCGCCACGTCGACCGCTACCGCAAGGGCAAGCGCACGCTGGAGACCGCCTGCCAGGTCTACGGGATCACCCTCGACGACGCACACAGCGCCCGCGCGGACGCGGTGGCCTCTCTGGCCGTCGCCCGGGAGCTGATCACCCGCTACCCGGAGCGGTTCGGTGAGCAGCCGCTCGAGGACCTGACGGCTCTGCAGGTGGAGGCGCACGCGACCTGGCGCGATGGGTTCAACGCCTACCTGCAGCGGATCGGCGCGGACCGGGAGCCCGTGCGCGAGGTGTGGCCCGGCCTGGAGCGGGCGCGGTGACCCGTGCCGGGGGTCCGGCGCTCGCGGCATCGGAACGCGACCGCTATCCGGACGCGCTCCGGGCCGGGGCGCTGCTGGTGGTCGTGTTCGGGCACTGGATCGCGACGCTGCCACGCCTGGTCGACGGACGGATGGTGGCGACCGAGCACCTGTTGACCGTCTGGGACGCTGCCGGGCTGTTGACCTGGGTGCTGCAGGTGGTGCCGCTGTTCGTGTTCGTCTCCGCGGCCGTCAGCGCCGAGGGGGCCACGCGCCGGCTGGCCGAGGGCACCCCGCAGCTCGGGTGGTGGGCCGGGCGGGCGCTGGCGCTCGCGCGTCCGACGGTCACCTACCTCGCCGTCCTGACCGTCCTGGCCGCGATCGCGGTGGTCACCGGCGGTCGGCTCCTCGGCCCGCTGGATCAGTCGTTGACCGTGCACCTGTGGTTCCTGCTGATGCTCCTGGCCGTGCAGGCGCTGCTGCCGGTCAGCGTCCAGGCGGACGCCCGCTTCGGTCTCGGCGCGGTCGGTGGTCTGCTGGGCCTGGCGGTGATCGTGGACCTCCTCCGGGGACAGGTCACCGATGTCGACGCGCTGCTGGTGCTGGGGCAGCGGGTGACGGGCGCTCCCGGTGGGCTCGGCTGGATCAACCTGCTGGCCGTGTGGCTCCTTCCCCAGCAGCTCGGGGTCGCCTGGCGTCGCGGCCGGTTCACCGGCCCGCGTGCCGGCATCCTGCTCGTGCTGCTCGGTGCGCTGTGGCTGTCGACCACCGTGGCGTCCGGCTACCCCGTCGCCATGGTCGGTGGGGATCTCGACGGGGGGACCAACGTGCTGCCGCCGACGCTCGCGCTCGTCGGCGTCGTGTGGTTGCAGGTCGGCGGGGTCCTCGTGTTCGAGCGGCCGGTGAGGCGTCTGCTGGAGCGACGACGGGTCGGCCGGGTCGTCGCCATCCTCTCGACGTTGAGCATGCCCCTCTACCTGTGGCACAAGCTCGCGGAGCTCCCGGCCGCGTGGCTCGGTGAGCGCCTGGGCGCGTCGATCGACGCGGGTGTCCCGGGAGAGGCCGGGTTCTGGTGGGGGCGGCTGTGGTGGATCCTCCTGTGCATCGCGATGGTCGCGCCGGTGATGGCCGGTGTCGTCGCCTTCGAGTCCAGACGCCGTCGTCAGGTCCCGGTCACCGGCAGCCGACGGGCCGCGCTGGCCGGTGGTGTCGCGGTCATGGGCGGGCTCGCGGCCGCGCTGGTGCTCGGTGCGCGTCCGGGAGCCCTGTTCGGTCTGCTCGGGGTGGCCGCCGCATCCTGGCTCCTGCGGGCACCGGCCGAGCGGAGCACCGCTTCACCCTGAGACGACCGTGCTGTGCGCGTCGCGGTCGGCCGTCACCGCCCGACCGACCCGGCCGTCCCCGAGGCCTCCCACGTGACCCGGGTGCCGAGGAGCTCCGCGAGCTCCGGCAGCGACAGCGCGGGGAGGCCGGGCGCTGCCCGCCAGTGGTCGAGGCAGGCCGATCGCAGCTCCAGCCAGCCGCGGAGCTCCGGATCACCGGGGAACGGGTTGCCGCTGCCGAAGGGGCTGCTCACGCGTCGTTCGCGGGCGATCAGCCCGGCGGCCTGCTGGTCGATGCCCTCGGCGGCGCACGGGACGCAGCGGTCGGGGATGCCCACCTCGAGGACCCGCTGTCGTTCCGCGCGGTAGCCGAGCTCGTACTCCAGGACGACGCCTGAGAGCTCGACGTCGAGCCGGACGCTGAGCGGCTCCGCACGCTGTGCCCACGGCACGTTGGCCGAGAGGTCCCGGGACTCCAGGTCCCCGTGCATCGCGTAGAAGCCGCAGCGGCACGCCGGCGTGGGAACGCTGCATCCTCGTGGACACGATGCGCGAGCGTCGATCGCGTAGCGACCCCCGGCGCTCAGCCCGGTGAGCGTCGCACTCGTCCCGTCCGGGGCGAGCCGCACGTGCGCCCGCTTGACCGCATGGATCGGCTCGTCGCGGTCCTCGTCGCCGATCCGGTCCGCAGCCACCTCGTCGCCGTCGCCGATCGTCCGCAGCAGGACGACGAGCAGGACCGTCAACAGCAGGACCGTGACGATCAGCGGCATGCGCGTCTCACCCCGAGGTGCCGGACCCCGTCTCGCCGTGCTCGTCGGTGACCTCGAGGGGCGGAAGCTGGTCGTCGGTGACGGGTGCGCGCCGTGATGGCCCCGCGCGGTCGGCAGCGCCTGCGTGGAGTTGGCGGTCGTCGCCCGCCGTGCGCTGGACGACGTGCGCCTGGCCGCGGTCGGCGACGCGCAGGCGCCGCTTGAGCTTCCCGAGGTTCATAGTCGCTCCGAGCGTGGGGTCCCGATCGTACGGTGCTGTCCGCCAGGGTAGGTGGCCCGGCCGGAAGCGCACCTGGCAACCTCGGTCACTCGGCGATCACCGGCACGCGCGCCATCGCCTCGGCGACCTTCTCTGACGAGTAGGAGAGGTCGCTGAGCTCCCCGCTCAGGTAGGCGTCGTAGGCCGCCATGTCGAAGTGGCCGTGGCCGCACAGGGCGGTCAGGATCACCTTCTCCTCGCCGGTCTCCTTGCACGCTTCCGCCTCGCGGATCGCCGCCGCGAGCGCGTGGGTCGGCTCCGGAGCCGGCACGATGCCCTGTGTCCGGGCGAAGGTCAGCGCCGCTTCGAAGCAGGCGGTCTGATCGATGGCTTCGGCGTCGAACAGGTCGAGTTCGTACATGTGGGAGAGCAGCGGGGACATCCCGTGGTAGCGAAGCCCGCCGGCGTGGATCGGGTCCGGCACGAAGTCGTGGCCGAGGGTGTGCATCTTCATCAGCGGCGTCATCCCGGCCACGTCGCCGAAGTCGTAGCGGTACTCACCCTTGGTGAGCGAAGGGCACGCCGCGGGTTCGACCGCGAGGATCTTCGGATCCATCCGGCCGGCCAGCTTCTCCCGGAGGAACGGGAAGAACAGGCCGGCGAAGTTGGAGCCACCACCGGTACAGCCGACGATCAGGTCCGCCTGCTCCCCGACCTTGGCGAGCTGGAGCAGTGCTTCCTCGCCGATGACCGTCTGGTGCAACAGGACGTGGTTGAGGACGCTTCCCAGTGCGTACTTGGTGCCCTCGTCGGCCATCGCCGCCTCGACCGCCTCGGAGATGGCGATGCCGAGCGAACCCGGCGAGTCCGGGTGCTCGGCGAGGATGGCGCGTCCCGCCTCGGTGAGCTCCGAGGGCGAGGAGTGCACCTCGGCACCCCACATCCGCATCATCGACGCGCGGTAGGGCTTCTGGGTGAACGACGCCGCGACCTGCCAGACCTCGCAGCCCAGCCCGAACTGGGCGGTCGCGAACGCCAGCGCGGAGCCCCACTGGCCGGCGCCGGTCTCGGTGGTGAGTCGCTGGACGCCCTCCGCGGCGTTGTAGTAGGCCTGCGGCACGGCGGTGTTCGGCTTGTGGCTCCCGGCCGGGGACACCCCTTCGTACTTGAAGTAGATCCGGGCCGGGGTGTCGAGGGCTCGCTCGAGGTTCCACGCCCGGTACAGCGGCGCGGGCCGCCACAGCCGGTACACCTCACGGACCGCCTCGGGGATCTCGATGTAGCGCTCGGAGGAGACCTCCTGCTCGATCAGGGCCATCGGGAACAGCGGCGCGAGCGCATCGGGGCCGATCGGCTCGTGTGTTCCCGGGTGCAGGGGTGGCGGCGGTGGGACCGGCAGGTCCGCGACCATGTTGTACCAGTGGGTCGGGAGGTCGGACTCGTCCAGCAGGATCTTCGTCAGCTCAGCCACTGGGTGCTCCTCGCATGGGTCGTGCCGGCGCTCGCTCCGGCGGCAGGCCTCGGCCGGGCGGCGGAAGTGGACCTTAGCCAGCGGCCGTCGTCCGGTGGGAGCCAACCGGTAGCCTCGGCGACGATGTCACGCCGCGTCGGCCTCCTCGGGGGCACCTTCGACCCCCCGCACCTCGGTCACCTCGTCGTGGCCGAGTGTGCTCGTGTGGAGCTGGCGCTCGACGAGGTGCGTCTGCTCGTCGCCGGTGATCCCTACCAGAAGTCGACCACCTCGAGCCCTGGTGACCGCGTGGCGATGGTGGCGGCGGCCGTCGCGGAGGACGAGCACCTGCGGGTCGACGACCGTGAGCTGGCGCGTGAAGGGCCCACCTACACCGCCGACACGTTGGCGGAGCTGGGGCACGAGGAACCGGACGTGGGGTGGTACTTCATCCTCGGTGAGGACGCCGCCGCCGGCCTGTCGACCTGGGACCGCGTCGACGAGGCGTTCGCCCTGGCGCGGTTCGTGGTGGTGACGCGGCCCGATGCCCGGGGCCCCGAGGTGGCCAGCTTGCCCGGACCGGTGGTGCACCTGGAGATCCCGCAACTGCAGGTGTCATCCACGGAGCTCCGGGCGCGGTACGAGGACGGCCGGGCGACGCGCTACCTCGTCCCGTTGCCGGTCGACGCCTACATCCGGTCCCGCTCGCTGTATGGGGACCCGCATGGGTGACCGCCGCGATCGTCGCGCGAGCCGGGGTGATCACCCGGGCGAGGAGCACGTCATCGTCATCGGCGATGGCACCTCCGGCACCACGCGGCCGCGGAGGGCCGAGCGGAGCGGGCGCAAGGGTCGGCGGCGCCGCGGCGCGGTCGGGCCGCCGACGAGGGCAGCCGCCGATGAGGGTCGCCGTGGGGGCGCGGGGCCGCCGCGTCGTCGACGTTCGGCGGGCCGCCGTGTGGCCGAGAGCCAGCGGCGCCGTCGCCGGACGCGGATCCGGCGTGCGGTGATCGCCGTGGTCCTCGTCGTCCTCGCCGGTGCCGGAGCCGCTCTCGTCCTCTCGGGGATCGTCGATCTCGCCTTCCTGGAGCGCGCGCGGGAGTTGGTCAGCGCCGACGCCGAGCCCGAGGTCGCCGCCGAGGTCGGGGAGCAACAGCCGACGCTCGTCCTCGTCACGACCGGATCCGATGCGGATGCGGACACGGGCGCCCGCGCGATCACGGTGCTGGCCCACGACCAGGAGACCGGCCAAGGCACGCTCCTGTTGGTGCCGGTGGCCACCGTCGTGGACGTGCCCGGCCATGGCACCTTCCCCTTGTCCGAGGTCCACGACCTCGGCGGCGCCTCGCTCGTGCGGGTCAGCCTCGCCAACCTGCTCGGCATCCCGTTCGACGGGGTCCTGACGCTCTCTAAGGAGGCCTGGGCCACCATCCTCGACCGGATCGGAAGCACCGAGGTGACCATCGATCGTCGGCTGAGGGAGCCGCCGACGGCCGGGACCGCGGTGCGGTTCGAGCCGGGGACCCACGTGCTGGACGGTGTCGGTCTCGCCTCGTACCTCACCGCCCGCGCGGAGGGGGAGACCGAACTCGAGGCGTTACCGCGACTCCAGCAGGTCCTCACGGCCCTCCTGGACCGCGTGGCGGCCGAGCGCACGCTCTCTGTGGAGCTGCCCTCGCTGCTGGTGGAGCGCGGGCAGGTCGAGGGAGGAGAGGCGGAGGTCGATGTCGTCGCTGCCCTGCTCGATCGTCTGGCGACCGCCCGTGCCGAGGACCGCATCACCACCGTGACGCTGCCGGTGTCGCCGCTCGGCGATGGTCGGGATGACCGCTACCGCGTGGATGCCGAGCGGGCCGAGCAGTTGGTCGTCGACCGGTTCGCCGGTGCCCGACCGGAGGACGCCATCGGTGCGGGAACGGGCGTGCAGATCCTGAACGGGAACGGGATGCCGCGCGTCGGCCAGCGGATCGCGGAGCGACTGTCCGGTGGCGGCTACCGCATCATCGTGACCGGTGACGCCGACCGCTCCACCTACGAGACGACGCGGGTCGTGGTCAACGAGGCCACCGAGGAGCAGTTGGCCGTCGCACGCGACATCGTCGAGCGCCTCGGCGCGGGAGAGGTCGAACGGGCGGCGACCCCGAGCTCCGTCGTCGACATCACCATCGTCGTCGGTGGGGACTTCCCACCCGACCAGGACCCGTGAGCAGGGGCACTGTCCTACCCTGGGTCCCAACCCGGCGCCCGCCCGGTCCCGCCCGCACCCGAGACCCGCACCCGAGATTCGAGCCTGCCCTTGCCCGCCACCGAAGAGGCCGTCCAGCTCGCCGTCGCCGCGGCCGGCGCCGCCGATGACATCAAGGCCAGCGACCTCACCATCCTCGATGTCAGCGACCTCCTGGTGCTCGTCGACGTGTTCCTGCTGGCCAGCGCCGGGAGCGATCGACAGCTCAAGGCGATCGGGGAGCGGATCGAGCAGAACCTCCGTGACGAGGGGCGCAAACCCCTGCGGCGGGAGGGCACACCGGAGGCCGGTTGGGTCCTGCTCGACTACGGGGACCTGGTGTGCCACCTGTTCACCTATGAGCAGCGCGGTATCTACGCGCTCGAACGGCTCTGGGCGGACGTCCCCCGCCACGACGTCCAGACCGGCGAGGTGCTCAGCTCCGCGGTCGAGTCCGAGGTGGATCGGCGTGGTGCGGTGGTCGACGCGGACGCGGGGGCATGAGGCGGCTGGTCGTCGTACGGCACGGCGAGTCGCGCTGGAACGCGGAGGGACGCATCCAGGGTCAGGCCTGCGCGGGGCTGTCCCCCCGTGGCCACGAGCAGGCGCAGGCGACGGCGGAGGCGTTCGCCGACGAACTGCTGGACGTGCGGGCGCAGCTCGGACCAGAGGCGGTGCGCCTGGTCAGCTCCGATCTGCAACGGGCCGCCGAGACGGCGCAGCCGCTGGCGAGCACGGTCGGGCTCACACCCGCCTATGACCAGCGGGCACGTGAGCGCTCCTTCGGCTCCTGGGAAGGCTCGCTCCGCGGCGAGGTGGCCGAGCGGGAGCCGGACCGGTGGCGGCGGTGGGCCGACGGAGACGCCCAGGTGCTGACCGAGATCGGAGGCGAGACCGCCGACCAGCTGGCTGAGAGGGTCGCGCCGCTCCTCGACGAGCTGCTGCGGGCCACGCCGATCGGCGGGGTCACGGTCCTCGTGAGCCACGGCGGCGCCATCTGGCATGGTCTCCACCGGGTGCTCGGGCTGCCGGCCGGATCGCTCGGCCCCGTCGCCAACGCCTCGGTCAGCGAGCTGTTGGGGGTGACGGTCCTCGACGGGGCCGACACCCCGGACGAGGCGGATCAGGCTCAGGGCGCGGGCGGCGGGCTCGAGCAGGTCGCGCTCGGTCGTTACAACGAGCAGGCCCACCTGCCGGTGGTCTGGCGCAGCGGCGGGCTCGCACCCGGCGGGGGCTCCGACACGGTACCGATGACGCGCTGACAGCCTGTCGCGCTGAGGCCCTGACGGCTGGCGTGTCGGTCGTCTCAGCCGACCGTTCGCGCCGCCAGCGTCTGGGTCAGTGCGGCGGCGCTCGCCAGTCCGGACAGCGCGGCCCCCTCGATCCGGCCGCCGCGGAACGCATCGCCGGCGAAGGCGAGCGGTGCTCCCCCGACCACCTCGACGAGCGGATCCTCGCCGAGTGAGACGGTCGGCTTGGCGTAACGCCAGCGGTGGACGTGGACGCCGGACGCCTCGCAACCGAGCAGATCACGCGCGGCTGCGAGCACCGTGTGTGCAGCCTCGGCGTCGGAGACCTCGGCGAGGGATCTGCTGAGCTCGGAACGGGCGTGGATCGTGACCGCGGGGACCTGTGAAGCGCCGGTGACCTGGTTGTCCGTGATCCACTCGACGTCGCCCCCGGGGTCCCGGATCGCGCCTCGGGAGGGGAGGATCGTGGGGCCACGGGGGACGGCGAGCACGGCGATGGTCGGGGTGTACTCGGCGGGGGCCAGGCGTTCGTGCGTCCGTCCGGAGAGCTCGGTTCCACCGGCTTCGAGCAGTGTCAGCGCTTGTGGGATCGGCGTCGCCAGGAGGACGGCGTCCGTCGTGAGCACGGTGGTCTCGGATCCAGGTTCCCGACCTGCGACCGAGATCTGCCAGCGACCGCTCCTCGGCGCGATCGCGGCTACGACCGCGCCGAGCCGGAGATCGAGACCGACGGCGAGGTGTTCGGCGATCCGCCGCATCGTGGGGGCGCCGCGGTAGCGCGGGTAGCCATCCGGGTCGGCCGGTGCGGTGCGGTCCGGGCTGCCGTGGAACCAGGTCTTGAGTACGCCTTCTGCCAGCCAACGGTCGACGTATGCTCCGAACGTTCCGGTGCGGGCGGTGAGGAACTGCGCGCCGATGTCGAAGGTGGCATCCGCCACGGTCTTCGACGCGAGCCGGCCACCGGGCGCGAAGCTCTTGTCGAGGACGGTCACCTCATGACCCGCCTCGAGCAGCGCGTGCGCACCCAAGGAGCCGGCGATGCCGGCTCCGATCACCGCGATATCGGCCATCTGCCACCTCCGTGCAAGTTCGCGCCTGCTCGCTGGCTGGACCGGTTGCGTGCTCGTCAGCTCGTCTCAGACCCGACCCGCGCTGGCCAGCACGCCGGGAGCCGGGTGTGGGCTGTTGTCCACGGCCGCGAACGAGTGTGGTGCGACCGAGCGGGCGAGTTCGAGCACCTGCTGGGCGTCGCGGTACCGCACGGTCGACAGCACCATATCGACAGGACCGCGGTAGCCCGTCCCACGGAACACCGTCGCACCGTGACCGGCGTCGTGGAGGACGCGAGCGACCCCGGCACCGTCGAGGTGGTGCTCGTCGTCGACGGGTACGTAGATCCGGACCGTCTTCATCCCGAGCCGGAGCTTGGCGGTCAACTCGACACCGATCGCGGTGCCGAGCGCGACCCCGATGACGAACCCGGCCGCGCGGGTGACGGTGACGTCGGCGAGCACGATCCCCGCCGCCGCGAGCCAGGTGGCGGCCTCCACGCCGGCTGCGAGCGAGGCCAGGCCGCGGCGACCCTGGACCACGAACACGACCCGGAAGACGTTCATCGACACGTCCCCCATCCTGAGCAGTGCGATGAGGAGGGCGGGCCAGAGCGCTCCCCAGATCGAGGACAGTTCGAGGGACAGCTCGGGCACCGGGGTCTCCATCGGACGTGTGATCGCACGGCACTCGCCGTGTATCCGCAGCATCGGCCGTCCGGGTCGGGAGCTGACGGCCCGGGACCGTCCGGAGGGAGACCATCTCCGCGACCGCGCTCGTCAGCACGATGTCGCGGGCACACCCTGCGTCCGAGACCCGTTCGATGCGGGCCCCCGGCTATCGCCCGCCATGCGGCTCCTCTCACGGATGCCACGTCAGGCCCGAAACCACGAGAAGGCCCCGCCGGAGCGGGGCCTTCCTCAGGTGGACCGGATGGGATTCGAACCCACGACCCCCTCCATGCCAT
>JBBDSW010000140.1:0-25438 GCA_040904745.1 Nitriliruptoraceae bacterium
CCGGTGCGTCGGCGTCCGGTGCGTCGGCGTCCGGTGCGTCGGCGCCCTCACCGGCGCTGTCCTGCTGCGACACCCCGGGCGATGCCGCGCCATCATCGGCCTGCTGATCCGTCGTCGAGGCGGCGTCGCTCCCGCCACCACCGCGCTTGCCGCGGCCGCGACCGCGACGACCGCGGCGACGTCGGCGACGGGCACCACCATCATCATCCGACGCGGAGGATCCCTCACGGGTCGCGGAGCCCCGCGTCCGCGCCCGCGACGGATCGCCCTCGGGGGAAGGGGGCTCTTGTGTGGGCTGATCGGTCTGTGTGGTCTCGGTCTGATCGGACTGCTGAGTCACGTGAGGCTCACTGGGGGTATCAGGCGGCCTCTGCATCGACGTCGGGGACCAGAGGTTCGACCTCACCGCCGAGGGCATCGATGATGCCTTCGGGCACGGGTGCACCCTGCGCGATGCGGAGCACGGCAGAGGGCTCTGCCACGTCATCTCGCGTCAGCGCAGCGTGGAGATCGGTCGGTCTCACGGTGGGGCCGTCGTTGCGGAGCACCGCTCTAAGGACGGTGTGCGCAGCCTCGGCTCGGTCGCCGGGGTGCGTTCTCGCAGCGAGCGCGAGCACCGCGGGACGCACGTCGATCATCCGGTCACCGTCGGCGCGGTGCCGGATGACCTCGACGTGCGCCGCGGCCATCAGCTCGTCGCCGCGCGTGGACAGGAGCTCCGCCAGCTCGGTCGCGTGGACCGGTGGCCAGGCGAGCTCCCAGAGGGTCGCCTGCAGCATCTTCGCCAGCTTCGGCGCGCCGTCAGGCACCTCCAGATAGGTCGTGATATCCATCCCCGCCGGCAAGGTGGCGGAGAGTGCGGCCAGATCCCGCTCGGGATCGATGGGGGCCGCGAAGGTCAACTCGGCGTACTCGCCGGTGGAGCTCACTCCGACCGGCAGCGCATCGGGGAAGGACACCTTCGGGTGTGGGGTGAATCCCTCCGAGTACGCGATCGGGAGGTCGGCACGGCGCAGCGCCCGTTCCCAGACCGAGGTGAGGTCGCGCGCAGAGATGAAGCGCGTGCGACCCACCTTGGTCCAACGGATGCGGTAGCGCTGCGGCAACGTCGCCTCCTCCTCGAGCTCAGCTCCCGCTGGCGTAGCGTTCCGGGGCGATGGGTAGAGCGGTCTTACCCCCGAGGTCCGATGGGACGACGGGGAGGTTGTACCCCCCGGTGTATCCGGTGTCGTGCTCGATGCTCAACCCCGGGCAGACGCCACAGTCGTAGCACGCGGACCATCGGCAGTCGTCGAGCTGCTGGTCGGCCTGGGCATCCTGCCAGTCCTCCCACAACCAGCCCTTCTCCAACCCGGAGTCGAGATGGTCCCAGGGGAGCGCCTCGTGCTCATCACGCTCCCGGCCGGAGAACCACGCGAGGTCGACGCCCGTCTCAGCCATGGCTCGGCGCCACAGGTCGAGCGTCGGCATCTCGTGCCAACCGTCGAACCGCGCGCCGAGCTGCCAGGCGCGCTCGACCGCGGCGGCGACACGTCGGTCCCCCCGGGACAAGAGGCCCTCGATGACCCCCTCCTCGGGGTCGTTGGTCCGCAGTTTCAACCCGCTGTGTTCCTTGATCGCATGACGGATCAGGGAGAGCTTGCGACGGATCTCCTCGGGCGGGTCCTGCGCGGCCCACTGGAACGGCGTGTGGGGCTTCGGGATGAACCCGCCGACCGAGATCGTGACCTTGTTGGCCTTCCCGTGCCCCCGCGCGATCTCGTAGGTCTTGATGCCGAGGTCCGCGATCGCCAGCACGTCCTCGTCCGTCTCGGTCGGAAGGCCGACCATGAAGTAGAGCTTGATGTGGCGCCAGCCCTCCGAGAACGCCGTCTGCGCCGTGCGCAGCAGGTCCTCCTCACCGACCATCTTGTTGATGACCGCACGCATCCGTTCGCTCCCGGCCTCCGGTGCGAAGGTGAGACCGGACCGTCGTCCGTTCCGCGCGAGTTCGTTGGACAGGGTCACGTTGAAGGCATCCACGCGCGTGGACGGCAGCGACAGCGAGGTGGTGGTCCCCTCGTAGGTGTCGGCCAGATCACGTGCCAGCGGGCCGATGGCGGAGTGGTCGGCCGAGGACAGCGACAGCAGCCCGACCTCGTTGAAGCCGGTGTCGCCGACGCCGTCCTCGACGAGCTTCCGGACGGTCTCCGGGCGCCGCTCGCGGACGGGGCGGGTGATCATGCCCGCCTGGCAGAACCGGCAACCCCGGGTGCACCCGCGGAAGATCTCGACGCTGAACCGCTCGTGCACGGTCTCGGTCATCGGCACGATCTGCTTGCGGGGGTACTGCCACTCCTCCAGGTCCTGGATGGTGCGCTTGGGCACCAGTGCCGGGACCCCCGGCTCGGTGGGCACGGTGCGCTTGAGACGTCCGTCCTCGTGGTACCGCGGCGTGTAGAACGCTGGCACGTAGACGCCCTCGATGTCCGCGAGGCGCCGCAGGAGGAGCCGTCTCGCTCCCGCGCCGTCCCGATCCACCAGGGGGCCGCCCGGCTCGCGCTCGCACTTGAAGAGACGCAGCACCTCATCGATCTCCAGGGTGACCTGCTCCCCGTCGCCCATCACCGCCGCGTCGATGAACGGAGCGAGCGGCTCCGGGTTGAACGCGGCGTGGCCGCCCACGAGCACGACCGGGTCCTCGATACCCCGCTCTGCGCTCCGATGCGGGACCCCACCGAGGTCGAGGAGGTTCAGCAGGTTGGTGTGCCCGAGCTCGTGCGGCAGCGTGACGCCGAACACGTCGAAGGCCCACAGTGGCCGGTGGGTCTCCAGCGAGAACGTCGGTATGGCGTGCTGCCGCAGCAGCTCCTCGAGGTCGACCCAGGGCGCGTAGGCGCGTTCCGCCAGTGCCGTCGGGCGCTCGTTGAGGAGCTCGTAGAGGATCTGCAGGCCCTGGTTCGGCTGGCCCACCTCGTAGGTATCCGGATAGCAGAGCAGCCAGCGCGTCTCGACCGCGGTCCAGGAGGTCACCTGCTGGTTGTGTTCGCCCCCGACGTACTGCGCCGGCTTGCGCACGCGAGGCAGGAGTGGCTCCAGCGCCTGCCAGCAGGAAGCGGGGACCTCGGCGGCGGCACCCGGTCGCCGGAACGGTGCACGCGCCCCGCGGGCGGGGACCTGGGGCGCGATGCTCGTCGGTGCGGTTCCGAGCAACGGCTGCTCCTGTGCGTCGGGGCCCTGTCTACCAGGGGATCGGGGCGGAACGTCGCTGGGTCCGTCCTACGCCTCCCGGGGGTGGGGGTGGGCCCGGCCCCTGCCGTGAGCGTTCGCGGCGAGCCCGGTCCGTCGGCCTCGCACCGGCGGGGGTGCGGGTGCGCCGGCTGCCGTGGCAGCATCCGCGGCGCGTCCTGCCGGATCCAGTGAGGGTAGCAGCCGCCCTCCGAGGGCAGCCGGGAGCCCGGCCGGGCCCCGGCCCGCACCGCCCCGAGGGTCAGAACCGCCGCATGTGGATGTTGAGCAGGAGACCGATGAGCCCGAACCACACGATCAGCGACGTCCCGCCGTAGCTGATGAACGGCAACGGGATCCCGGTCACCGGCATGATGCCGATGGTCATGCCGACGTTGACGAACACCTGGAGGGAGAGGATCGCAACGATCCCGCCCGCAACCAGCATCCCGAAGGTGTCCTTGGCGAGGATCGCGATCCGAAGGCCCCGCCACACCAGCAGCAGCAGGAGGCCCAGCACGACGCTCCCACCGAGGAAACCGAACTCCTCGGCGATGACGGTGAAGATGAAGTCGGTGTGGTTCTCCGGGACGTAGGACAGCGAGGTCTGCGTGCCTTCGAAGAGCCCCTTCCCGGCGAACTGACCCGACCCCACCGCGATCAGCGATTGGCGGGTCTGGAACGCGGTGGTCTGCGCGGCCGAGGCGTCACCGGCATCCATGAACGCGGTCAGGCGCGACAACTGGTAGCTCTCGATCACCTCCGTCTGGAGCGCCACGATGACCGCGATGACCCCGCCGATCACGAGGCCGACGAGGTAGCGCGCCTTGACGCCGCCGAGCAGGAACAGCACCGCGGTCGTCCAGACGAACACGATCGAGGTCCCGAGATCCGGTTGGAGGAACACGAGCGCGGTCGGGACCAGCGTGACCAACAGCGCGAGCAGCACCGTCCCTGGTCCCGGCTCACCGTCGCTGTCGTGCAGCAGCGCGGCCACGGTGATGAGCACGGCGAGCTTGGCGAGCTCGCTCGGCTGGAGCTGGAAACCCCCCAGCACGATCCAGCGTTGCGAGCCGTTGATCTCGGTCCCGAGGGGGGAGAGCACCAGGCCGAGCAGCACCAACGCCAGGACCGCCACGGCCGGCGAGTAGACACGAACGTGCCGGTAGTCGATGACGGCCACCACCACCATGACGACCACGCCGATGGCGAGCGCCATGAGTTGGCGGGAGAGGTAGAAGGTCGTGGGCAGGCCTTGCGTCGTCAGCGCGACGAGCTTGGCGCTGTAGATGGCGACGAACCCGATCCCCGACAGGGCCAGGGCCGTGAGCACCAGGACGGGATCGAGGTGGCGGATCGGGGCGTAGACCTCCGTCCAACGGGACTGCACATGTTCACGCATGCGCCGCTGATCGCGGTCCTGCAGGTACCCGACGTCCATCTCGCCTCACCTCCTCACGTGCTCGCGCTGCCATCACCGGGGCGGGTCAGTCCAGGATCTCCTCACCGGCTTCGAACCGGGCCTCCTCGGCGAGCTCCACCCCGAAGTAGTGGGCCATGATGTTGCGCACGATCGGCGCGGCGGTCTGGGAGCCGCCGCCGCCCTGCTCGACGTTGACGACGACCACGATCTTAGGATCGTCCACCGGCGCGTAGCCGACGAACCACGCGTAGGGGACCTTGGGTCGTACCTCCGCGGTACCCGTCTTGCCCGCCACCGGGATCTCGTCCAGGGGGAAGTCGGCGAAGGCCGAGCGTCCCGTACCGCGTGGGTGCATCACGACCTCCTCGAGCCCCTCCTGGATGACCGCCAACGTCTGGTCGTCGATCCCGAGGTCGCCGATCACCTCGGGCTCGATCTCGCGCACGAGGCTGCCATCCGGCGCGACGACCCGGCCACCGAGGTGCGGTCGCATCCGGACCCCGTCGTTGGCGATCGCCTGGTAGGACGAGGCGACCTGCAGCGGGCTGGAGAGGACGTCACCCTGCCCGATCGAGCTGTTGACCGCGTCACCTCCGCGCCACAGACCGCCGTACTGGCACAGGTCGGTGAACGCCACCCGCGCAGCCGTTCCAGGGTCGGCGAGCTCCGCCTGTCGGCAGTAGTCATCGCGGTTGTTGAGCCAGTAGTCCTCACGCCAGTCCCGTCCGGGTACGCGGCCAGCCTTCTCGCCAGGCAGGTCGAGACCGGCACGGACCCCGAACCCGAAGCGCTCTGCCACGTCGATCAACACCTCGTCCGGGTCCTCCTGGCGCTCCTCGGCGAGCCACTGGTCGAAGGCGAGCTCGTAGAAGTAGGTGTCACAGGATCGCCTGAGTGCATCCGCCAGATCCATCGGACCCTCGTTGACCCCGCGGTTCCAGTTCCGGAAGGTGTTGCCACCGAGCTCGAAGGCCGGGGCGCACTCCACGGTGCCCCGCGGCGTGATCTGCCCACCTTCGACCATGGCAGCTCCGGACACCGGCTTGAACACCGAGCCCGGGGGGTACTCCCCGGCGATGGCGCGGTTGATCAGCGGTGACTCGTTCTCCTCGTCGAGGAGCTCCGCGAGGTAGGCGTGGGTGACCCCGCCGACGAACTCCCGCGGGTCGTAGGACGGGTAGGAGGCCATCGACAGGACCGCGCCGCTCCGTGCGTCGAGCACCACGGCCGAGCCCGCCACGGACGGGAGGAACTGCCCGTCGTCACGCTGGATGTCGCGGCTGGCTTCGATGCCATCGACCAACAGCTCCTCGGTCGCCGCTTGGAGGTCGAGATCCAAGGTGGTGACGAGGTCGGCTCCCTGGATGGGATCACGGTCACGCTGCACGTCGAGCACGTCCCCACGGGCGTTGACGACGAGGAGCCGCTGGCCGGCGGTCCCACGCAGATCCGCCTCGTAGCTCTGCTCCAAGCCGGTGCGGCCCACGAGGTCGCCCGCCCGGTAGTCCGCGAAGTCCGGGCGCAGCAGTTCCGCCTCCGAGATCTCCCCGATGTAGCCGACCAGGTGCGCGGCCAGGGACCCTTGCGGGTACTCACGCACGGGCAGGGTCTCCGGGACGACCCCCGGGAACAGCTCACGCCGCTCCTGGACCGCGAAGACGATCTCAGGTGCGACGTCGATCTCGATGGGAACGGGCCTGAAGGGGCTCCGCCGCTGGCTGGAGAGCCGCTCGATCACCTCGTCAACGTCGAGCTCCAGGAGGACGGCGAGCCGCTCGAGGACCCGGGCCGCCTCCTCGTCGGCAGGCTCCCCGGCGTCATCCAGCAGGGCCCGCCGGTCAGCCGAGATCGTCAACGCGGGCCGGTTGCGCACCAGCTCCTCACCGTCGGAGCCGAGGATGGCCCCCCGGGGCGCCTCGGTGATCACGGTACGCAGCCGGTTCGAGTCCGCGAGCTCCACGTAACGGTCGCCGGCCAGGACCTGGAGGAACCACAGGCGGGCGAACAGGGACACGAACAACGCGATGACGAGCACCGCGAAGAAGGTCAGGCGGAGGACGGAGGACGACTCCGACGAGGGTGGTGCCATGACGGGTGCGGACCCTCGCGCTCGGGCCGGGACAACGAGGTGGGGGCAGAGACCACCGCCCTCGCGGGCGGTGCCCCTCCGGGCGGCCTGGACGGGATCCACACGCTCGGCCACATCGTGCGGGCCGTCCAGGTCACGTCTCGACGGTACCAGCGCCGGCGAGAGCGCCGACCCTGCTCCTCACTGGAAGCCAGCGCCTCGCAGCGGGAACGCGTCGCTGACGCGGCGGACCAGCGTGTACGCCAACGGGGAGAGCAGCGTGTTGTACAGGCCCACGGCGATCGCGGCCTGGACCACGAGCTCCGCTCCGGGACGATCGTCGACGAGCAACCCGCCGAGGATGCCGTGGGCCGCGGTCCCCGCCACCGATGCCGCGGCCACGAGCAGCAGCGGTGCGGTGACCGAGCTCGGCGCGAGGTAGGGGCGGGACCAACCCACCAGCGCGCCCAGGACGCTGACCACGAGGACCCCGAGCCCCACCGGTGCCGAGGTGACCAGCAGGTCACCGAGCAGGCCCGCCGCGCTCCCGACCCGCGCTCCGGCCATCGGGCCATCCCGGGTGGCGACGACCGCGGTGACCAGGAGGAGTAGATCCGGCCGGAACCCGAACAGGGCCAGCGAAGGGAACAGCGCGGTCTCGAGCACCGCCGCCGTCACCAGCAGCAGCGCCATCACCAGCGTTCGCCTGATCACGGCCTCGGCCTAGGAGCCCCGAGTGCGTTCGCCCCCGTCGCATCGGGACCACCGGCATCCTCCCCGTCGGAGGTCTCCTCGTCCGATCCCTCGTCGTCCACGTCATCGTCGGCGTCATCGTCCAGCCGCGGGGAGACCGGGGGCCGCTCGAACTCGAGGTCATCCGAGCCCTCGAACGGGGGGATGTCGTCGACCCCGGTGCTGAAGACCACCAACACGTGGTGGAGGCGGGTGAAGTCCACGAACGGGTTGACCTGCACCTCCGGCGCGAGGGCGGAGCCACCCTCGCCGACCGCCGCCACCGTCCCGATGGGGATACCGGCCGGGAACACCCCGCCCTGGTAGCTCGAGGTCACGACCTGGTCGCCGACCGCGAGGTCCGCCAGGGGGTCGAGCAGTCTGAGGACCATCGGATCACCGCCGCGACCGTCGAGGATGCCCACCTCGCCGTCCCCGGCACTGCGCGCAGCGGCCGAGAAGCTCGGATCGATGGCCAGCAGGACCCGCGAGGCGCCGGGCGTCACCTGGATGACGCGACCGACCAGGCCATCACCGTCGATGACCGGCATGCCACGTTCGATGCCCTCGTCGGCACCGACGTCGATCGTGACCGTCCACTCGAAGTTGGAGGGGGCCAGGGCCACCACCCGCGCGGCGGCCACATCGAGTTCGGTCCGGTCGGCGATGTCCAGGAGGGTGCGGAACTCCGCGTTCTCCCGTTCGAGATCCGAGACGGCTCTGCGCCGCTCCTCGAGTTCCGCCACCCGCTCGCGCAGCCGTTCGTTCTCCGCGCGGATGGCCAGCAGTTCCGAGACCGACCTCCCGAGGTTGCTGAAGGGCCGGACCAGCGTGACCACCCCGTCCTGGACGGGACGGAACACCGCTGTCACCCCACCACGTGCCCGATCGAGGATCCCCTCATCCCCTCCGCGGAAATCGATGGTGACGAGCGCGATGGCCGCAGCGACGAGCAGGGCGAGGAGGATCCGGACGCGACGTCGCTGGAACAACGCTTCTCCCCCTGGGCTCGTCGGTCACGAGCCGCTCCGCCGCCGTACCGGGGCGCTCCCGCGGTCAGTGGCGCGAGGAGGACACCAGGACCTTCTTGAGCGACTCGAACTCCTCGAGGCACTTACCGGCCCCGATCGCGACCGAGGAGAGCGGGTTCTCGGTCGTGTGGATCGGCATCCCGGTCTCGTGCTTGAGCCGCTCGTCGAGGCCCTTGAGCAGCCCCCCGCCCCCGGTCAGGACGATGCCCTTGTCCATGATGTCGGCGGCGAGCTCCGGCGGGGTCTTGTCGAGCGTGTTCTTGACCGCGTCGATGATCGCGTTGACCGGCTCTTCGATCGCTTTGCGGATCTCATCGGCCGAGACGATGATCGTCTTCGGCAGCCCGGAGACCAGGTCGCGGCCACGGATCTCGGCGTGGGGTTCGTCCGGCAGGGGGAACGCGCTCCCGATCGCCATCTTGATCTCCTCCGAGGTGCGCTCGCCCAGCATGAGCGAGTACTCCTTCTTGATGTAGGAGATGATGGAGTCGTCGAGTTCGTCGCCCCCGATACGGATCGACTGCGAGGTGACGATCCCGCCGAGCGAGATGACCGCGACCTCGGTGGTCCCACCACCGATGTCGACGACCATGTTGCCGGCCGGCTCGTGGACCGGCAGGCCGGCACCGATCGCGGCGGCCATCGGTTCCTCGATGATGTAGGCCGCGCGGGCACCAGCCTGGATCGACGCCTCCTCGACCGCGCGCTGTTCGACCCCGGTGATACCGGAGGGCACGCACACGACGACGCGCGGCTTGGCGAGGAAGCGGCGCTTGTGGACGGCCTGGATGAAGTAGCGGAGCATCTTCTCGGTCACGTCGAAGTCGGCGATCACGCCGTCCTTCAGCGGCCGGATCGCCATGATGTGCCCGGGTGTACGCCCGATCATCCGTTTGGCCTCCGATCCCACCGACAGGATGTGTCCCGTCTTGGTGTTGATCGCGACCACGGAGGGCTCGTTGAGCACGATGCCACGCCCACGGACGTAGACGAGCGTGTTCGCCGTACCGAGGTCCACGGCCATGTCGCGACCGAGGAACTGAAGGGAGTTGCCGATGTTCGCCGCCACAGGAGGACCTACCGCTGCTACGAGAAGGGCGTCGTCGAGGACGCGGGGACCGCGCCGGATGTTCTCGCCCGGACCGCGGGGCGGACCGTGCTGGGACCGTGCTGGGGCGGACGTGCCCACCCGGGCGCTGTGCAGAGGCTAACACCCCCCTTCCATCACCGCCGTGCGGCGTGCCCCCGGCGGACGGCCCCTGGCTGACGGGCCCCGGCCGCAGCCTGCTCAGACCAGGCCGCGACGGGCGAGGCTGACCCACTGCAGACCCCCGACCACGAGGTGGTCGAGGACCTCGACGCCCACCAACTCCCCCGCGCGCACCAGCCGTCGGGTCACCTGTTCGTCATCGCGGGACGGCTCCGGATCACCCGACGGGTGGTTGTGGGCGAGCACGATCGCGGCCGCGTTCGCGAGCAGAGCGTCGCGGAAGACCTCTCGTGGCGCCATGAACGTGTGGTCCAGGCTCCCGACGCTGATGGTGGCGACCTCCAGCAGGCGATGTTTGGTGTCGAGGAGGGCCGCGACGCACCGTTCCCGGTCGGCGGTGCCGACCTCCGGGACGAGCACCGCGGCCGCCTCCTCCGGGCTCGTCAGGGCCGGCTGGTCGGCCGCTGCCGGCCGGTACCACCGGCGCAGGCAGGGCACGTGCCGACACCCGGGGTCGATCCGTCCACCGAGTTCCCCGGACGTCGGACCGTCTCGGAAGGAGGTGGCGATGAGCGCGGACGCACCCGCGACGACGTCGGTTGCCGTGGTGACGGCCGGGTCCATGGCTGCTCCCTGAGGGCTGGCGAGGTGCGCCAGGCTGCCCGACCGGGGCCGCGGGAGCCGCTCGAAGGCTTATCGGCCTGTGGATGACGCCGCACGAGCGGCCCGGGAACCACGCCCGGGCCCCTGGGCTGCGATCGGCTCAGAAGCGTCCCGGGAAGAACAGTTCGAGCTCACGTGCAGCGGACTGGGGGGAGTCCGAGCCATGCACGATGTTCTCGCCGATGACGGTCGCGAGGTCGCCCCGGATCGACCCCGGCGTCGCCTCGAGGGGGTTCGTCGCACCCATCAGGGACCGCATGGCGCTGACCGCGCTCTCGCCGGAGACACACATCGCCACCAGCGGTCCCGAGGTGATGAACGCGACGAGTTCACCGAAGAACGGCTTGTCGGTGTGTTCGCCGTAGTGCTCCTCGGCGACGTCGCGCTCCAGCGTGCGGAGTTCCAGCGCCTCGAGCGTGAAGCCCTTGCGCTCGATACGGGCGATGACCTCGCCGATGAGCCCACGGGCGACACCGTCGGGCTTGACGAGGATCAGGGTGCGTTCGGTGGACACGGGCAGCTCTCCAGGGTCTAGGACGCGCACGGACCAGCGCGCCGGGTGCGGAGCCTGCCGCACCAGGAGCGCCGACGCCAACCAGCCCGCGGGCGATCACGCCCCGTCGCGGCCGTCCTCGTCCGCGTCACCGCTGTCCTCGTGCTCGCCCTCGAGTTCGGCGATCGCTGCCGCGACGACGGCGTCATCCGCCAGCGCGGCCCGCAGATCCGCCACCTCGGTGTCGTCCTCGTCATCCTCCTCGTCCTCGGGCGCGATGACGATCTCGTCCTCGAGCGCATCGTCCAGCGGGAGGTAGCGGTCCCTGGCTGCTCCGACGGTGTACAGCGACCCTGCGACCAGGATCGCATCGGACGCGCCCGCGATCTCGGTCGCCAGCGCCAGAGCGGACGCGATATCGGTGGCGGCCTCCACGACCAGCCCGGCGTCACCCCACACGTCCAGGGCCGCCGTCCGCATCCGCTCGACGCTGGCTGCCCTCGGTGACGGTGCGCGGGTGACGATCACGTGCGAGACCGTGCCCCGGAAGGCGGCGAGGATCGCCTCGATGTCCTTGTCCTCCAGGCAGGCCGCGACCAACACCACCTCATCGAAGGCGAACGACTCCCCGAGCGCCGCTGCCGCCGCACGGGCGCCGTGCGGGTTGTGGGCACCGTCGAGGAGGACCGTCGGTTCGCGGTGCACGATCTCGAGCCGGCCGGGAGCGGTGACCGCACCGAGTCCGTGGCGGACGACGTCATCGTCCATCCGTGCGAACGCCTCACCGGTCAGGGCGGCGAACGCACCCAGTGCCAGCGCGGCGTTGTCGGCCTGATGGGCACCGAACAGCGGCAGGACGACCTCGTCGATCTCCCGATCGCCGACGCGCAGGGTGAGCAGCTGCCCACCGACGGCGATACCCCGCTCGACCACCCCGACGTCCTCGCCGACCCGCCAGCGTGTCGCACCTGCACCTGCGACCGTGGCGTCGATGAGCTCATCGACCTCCTCGTCCTGGACGGCCGTGACCACCTGCGCCCCCGGCTTGATGATCCCCACCTTCTCGGTGGCGACCTCACGCGGGGTCCGTCCGAGCTCCGGATGATCCACGTCGATCGGACCGAGGACGGCCACCTCGCCCCGGACGAGGTTGGTGGCGTCCCAGCGACCACCCATCCCCACCTCGAACACCCCGACGTCGACCGGCGCGTCCGCGAACCACCGGGTTGCCATGGCCGTGAGCAGTTCGAAGTAGGTGACGTGGTCGGCGGCCACGCCGTGCTCCTCCTGCGCTCGCTGATCGACGAGGTCCGCGATGGTCGCCACCTCGTCGTGGATCTCGGTGAACCGTCGTGGCGAGATGGCGTGCCCGGCGATGCTGAGCCGCTCACGCACCGTCTGGAGATGCGGCGAGGTGTAGGTCCCCGCGGAGATCCCGGCCGCAGCACACAGCGCCCCGAGCATCCGCGTCGTGGAACCCTTGCCGTTGGTGCCCGTGACCTGCACCGACGGGTACGCCAGCTGCGGATCGCCGAGCAACCCGGTCAGGGCCGTGATGCGGGAGAGGTCGGGGACCATCCGACCCGGACCGCGGGAGCCCAGGCGCGCGACCGCACGCTCGAAGGCGGCAGCGACCTCGCGGTCGTGCTCAGGGGTGCTGTTGGCCACGGGGACCTCACCAGGATGGGACGGCACGGAGGCCACGACCGTATCCGAGGACCCCTCCGGCCCGTCTCAGAGCAGCGCGCGGACCTCCACCGCCGAGGCGCAGGCCATCGCCCGCGCCGCCAGCTCCTCGGCATCCGCCAGGCGGACCGCGCGGACCGCCTCCTTGACCGCCGGTACATCGATCGGTGGGACGCTGAGCTCACGCACGCCGAGCCCGAGCAAGAGGGCCGCCAGGGATGGGTCGCTGGCCACCTCACCACAGACCGCCACCGTCACCTCGTGGCCCACCGCCGCCGAACCGACCTCGCCGATGAGTCGGAGCACGGCCGGGTCGAGCGGGTCCAAGAGCGCGGCCAGCGCCGGGTTCCCGCGCTCCGCCGCCATCGTGTACTGGGTCAGGTCGTTCGTCCCGATCGACAACAGGTCGACCGCTGGCACGACATGGGCGGCCTTGAGGGCGAGCGCCGGGATCTCCACCATGACACCGAACGGCAGGTGTTCGGCCGCGGGCTTCCCCTCCGCGAGCAGGGCTGCGCGGGCCTCGTCGAGGAGACGCTTGACCGCCTCGATCTCGGCGAGCGTGGCGACCATGGGCACGAGCAGCTGCAGCGGATGCTCGGCGGCGACGCGCAGCGCCGCGCGGAGCTGCGTGGTGAACAGTGCCTCGTCGCGCAGCCCGAGCCGGACCGCACGGGTTCCGAGGAACGGGTTGGCCTCGACCGGCAGGTCGATGTAGGGCAACGGCTTGTCCCCGCCGACGTCCAGGGTCCGCAGCACGACCGGACGCCCGCCGAGCGCCTCGCAGATCGACGTATAGCTCGCGACCTGCTCATCCTCGTCAGGTGCCCGATCCCGGTCGAGGAACAGGAACTCGCTCCGCAGCAGGCCCACGCCGTCCGCGCCCTCGTGGGCTGCGCGCGCCGCATCGGCCGGCAGCCCCACGTTCGCCCGGACCTCGATGACGGTCCCGTCGCGGGTGACGGCCGGGCCCGCCGCCGCCAGCCGCTGCACCTCACGCGCCCGCTCCGCCTCGGCGCGTTGGTCCCGCACCTCGGCGATACGCGTGGCATCGGGGGCGGTCTCGACCCGGCCCGAGGTCCCGTCGACGACGACCTCGTCACCCTCCTCGAGCGTCAGGGCTCGTGGACCGACCGCCACGACCGCCGGGATGCCGAGCGCGCGGGCCAGCAGCGCCGCGTGCGCCGTCGGGCTCCCGACGGCGGTCACGATGCCGTCCACCTGCGCCGGGTCGAGTCTGGCGGTCTCACCCGGCGACAGGTCCTCGGCCACGATGACCCCGTGCGGCGTCCGCGTGGACCGCTCGACCCCCAGCAGGACCGCGAGGACCTCCCGGCCGACCGCCCGGAGATCGGCGGCCCGCTCGGCGAGGTAGTCGTCATCGACCTCGTCGTAGGTGGCCAGCACCTCTTGCACGGCGGCGGACCACGCCCCCGCGGCATCCGCCTCGGCGGCGTCCATCGCGGCACGCGCCGGCTCGAGCAGCGCCGGGTCCTCGAGCAGGAGCAGCTGGGCGCGGACCATCTCCGCCGCGCCGGCGCCCGCCTGCCGCTGGAGCTGCTCGGCGGCCGCGGTCAGTCGCTCGGCCGCCGTCGCCAGCGCGTGGTCCAGTCGTTCCCGTTCTGCGATCGGGTCGAGTGACGCGGGGGGTTCCGGGATGTCGTCGAGGTCCGGCAACACCGCCGCGCCCTGGAGCTGGACGACGCCGACCGCGACACCGGGTGCCGCCGGGAGCCCGGTGAGCACATCCGGCCGGCGGGACGGGTCTTCCGCGGTGTCCACGTCGGGTGCGCGGCTGCTCGTCTCGGCCGGGTCCGCGGCCGCGCTGACGCGGTCGTCCGGAGGATCACCGAGGTTGTCCGCAGCCAGCGCGCCGAGTGCCTCCAGGGCGGCGGCGGCGTCCGACCCGGTAGCTGAGAGGGCGAGGACATGGCCCTGCTCCGCGCCGAGCGTGATGAGCCCGTTCAGGCTACGGGCGGACACCGGGCCGCGCCCCGTGGTGGTATCGATCACCGTGACCGCAGCATCCAACGGACCGAGGGCTTCGACGATCCGTGCGGCCGGGCGCGCGTGGAAACCCAAGGCGTTCGGGACGGTGAGCTCCGCGCTCAGCGCCCCCTCTTCGGCGGCTTCGCCCAGCGGGGCCGACGGCTGCGCTGGACCCTCCGGTGGCTCCACGCCGAGATGGCTCGCTTTGGCGTCCAGACCCCGACGGGCCTCGGCAGCCACCTCCTCGATCCCGGCACCGGCAGCGGCCTGTACCGCGGCGGCGATCAGGCCCTCGACGATCGGGGCCTCGCACAGCACGACGCGTGCAGCCATGTCCGCGGGGAGCAGATCGAGCGCCATCTCGGCCGAGAGCACGGCCGATCCGAGGTCCATCAGGACCAGCACACCGTCCTCGGAGTCCAGCTCCTGGATCGCCGTCATCACCTTCACGGCATCGGTTCCGAGCGGCGCCTCATCGTCGTCGACCCCCCCGGCCAAGGCCATCCTGAGCGAGTCCCCCGCCATCTCGCGGGCGAGTTCACCCGCTGCCGAGGCGAGTGCCGCGCTGTGCGAGACGACGACGATACCGACGGTCACGAGAGGCTCCTCCCCGGCATGCCGGTCATGAGATGCTGGTGATGGGATGCTGGTGGGACGGCCTCCTGGTCGGGCGCGGCGGACGTCCATCCGGGAGGCCGCACCTCGGATGGCACCTCTACCCGGACCGAGGCACCGCGGGAGACGGTGCCTCGGTCCGGGCGAGGACCGGTTCAGGCCGCGAACGTCTCCGCCGCGGACCTGACGAGCAGCCACGAGGACGTGGCGCCCGGATCCTGGTGTCCGATGCTGCGCTCCCCGAGGTAGCTGGCACGACCCTTGCGGGCGAGCATCGGGATCGTGGCATGCATCCCCTCCTCCGCCGCGACGGTGCCGCGTTCGAACGCCTCACCGAGCGAGGATCCGTCGGCGAGCGCGGCTTCCATCGCAGCGACCGCCGGTTCGAGCGCATCGAGCATCGTCTTGTCACCCGGCTCGGCCTTGCCTCGTGCAGCGATGGAGTCGACCGCGGCCCGGAAGCAGGCCACGGCGCTCTCGGCGTCCAGCGTGCCGGTGCTGCCACCTGCGGTCCCGAAGGCGAGGAAGAAGCTGCCGTACAGCGGGCCGCTGGTGCCCCCGATCGTGGAGATCAGCTTCATGGCGATGGCGCGGCCGAACCCGGTGACATCCTCGGGTTCGGTCGCTGCCAGGGCTTCGACGGCCGCGCGGCAGCCACGGCGCATGTTCGTACCGTGGTCCGCATCGCCGATCGCCGAGTCGAGCTGGGTCAGCTCCTCAGCGTGTTCGGTGATCACCTCGGAGAACCGGTGGATCCATGCCACCAGATCGTCGATCGTGACGGTCGTCCCGTCCGCCATGCTCACGCTCCCCAGGTCAGCGCAGGTGTCTTCACCGGCGCGTCCCACAGCTCGGTGAGCTCGTCATCCAGCTTGAGCAGCGTGACCGAGCAACCCTGCATCTCCAAGGAGGTGATGTAGGGGCCGACGAGGTTCCGCTCGATCTCGATCCCGCGGTCCGCGAGCAGCTTGGCGACCTCGTTGTAGATGATGTACAGCTCGATCAGCGGGGTGCCCCCCATCGAGTTGACGAACACGAGGACCTTGTCGCCGGACTCGAAGGGCAGGTCGGTGACGATCGGGTCGACGAGGGCCTTGGTGACCTCAGCGGCCGGGGCGATCTTCCGTCGCTCACGGCCCGGCTCCCCGTGGATGCCGATGCCGAGCTCCATCTCGTCGTCGCCGAGCTCGAAGGTGGGCTTGCCGGCCGACGGCACCGTGCAGGAGGTCAACGCGAGCCCCATCGAGCGGCCGTTCGCGTTCACGCGCTCGCACAGTTCCTTGACCTCGGCCAACGACCGGCCGGCCTCGGCCGCAGCGCCGCAGATCTTCTCGGCGAGCACGGTCGCGCCGACCCCGCGCCGGCCGGCGGTGAAACTCGAGTCCTGGACGGCGACGTCGTCATCGATCACGACGGCCTCGACGTCGACGCCGTCCGCTGCTGCGAGCTCGGCCGCCATCTCGAAGTTCATGACGTCGCCGGTGTAGTTCTTCACGATGTGCAGGACGCCGGCGCCCCCGTCGACGGCCTTGGTCGCCGCCAGCATCTGGTCCGGGTTCGGCGAGGTGAAGACCTCACCGGGGCAGGCCGCGTCCAGCATGCCCATGCCGACGAAGCCGTTGTGCAACGGTTCGTGTCCGGATCCGCCGCCGGAGATGATCCCGACCTTGCCGGAGACCGGGGCATCCGAGCGGACCACCACGTGGAGATCGTGATCGATCCTGAGCTCCGGGTGCGCACGCTCCATCCCCTGGAGCGCCTCAGCGACGACATCTTCCGGTTCGTTGATCAGCTTCTTCATCTGCTGCCCTCTTCCGCGGGCATCGAAGCCCGCTGCCGTCCCTTCGGGCGAGTCCACTCGCCCCGGTTCGGCGGGCCTCCCGCCGGACCGTCGCACCATGCTGTCGGGCACGTGGCCCGATCCACATCCGTCACATAGCCGATGGCGTCGCGAACCGTCACCGATGCCCGTCTCCGCCATGCAACACGGGCGTGTCATCGAAACTGTTTCGGCATCATCGAACGATTCCGAGTCAAGTCCGTACGGGCTAGTGTGTCAAGAGCCCCGCTTGCCTCCGCGAAGGGACCGACGTGAGCACCTCGAACGGCGGGTCACCCGGCGCAGCCCTCGATCCCCCCGCGAGCCTCGACCACCTGGTCGTCACCCGGTGGATCACCGAGCTCGATCACCGCCTGCGGGCCGCCGAGGCGTACCTGACGGAACTGGACGCGGCGATCGGCGATGCGGACCACGGCGCGAACATGACCCGCGGCGCGCGAGCCGCTCTCACCGCGATCGCGGAGGAAGCGACCACGGAAGCGGCCCGCCTGGTCGCCGCGGTGGGGCATGCACTGTCCCGCTCGATCGGGGGAGCCAGCGGCCCGCTGTACGGCACCTGGTTCACCGCGCTCGGGCGCCGGTTGCCCGATGCACCCGCGGACCCGACGGCCCTGGCGGCGGCACTGACCGCCGGCCTGGACGCGGTCCAGCAGCTCGGGGCCGCCGAGCTCGGGGACAAGACCATGGTGGACGCGCTGGCTCCGGCCGCCACGGCCGCGCACGAGGCGGCCCGGGCCGGTGCCGGGCTCGCCGGCACCCTGCGGCTCGCGGTCGCCGCAGCCGAGGACGGTGCGCTGGCGACCGTGCCGCTCAGAGCCCGCAAGGGTCGCGCGAGCTACCTCGGCGCCCGCAGCGAAGGGCACCAGGATCCCGGCGCGACCTCGGCGGTGATCGTGCTCGACGCCCTGCGTGCCGCGGCCGAGGTATGAGGCAGCGCGCTGGGCACCGGACGCGCAACGGACCCTTCGCCGGGGTCCGGCGATGATCCAGTCCGTCGACCGCGCGGTGAGCATCCTCGTCGAGCTGCAGGGCGCCCGTCGCCTGCGCCTGACCGAGCTCGCCTCCCGGCTCTCACTCCCGAACTCGACGGTGCACGGGATCGTCGCGACGTTGGTCGCGCGCGGCCTGGTCGAGCAGGACGGGAGCGGGCGGTACGGGCTCGGGCCGGGCGTGCTCCGGCTGAGCAACGTCTACCTCGACTCGAACGAGCTGCGGCTGCGCTCGCTCGGGTGGACCGAGGCGCTGGCGGAGCGCACGGGTGCCGCCGTCCGGGTGGGTGTCCTGCTCGCCGGCGACATCGTGGTCGTGCATCACGTGCTACGTCCGGACGGCAGCCACCAGATGCGTGAGATCGGGATCGACATCCCGGCTCACGGCACCGCACTCGGGAAGGCGGTCCTCGCCTACGACCCGGAGCAGGCCCGCCAGCTGCTCGAGGACCATGCGCTCCCCAAGCTGACCGGGCGAACGCACGTGGATCCCGCAGCGCTCTCCGAGGAGCTCGCGGCGGTCCGGCGCGCCGGGGTCGCCGCAGCGGCAGACGAGGCGATCCTCGGCGAGGCCGAGGTCGCCGCGCCGATCTTCGACGGCCACGACGCCGTGGTCGGGGCGATCGGGATCGTCGTCCCGAGCTCGCAGGCGCCCACGGACCAGGCGACCACCGATGAGGTCCGCCGCGCCGCGGTCAACATCTCACGTGAGCTCGGAGCCGCCGCGTGGCCACCGACCACGTTCGAGGTCGCCTCGTCGGGCGGGTGAGGGCAGGGGGCTCGGCTCAGCGCCGCAGGGCCTCCAGGGAGCTGACCCGCTCCCGCAGGGCGGCCGCGTCCGCGCGCAGTTCCTCGCGCCGCTCACGTTCGCGCTGGACGACGTCCCCCGGCGCGCGCGTGACGAACGACTCGTTGGCGAGCTTGCCGTCCACCCGGTCGAGTTCCGCTGTGAGCCTGGCGAGCTCCTTGGTGAGCCTGGCGAGCTCGGCGTCGACATCGATCAGCCCGGCGAGCTGCACGGCCGCCTCGCCACCACGGAAGCGGATCGTGGACATCCCCTCACGCTCGGGGATCTCCGGCAGGACGGCGAGGTCCTGGAGCCCGGCCAAGGAGGTGATGAGCCCCGCCTGATCCCGGAGCAACGCCGTGTCCTCGCCGGTGACCTCGAGGGGGAACCGGACGGATGGCGCGACGCCGTTCTGCGACCGGAACCGGTGCACCTCGGTGACCAGATCCTGGACGGTGGCGAAGTCACGCTCGGCGTCCTCGTCCCGCCATCCGAGGTCGGGCTCCGGCCACGCGGCGACCATGAGCGACTCGGCCCCACCGGCAGCACCGGTCAGGGTGCGCCACAGTGCCTCGGTCACGAACGGCATCACCGGGTGCAGTAGCCGCAGGACGGTGTCGGCGGTGAACGCGAGCACCTGCCGAGCGCGGGCCGCGGCATCCGGGTCGTCCCCGGCGAGTCGGCCCTTGATGGCTTCGACGTACCAGTCGGCCAACTCGTCCCAGACGAAGTGGTACAGGGTGCGGCAGACCGTCGCCCAGTCGTAGTCCTCGTAGGCGGCGTCGGTCGCCGCGTGCACGCTCTGGAGGCGCGACAACAGCCACCGGTCGACCAGGTCGAGGTCCCCGGCAGGGGGGAGCTCCCCGGGGCGTGTGCCATCGAGGCGAGCGAGCGCGAAGCCGCCGACGTTCCACAGCTTGTTGGCGAACCGCTTCGCCCCCTCGACCCACTCCTCGGCCAACGGGACGTCGGCGCCGGGCGCCGAGGACCGCAGCAGGGCGAGCCGCGTCGCATCTGCACCGTAGGTCCCGACCAGATCGAGCGGATCGATCACGTTACCGAAGGACTTGGACATCTTCTTGCCGTGCTCGTCACGCACGAGTCCGTGGTTGTGCACGACGCGGAACGGCACCTCTCCCGTGAACCACAGGCTGATCATCAGCATGCGCGATACCCAGAAGGTGTTGATGTCGTAGCCCGTGACCAGGGTCGAGGTCGGGAACCAGGTCTCGAGCTCCGGTGTCTCCTCGGGCCAACCGAAGACGCTGAACGGCCACAGCTGGCTGGAGAACCACGTGTCGAGGACGTCCTCGTCCTGGACCCAGCCCTCCTCCTCGATGTCCTCGCGCGAGACCCGGATCTCCCCACCCGGCCCGTACCAGGCCGGGATGCGGTGGCCCCACCAGATCTGGCGCGAGATGCACCAGTCGTGCAGGTTCTCCAACCAAGCGAGGAACGGCTGGGTGCGCGACGCCGGGACGAAGCGTGTGCGCCCGGCCCGGACCGCTTCGGCGGCGGTGTCGGCGAGCTCGCGCATGGCGACGAACCACTGCAGCGACAGTCGCGGCTCGATGATCGTGTTGCACCGGGAGCAGTGGCCGACCGCGTGCTCGTGGTCCTCCACGCGGAGGAGGAGCCCGAGCTCCGCGAGCGCCTCCTTGACGAGATCACGCGCCGCGAGTCGGTCCGCTCCGGCGAACCGCTCCCCCACCACCTCGGTGAGGACACCGGTGTCGTCCATGATGTCCAGGACGTCGAGGTCGTGGCGCCCCGCGATCTCGAAGTCGTTCGGGTCGTGCGCCGGGGTGATCTTCACCGCGCCCGAGCCGAACTCCGGGTCGACGTAGGCATCCGCGACGACCGCGAAGGTGCGGTGCTGGAACGGGTGGCGGACCTCGGCGCCGTGGAGCGCGGTATAGCGGTCGTCGTCCGGGTGCACCGCGATCGCGGTGTCGCCGAGCATCGTCTCCGCACGCGTGGTCGCCACCGCGATGCCAAGGGAGCCGTCGGGAGCGCGGACGAGCCCCTCGGCCGAGGTGGGGTCGATCCCGTCCTGCTCGGCAAGCGGGTACACGAAGTGGGCCAGCTCCCCGACCTCGTCCTCGTGCTCCACCTCGATGTCGGACAGCGCCGTGTGACACCGGATGCACCAGTTGATGAGCCGTTCCCCGCGGTAGATCAACCCCTGCTCGTGCAGCGCGACGAACACCTCCCGCACCGCCTCGGAACGCTTCTCGTCGAAGGTGAAGACCTCGCGCGCCCAGTCGGCCGAGGCGCCGAGCTTCTCGAGCTGCCGGAGGATGTGGCCGCCGGAGGTCTCCTTCCAGGCCCACACCCGCTCGAGGAACGCCTCGCGTCCGAGCTCGTGACGGTCGGTGCCCTCGGCGGCCAGCTGCTTCTCGACCACGTTCTGGGTCGCGATGCCAGCGTGGTCGGTCCCCGGGACCCACACGGCGTTCTTCCCGCGCATGCGTTCACGCCGGATGATCGCGTCCTGGATCGTGTTGTCCAGCGCGTGGCCGACGTGCAGGGAGCCCGTGACGTTCGGCGGCGGGATGACGATCGAGAAGGGCTCCCCGTCGTCGTCCGGCTCGGCGTGGAAGAGCCCGGCGGCGCGCCAGTCCTCGTAGAGGTCGGGTTCGACGGCGGCGGGATCGTAGGCCTTCGAGAGCTCGGGCATCGAGGTGGTCCGTTGAGCGTCAGGCGGGTGGGACGGGTGCGCCACGGGGCGCAGGTGGCCGCCCGAGCGTAGCCAGCACGCCGCACGCACCGTGCCCCGCGGTCACCCCGCTGCGTCGTCCACCGGGGTTCCCTCCCAGACCGGGACCTGCCAACCGCTGTCGGTGTCCGCCCACACCCGTGGCGCGGCGGAGCCATCCACCGGCACCAGGAGGAGCCGTCCGACGCCGTCGAGCAAAACCACCCAGTCCCCGTCCGGCGAGGTGGAGCCCTGGTCGATCCGGTAGTTCTCGGGGGCTTCGACGCTCCACAGCACGACGTCCTCGTCGGTGTGCCGGACGGTCAGGACGCCGTCCTCGTAGCGGCTGTCGATGTCACCCGACCGGGGCGGGCGCGGTTCGCGATCCTCGCTGAGGTCCCGACGCTCCTCCACCTCCCCGGTCACCGGGTCGACCACGATGAGCTCCTGCGCCGGGCCCCGGACAAGGAGGGTGATGCCGTCCTCGTCCCAGCCGAGGATCTCGCTGCCGCCGTCACGTGGGCACCGCAGCTCCCGGGCCGTACCGTCCGCCGATGCGACGTGGAGGCACTCCTCGCCATCGCCCCAGCCCATCCAGGCGACACCACCCGGGGGGGCGGGCGTGGGGTCCTCGGTCAGCGGCGTCAGCGCGGGTGGCCGTGCCACCCCGAAGGCCAGCACGAGTGCGACGACGGCGACCAGGGCGAGCGCGGCCCCGACCAGGGCGACCAGGTTGCGACGGGGCAGGCCGGTGGGGTCGTCGGGTTCGGTCGGGGTCATCGGGATCCTCCTCTGGCATCGTCGTCTCGCGTGACCTGACGCTTCGCCCGTCCGAGGCCGACGGCCAGCAGGACCAGCAACAGGCCGAGCAGCAGGAGCGTGGCCGGTGCGCCGATCGCGTCGCCGAAGACCTCGAAGACGAGCTGTGGCACGAGCACGAACAGGCCCACGGCCCCGATGACGAGGTGGTGGAGCTGATCGGTGCGCACCGCCAACACGACGAGCCCGGCCGCGATGGCGGCACCGATGGCCAGCGCGGTGACGCGTGCATCGCCGAACGACGCCACCTGGACGCCGAGGAACATCGCCAGGGCTCCGGTCACCTCGGCGAGGACCCGTGGCGTGAGCCAGGAACCGACCGCCAGGAGGAACCAGGCGAGGCCCACCCCGCCGAGCGTGAGCCCGAACCACTCCGGATCGGGGGTCAGCTCCGCCTGGCCGAGCGCCGAGCCGGCGGTGAGCAGCGCGGAGCCCAGCGTCGCGAGCTGCAGAAGGGCCCCGGGACGCCAGCGGTACAGCGCCAGCGCCACGACGAACATGGCGGTGCCGACCGAGAGCATGACCTGTGCGATCTCGAGCTCGAGAACGTCGGAGGTCAGCACCCCCGTCATCCACCCGACACCGGCGACGGTGGCCGTGAACAGGACGCTGGTCAGACGTTGCATGGCTCGGCTCGCGGCGGTGCGCAGGGCGAGGCCAGCGCCGAAGACAGCGACGGTGAGCGCGGCGACCAGAGCCAGGCGGCCACCGGTCAACAGCTCGTCCCAGAGGTCGCTGAGCAGCAACGCGACCGCACCGAGCGCGAGCGCCGCACCGACGTAGCCGATCGCCTCCGCTGGGCTCGTGAGTCGCTCGGAGGCGGCGGTCGGCTCCGAGAGCGTCCGCTGCGCTTCGAAGGCCTCGATCCGCTCGGCCTGCTCGGGGGACAACAGCCCCGCATCGACCCAGCGCTCCAGTGGCTCGGTCACACGATCCACAGGGGTCCTCCTCTTCGTTGCCATCACCGTCGCGCATCCCACGGCCGTTCGCCATCCGGGGAAGCCCCTACGTCCCCTGGGGTCCCCGAGGGCGGCACGCTCAACCCCAGGTGACCAGCTCCGCGGGGTCCGCGTTGGCCCCGCACACGATGACACCGACGCGCTCGCCCGCTTCGGGCTCGTAGATCCCGGCGGTCAGCGCGGCCAGCGCCGTGGCACCACCGGGTTCGGCGAGCTGGCGCGCAGCCTCCCACAGCCACCGCTGGGCACGCTCCACCTGCTGGTCGGTGACCACGAGCGCCGCGTGGAGGCGATCGCGCACGGCCCACGCATGTGCCCCGATCCGACGGGCACCGAGCGCGGAGGCGGCCGCGCCGCTGACCTCGATGTCGACCGGCTTCCCGGCGTCCAGCGCCGTTCGCAGGGTCGCCGTCCCCGCCGTCTCGACGGCGACGACCCTGACGGAGGTCGGGACCGCGGCGAGCGTGCCGGCCAACAGGCCACCACCGCCACAGGCAACCAGCACCGTGTCGAGCCCATCGGCCTGCTCGAGGAACTCCGCGGCTGCCGTGCCCTGGCCCGCCACCACCGGCGCCTGATCGTAGGCATGGGCCATCGCGGCTCCCGTTGCCACCCGGCGTTCCTCGGCCGCGGCGAAGGCATCGGCGTAGACGCCGTCGACGACGACCAGCTCGGCGCCGAGGGCCGCGATCGGGTCGCGCTTGGCCCGCGGGGAGGTCGCAGGGACGACCACCGTCGCGTGGACGCCCAGCCGGTGCGCGGCCCAGGCCACGGCCAGTCCGAAGTTGCCCCCGGAGGCGGCGATGACCCCGGCCTCGGTGACGGTGTCGACCAGCCCCGGATCCGTGAGCAGCGACGTCGCGCCGCGGACCTTGAACGACCCGGTCGGCTGCAGCTGATCGAGCTTCAGCCGCACCACCTCCGCACGCCCGGGGAGCCCCAGCGCCTCCCGCGGCACCGTCCAGACCGGCGTCGGTCGCAGATGTGGCCGGATCCGCGCACCGGCCGCTGCCACGTCGGCGGATGTCACAGGTTCCATGGCCACACCGGCTCCCGAGCGCCGTCAGCTCAGGCCGAGCGCTCCTGCGGCTCGTCGACCCCGCGCAGCTTCGAATGCGGGACCAGGGTCGGGTTCGTGCGCTTGCGGACGGTGTCCGCGTCGATCACGCACCGTCCGACGTCGTCACGCGACGGCAGGTCGTACATCGTGGACAGCAGGACCTCCTCGAGGATCGCCCGCAGCCCACGGGCACCGGTCTCACGCAGGACGGCGAGGTCTGCGACCTCGGCGAGCGCGTCCTCGGTGAACTCCAGCTCGACACCATCGAACTCGAAGAACCGCTGGTACTGCTTGGTCAGCGCGTTCCGCGGGCGGGTGAGGATGTCCACGAGCGCGCCACGATCGAGTGGCTCGACGGAGGAGACGATGGGCAGGCGACCGATGAACTCCGGGATCAGCCCGTAGCGGACGAGGTCCTCCGGCAGCACGTCGCTCAGCAGATCGGCGAGGGCCTTGTCGCGCCTGGCGGCGACCTCCGAGCCGAAGCCGACGCCACGCTGGCCGTGGCGCTGCTCGACCAGTTCCTCCAGACCGGCGAACGCACCGCCACAGATGAAGAGGATGTTCCCGGTGTCGATCTGGATGAACTCCTGGTGCGGGTGCTTACGTCCGCCCTGCGGGGGCACGGAGGCGACCGTCCCCTCCAGGATCTTCAGCAGCGCCTGCTGGACGCCCTCACCGGAGACATCCCGGGTGATGGAAGGGTTGTCCGACTTACGGGCGATCTTGTCGACCTCATCGATGTAGATGATGCCGGTCTCGGCCTTCTTCACGTCGAAGTCAGCCGCCTGGAGCAGCTTGAGGAGGATGTTCTCGACGTCCTCCCCGACGTAGCCGGCTTCGGTCAGCGCGGTGGCATCCGCGATCGCGAACGGCACGTTGAGCAGCTTCGCCAGCGTCTGAGCCAGCAGGGTCTTACCGGAACCCGTGGGGCCGAGCAGCAGGATGTTCGACTTCTGCAGCTCGACGTCGTCCGTGTTGCCGGGACCGGTGCCGCCCACCTGGATGCGCTTGTAGTGGTTGTAGACCGCCACCGCGAGCGTCTTCTTGGCCAGATCCTGCCCGACGACGTACTCGTCGAGGTAGCCGTAGATCTCGCGCGGCTTCGGCAGCTCATCGAGTTGCAGGTCGGCCGGCTCGGCGAGTTCTTCCTCGATGATCTCGTTGCA
>JBBDSW010000141.1:0-8869 GCA_040904745.1 Nitriliruptoraceae bacterium
TTGTCATCCGATCGGTAGTCCGGTGCCAGTGGGCGTGCGTGTCGGGCCTAGGCTCGAGAGCGGGCGAGGAGGCACCCCATGGGCCGATCGTTGATCGTGGCCAACCGCGCGCTGGGCGGCGTGCCGCTGCTCGACGAGGTGGCCTTGCGGGTCCGCGCCGGGCGACGCGGCTACCACCTCGTGGTCCCGGCGGAACGTCCGGAGATCGACGGGGTGGTCGACCGCGAGCGGGATCCGGCAGAGGCACGGCTCCAGGCGGAGATCGAACGGCTCACCGCCATCGGCGCCGAGGTGACCGGCGAGGTGGTCGACGGCGACGCGCTCGCCGAGGTGGAGACCGTGCTCGCGGCGGAGTCCTTCGACGAGGTGATCGTCTGCACGCTGCCCGGCGGGCTGTCCAACTGGCTCCCGCGCGGCCTCCTGGACCGGATCCGCGCGCTGGTCGACGTTCCCGTGATCCATCTCACCTCTCCAGCGGGCGTGCCGGCGCGTATGACGACCACCGCGGTGCGGCTCAGCATCTACATCGGTGAGAGCGACCGCGTCCACGGCCGGCCGCTCTACACCGAGATCGTGCACCGCGCCCGGGATGCCGGGCTGGCCGGCGCAACGGTACTCCGTGGTCTCGAGGGTTTCGGCGCGAGCCAGGTGGTGCACACCGCCCGGCTCCTGACGTTCTCGGAGGACCTCCCGATGGTCGTCCACCTCATCGACACCGCGGACCGCATCGACGCCTTCCTCCCCACGCTCGATGTGCTGGTCACCGAAGGCGTCGTCGTCCGCGAAGAGGTGAACGTCATCAAGTACGCCGCACGCGAGGCCACCTCGTCCCCCGGGGCCTAGGCTCGATCACCCGGGGCGATGGTGCCTCGGTCGCGAGCACCGCACCGGCTGCGACGTCCGCAGCCCAACATGAGGAGCCTGGCATGAGCACCTTCGACCCGGACCCCCCAGCCCCGGCGGTCGGGGGTCACCCCGCGGCGCAGCTCGTGACGATCAAACGGTTCCTGGCCGACCGCCAACCGGCCGGCGCCAGCGGCGATCTGACCTCCCTGCTCTACGACCTGGCCCTGGCCGGCAAGCTGATCGCGAACAAGACGCGCCGAGCCGGGCTCACCGACATGCTGGGCCGGTCCGGGATCACCAACGTCCAGGGCGAGGAGCAGAAGAGCCTGGACGTCTACGCCGACGAGGCGATCTCGGGGCTGTTGTCCCAGGGCGGCCGGGTCAGCGCCCTGGTCTCCGAGGAGCAGCCCGAGGCGACCGTGTTCGACAACGACGGACCCTACGTCGTGACCTGCGATCCGCTCGACGGCTCCTCCAACATCGACGCCAACGTGAGCATCGGCACCATCTTCGGCGTCTTCCGTCGTGAGGACCGAACCGCACCGACGCGCACCGAGGACTGGTTGCGTCCCGGCTCGGACCTGGTGGCTGCGGGCTACCTGCTGTACTCCACCTCGACGATGTTGGTCTACAGCGCAGGCGATGGCGTGCACGCGTTCACGCTCGACCCGGAGGTCGGGGAGTTCCTCCTGACGTGGTCCGATCTCCGGTTCCCCGACGATCCGAGCTACTACAGCTTCAACCTCGCCGCTTCCGCCCACTGGGAACGCGGGGTGTCCCGGTTCGTCGACTGGGCCAACCGCGACGACACGCCCACCATGTCACAGCGCTACATCGGTTCGGCCGTCTCCGACTTCCACCGCAACCTGCTGCACGGGGGGATCTTCGCCTACCCCGGCACCGTGGACGAGCCCGCGGGCAAGCTCCGACTCCTCTACGAAGGGGCGCCGCTGGCCTTCCTCGCCGAGCACGCCGGGGGCCGCGGCTCCGATGGGCACACCTCGCTGCTCGACGTGGTGCCGACGGACATCCACCAGCGCACGCCGGTGTTCGTGGGGGCCCGTGAACTGGTCGAACGCGTCGAGGAGTTCCTCGCGGAGCCGCCGGAGTAGGCCCGACGTACGAGCCGCGCGGCGGAGCTGCGGGCGATCCTGGCCGACCACGTGATCGTCCAGGTGATCGATCACCGGGCCCGGTCCGTGCTGCACGGCGTCGTCGCCGCTCGTTAGCTCATCGCCGTCGTGGCCGACGACGAGGTCTCGGACACGACCGTGCTCATCTCCGTGTACGAACCGGACCAGGACCATGGGTGGATGCCACGGGTGATCCGCGCCAGCCGCAGGGCGGGTCGTCACCGTCGACTGGGTCGAGGTCCAGGCGGCCTGACCCGGCACCGGCCGAGAGCGCGCGGACCGATCGCTCGCGCCGGCGTCGGCAGCCTTCGCATCGTCGTCGTCACGTCGTGGCCACGCGTCCTGTGACCATGCTGTGACCATCCGGCCCGGCCCCGGCAAGGAGAGAGGCGGCTCCCGGTGGGGAACCGCCTCTGACCTGCCGCGATGCGGCGGAGGGAGAGGGATTCGAACCCTCGAGAGGTGTGAACCCCTACCCGCTTTCGAGGCGGGCGCACTAGGCCGGACTATGCGATCCCTCCAGGCCCGCGCGAGGCGAGCGCGGGTGAGGGTACGCAGCCCGGTCGCCGAGCGGCAACCGAAGGGACGATCCGGTTGGGGCGCACGGGGTCAGCCCGATCCGCGCCGAGCTGCGAAGAAGGCCCTGAGCAGGGTCCCCGCTTCCTCGGCCAGCACCCCCCGCACCACCTCGACGGTGTGGTTCAGCCGCGGATCCCGGGGGATGTCGTAGACCGCACCGACAGCACCCGCCTTCGGATCGTCGGCAGCGAAGATCACCCGGTCCAGCCGCGCCAGCACGAGCGCCCCGGCACACATCGTGCAGGGCTCGAGGGTCACGTACAACGTGCAGCCCGACAGACGCCAGCTGCCCAGGTGGCGGGCGCCCTCCCGTAGCGCGAGGAGTTCGGCGTGCGCGGTCGGATCGGTGTCGATCTCGCGACGGTTGTGCGCTCGGGCGATCGCCACCCCGTCGTGGACGAGCACCGCCCCGATCGGCACGTCGTCGTGGGCCGCGGCCGCCTCGGCCTCGGCCAGCGCTTCCCGCATCCACCGCTCGTGCACGCGGTCAGGCTACGTCGTCGGCACGCGCGGCCTCGCGAGCCAAGAGCGCCCGCTTGCGCGTGGTCCCCCACCGGTAGCCACCGAGTCCGCCGCTCGTGCGCAGCACCCGGTGACACGGGATCAACGCCGCGACCGGGTTGCGACCGACCGCTCCCGCCACCGGTCGGACGGCACCGGGCCGGCCGGCAGCCCGCGCCACCTCGGCGTAGGTCACCACGCGGTCGTCCGGGATCCTCAGCAGCGCTTCCCACACCTTGACCTGCAGGTTCGTCCCGACGGCCAGGACGGGCAGCGGGCCACCGCGACCCAGGCTGGCCGCACCCGGCGCACCGAGTGCCGCGGCGAGGTGGTCGGCCACCGGGCGGGTGGCCACTGGATCGGCGACGAGCGTCGCGGCCGGCCACTCGTCGGCCAGGGCCGCGACACCGTCGTCCTCGCCAGGTCCCGTCGGGTCGAGGAACCGCAGCGCGAGGACCCCACGATCGGTCGTCGCCACGAGCGCATCACCGAGCGGCGTTGGGTGCCGGGCGTGGTGGATCGTGAGGCCGGCGCCACCACGGCCGATCTCCCCGGGTGTGACGGCCTCCAGGGTGACGGTGAGGTCGTGGAGCCGACCGGTCGAGGACAGCCCGGTCGCCGTCGCGGTCTCCAACACGGTCGCGCGCTCACGGAGCAGCTGTTTGGCGGCTCCGAGCGTCAGCCACCGGAGGAGGCGGTGCGGGCTCACCCCGGCGAAGCGCACGAACGTGCGATGCAGGTGGGACGGGGACAGGTTGAGCGCCTTCGCCAGCTCCTCGACCCTCGGTTGGGACACCTGGTGGGCGTCGAGCCACGCGATCGCGGTCGCGACCCGGGCGTAGTCGCGTGACCAGGCCGAGCGTCCCTCACTGGAGCCCCCTGCGACCTCGGCGGCGTCACCCACCTCGATGTCTGGCATCTCGTGCACCGACAGCCTCCTCGATCACTCGAGCCCAGTCTGGCCGACCGCCGGTCACCAGGCGACCCGATGCCTACCGCGCTGGACCGAAGTCCGCATCCCGACGCACGGTTCGGGCATACCCCCCTGGGGCATAGGACGGTAGCCTTGTGGTGAGCCGAGACACGGCGAAGCGCCGCGATGCGGTGAGACGACGGACGGGACCCTGATGCACGGGTATGAGCAACGCAGCGATGAGCTCCTGGCTCGCCTGCGTCGCATCGAGGGCCAGGTCCGTGGCCTCCAGCGGATGATCGAGGAGGATCGGTACTGCATCGACGTGCTGACCCAGATCTCGTCGGCGACGAAGGCCCTCCAAGGGGTGGCGACGACCATGCTCGACGAGCACGTGCGGCACTGCGTCCGCGACGCGATCGACGAGGGCTCCGACAACGCCGACGAGAAGATCGAGGAAGCACTCGAGGTCGTCCACCGACTCATCAAGCGCTAACGCTCGACCCCCGACCGGCCCGCGTGCAGCGACGGCCCCGAGCAACGGAAGGAACCAGCATGGCAACCCGTACCTACAACGTGCCCGACATCTCCTGCGGGCACTGCAAGTCCGCCATCGAAGGCGAGGTCACTGGGCTCAGTGACGTCGCGAGCGTCAACGTCGACATCGATGCGAAGACCGTCACCGTCGAGGGCGACGCGACGGACGAGGCGATCCACGCCGCGATCGAGGAAGCCGGCTACGAGGTCGCCCCCGCGTGAGCCGCCCGGACGGTGGCCAACGCCATCGTCCACCGACATCGGTCCGGGCTCGGTCACGTGCGATCCTCGACGCGGCCGGGTCCGAACGCCGTGTGGATGTATCGGTCCCGCATGCGTGTTCCCACCGTCCCGTGCGTGCAACCGGCGGGCGCTGTGACCCCGCGCCTCGCGAAGGAGCGAGATGAGCCACCTCACCGTGTCGAAGATCGAGCCCGACCGTGCGCTCGACGTGCTCCGACAGCTGGAACCGCAGCTGCGCGGCGTCGATCCCGAGCACCGTGCGGTGGTCGGCCTACGCGCGGTCGCCACCGACCACGTCGAACTCGTGGACGTGACACTCCGTGAGAACGGGGTGCTGGATGCCGCCGGCGCGGACGGACTCGTCGTGGTCACCAACGAGGAGGTCGGTGACGGCGACGACATCCTCTGTCTGACCCAGTTGCTGTGCGTGCTCCCGGACGGGACCGAGGTGGGGATCAGCCGAGCCGACGACCAGACGGAGGCCCGGGCCTGGCGTACCGATCGGGACGAGACGGATGCCGCGGAGGATCTGCGGCCCCGTGACGTGACCGCCAACGCAGCCCGCCGCGCGTTCGGGCTCCCCTCGCTGGTCGCCGACCGGCTCCCGATCGAGGAGCTGCTGGGCCGCGCGTGGCTGATCGCCGTCGCCGGTGAGGCGCTGCGGCGCTTCGACACCCCCGACGGCCCCCGGGACGTCAAGATCGAGGAACTGGCGGAGGCAGCTGGGGCCCCGCTGCTCGGATCGCTGGTCACCAGCTCGGATCCGGTCCCGACCTGGGACGAGGTCCACGCACACGCCGCAGCCGGACGCCTCGAGCTCGGTCCGTTCACCGTCGACCCGACGCACGCGGCGTGGCTGGATCCGGACGGGCTGGCGCAGGTCCTCGACACGACCCTGCCACCGGCCGAGGACCTCCTCGACCAGGTCCGGATCACCAGCGACGACCGCGCCATGGCCTGGGCGCTGACCCACCTGTTGGACCGTGGCTGGCACCGACCGGAGTGAACGGGAGCGGCGTCGTCCCCAGACCCGGACGCCCGTCCGGCTGCGGGGGTGCCCTAAGCACGTAGCCTGCGCGCCCATGCCACCTGCCACCGCTGCCAGCTTCCCCGGACCCGATGTCCTCGGCCGCAACGTGGTGGTCGATCCCGGACAAGAGACACCGCCCGGGTTCGAGGGATCGCTCCGGATCACCATCGACGACGAGGTGCTGGCGGATCCAGGGCCGGTCGTCGCCGTGTTGTACGCCCGGTGGCTCGGGCGCCGCCGCACCGTCCTCGAGCTCGCGGTCGACAACGCACGCGCACGTGCACCGGAGACGACCGACGTCGCGCCCTACGCCCTTCCCCGTGACCACGCCTTCCACCGCGAGCACCTCCACTTCCTCACCTGGGCCAACAGCTACGACCTGCGCGGTACCGAACCCCGCTGGTGGCACGGGGTCCTGGCCGAGCGGCGTACCGCGGCAACGCCCAGCACGCTCGCCGATGTGCTCCTCCCGGACGGGCAGCACGCCTTCATCGACGGGGGTCCTCGCGGACCGCTGCCCGCACCACCGCCCGCCGTGGGGACGACGGGGGAGGTCCCCGCCATCGTCCACCGCGAGTCCATCGGGCTCGCTCGGCTCACCGTCCAGGGCGACGCCGGGCCAACCGAGCACCTCGCGCCGGACCAGCTGGCGGCGGTCGCCCATCCGCGCGGGCCGGCTCGGGTGATCGCCCCCGCGGGTTCGGGCAAGACCCGGGTGCTGACCGCACGTCTACGTCACCTGCTCCTGGACCGCGGAGTGGAGCCGGAACTGGTCACCGCACTCGCCTACAACACCCGTGCCGCCGGGGAGATGCGCGAGCGCACCCGTGACCTCGACGCCTCGATCCGGACCCTGCACTCGCTTGCGCTGCGGGTCTGCTCGCTCGACGAGCGGCGACAGATCATCACCGAACGCGACGTCCGCCGCATCCTGGAGCGGCTCGTGCGCACCGCGAGGATCCCGAACCAGGACCCGTACCAGCCCTACCTGGAAGCGCTGTCCGAGGTCCGCCTGGCGCTCCGCTCCCCTGAGGAGGTCGAGATGGTCCGCGGGGACATCGACGGCTTCACCGAGGTGTTCGACCGCTACCGCGCGGTGCTGGCCGACGAGCGGCTCCTGGACTTCGACGAGCAGATCTACCGTGCCATCGAGCTGCTGCTCACCCGGCCGGACATCCGCACCACCGTGCAACGGTGGGGAACGCATCTGCTCGTGGACGAGTTCCAGGACCTCACCCCCGCCTTCCTCCTGCTCGTCCGCCTGGTCGCGGGACCGTCGCTGCAGGTGTTCGCCGTCGGCGACGACGACCAGACGATCTACAGCTACGCCGGCGCCACCCCGGAGCACCTGACCAGTTTCGACCGCTGGTTCCCCGGAGCGATCCACCACGCTCTGGAGATCAACTACCGCTGCCCGCCGGCTGTGGTCGATGCGGCCGTGGCTCTGCTCGACCACAACCGCTTGCGTGTGCCGAAGACGATCCGTGCCCACCGCCCCGACATGGCCGCGTCGTGACGACCGACGACACCGGCCTCACCGTCCATCGGGTGCCGAGCGGCACGATGGCCCACCGGGTGGTCGCGATCGTCTCCGAGGCGCTCTCGGCCGGCGCCCAGCCCGCCGACATCGCGGTGCTCACGCGCGTGGCCAGCGCACTCCTGCCGGTCCAGACCGCACTCACCGAAGCGGGGGTCACCCACACCGCTCCCCTCGATCCGAACGTGCTGCAGCGCACGGGGGTACGCACGGCGCTCGCCTACCTGCGCCTCGCACTGGACACCGACCGGCTCCGCCGCGACGACGTGCTCGACACCTTGAACCGACCGGCGCGCAAGGTGAAGTCCGCTGTCACCCCGCTCCTGCCTCGGGGCGCCAAGTCGTCGCTGGGCGCCCTCGAGCAGGTCCGCGATCAGCTCGACAGCACGCACCGCGAGCGGTTCGCGGACTACCTCGGCGACATCCGCCACCTCGAGGCCGCCATCACCGAAGGCGCGGACACGGCCAAGTGCCTGTGGCTCATCCGCAACCGCATCGGGCTCGGAGAGGCCATGGACGCGCTCGACTCCTCCCGCACCCGGCCGGAGGGTTCGAGCCACGGTGACGATCTCGACGCGCTCGAGCAGTTGGCCGCGCTCCAGAGCGATCCGGCAGACTTCGGTGCGTGGCTCACCGAGCGGCTGCGCGTCCCCGGTGAGTCGACGGGCGTCACCCTGTCCACCGTCCACCGCGTCAAGGGCATGGAGTGGTCGCAGGTGGTCGTCTTCGCGGCCAACCAGGGGCTGTTCCCCCACCGCCTGGCCGACGACCACGAGGAGGAACGCCGGGTCTTCCACGTCGCCCTGACGCGCTGCCGCGATGCGGTGCACGTGATCGCCGACGAGGCTCGACCATCCCCCTTCGTCGCGGAACTCACCTCCGCGGGAAGCGAGGCAGGCGCCGGCACGCACCCGGAGCTCGATGGACCCGGCAGGCCGGCGGCGGCCACCACGGATGTGGAGGTCCCTCCGGTCGCCGCGCATCTCGACCCGGATGGCCAACTGGTGGCGGCCGTCGGGGTGGACGTCGTCCTGACAGGTGGCTTCGCCGGCCGGATCGTCTCGCTCGAGCGCGGCCACGTGGTCACCCGGGTCGTCGACGACGGGGAGGTCGTCGCGGTCCGCCTCCCGCACGGGAGCCGGGTGACGATCGACGGCATCTCCCGTGTGCTGGTGCCGCCAGCGCCCGCGCGCGGGGGCGAGGGGCCTGCGGGCAGGTCCCCGTCCAACCGCCGCGAGGTCCCGACCGCAGGTGGTCGTCTGGCGCTCGCGGAGGAAGAGCCCGACATCGACGATGCGCTGTTCCAGGACCTGCGGGATTGGCGCGCCAAGATCGCCTTCGACAACGGGGTGCCGGCCTACCTGGTCTTCCACGACCGGCACCTGCAGGTCATCGCCGGCCGCAAGCCGACCACGCTCCGGGCGCTGGCCGGATGTCCCGGCGTCGGCCCGGCCAAGCTCGAGCGCTACGGGGACGATCTCCTCGACCTCGTCGCCGCGCACGTGGAGGCGTGACGGGGGTACGGGCGACGCGGGAAGCCGGCACGGGCA
>JBBDSW010000141.1:8969-25337 GCA_040904745.1 Nitriliruptoraceae bacterium
CGGGCCGCTCGGCGACGCGGCCACTCGGCATGGGCACGGGCCGCTCGGCGACGCGGCCACTCGGCACGGGCACGGGCCGCTCGGCGACGCGGCCACTCGGCATGGGCACGGGCCGCTCGGCGACGCGCACACGCGCACACGCGCACAGGCCGCACGCAGCGACACCAGCGCAGGCGTTCGATGGAAGGAACCGACGCTGTGGGCGTCGGTTCCTTCCATCGAACCATCGAACCCGCTCCGGCCGACGGCCGGTCTGGTCGAACGCCTCGGCCACTTGGGTAGGGTCGCCGCCCGCCGCAAGCGGCTCGCCGCTGCCCCCGATCCGCTGCGCCCCACCGATCCGCTCCCGCCGAGGTGATCGCCCCGTGCGTCTCTCCCTGCGCCTTCGCCGCTGGCAGAAGGAAGCGCTCGATGCGTTCGAGCGGCATCCAGACCGCGACTTCCTCGCGGTCGCGACCCCTGGTGCCGGGAAGACCACGTTCGCCCTGACGGCCGCGCTCCGCGACCTCGCGCACCATCCGCACCGGCGGCTGGTCGTCGTGACCCCGACGCAGCACCTCAAGCACCAGTGGACCGAGGCGGCCGCCGCCTTCGGTCTCCAGCTGGAGCCGAACTGGTCATCGAACGAGTCCTTCCCCGGCGACATGCACGGGGTGGCGGTGACCTACCAGCAGGTCGCCTCGAGCTCCGGGGCGCTCCGGGGGCCGTGCGACGATGCGTTCGTGGTCCTCGACGAGATCCATCACGCCGGCTCCGAGCGGGCCTGGGGAGACGGCATCGCCCATGCGTTCGGCCCCGCGGCGCAACGGTTGTCGCTGTCCGGGACCCCGTTCCGCAGCGATCGGAACCCGATCCCGTTCGTGACCTACGGACCGACGGAGCACGAACCCCTCGCCGAGGCGGACGAGGCGACGGCCCACCACACCTACGGCTACGGCGATGCCCTCAGGGACGGTGGTGTGGTGCGGCCGGTGTTCTTCCCGCGGCTCGGTGGGCAGATGGAGTGGACCGCGCCGGATGGCACGGAGATGTCGGCGACCTTCGACGACCTGGTGGACCGCACGGCGGCCTCCCAACGCCTTCGGACGGCCCTGTCGCCCGACGGCGAGTGGCTGCCGACCGTGCTCGACCAGGCGCACGGCCAGCTCGCACGCCTGCGTGGGTCCCAACCCGATGCCGCCGGTCTCGCGATCACGATCGACGTGGACCATGCACACGCGGTCGCCCGTCTGCTCCGTAGCCGCCACGGCGTCCGCCCGGTGGTCGTCACCTCCGACGACCCCGATGCCAGCGAGAAGATCGCCGCCTTCGCCCGATCGCGTGACCCGTGGATCGTGGCGGTCCGGATGGTCTCCGAAGGCGTCGACATCCCACGGCTGAGGGTCGGCGTGTACGCCACGACCACCGTGACCGAGCTGTTCTTCCGGCAGGCGGTCGGTCGTCTGGTCCGATGGCAGGGCGGACCGCGGCGGCAGAAGGCGTTCATGTTCCTCCCCGACGATGTCCGCCTGCGCACCTTCGCGGCGCAACTCGCCGAATCCCGGACGCACTCACTCCGTCGCCGGGAGGAGGACGGCGAGCAACCGACCGTCGAGCTCGATCAGCTCGGCCCGGAGGCGGACGATCAGCTGTCGCTGTTCCGCGCCATCTCGGCCACACCGACCGAGGGTGACGACCCGACCAACGTGTTCGACGACGCCCATCCCGACGACCTGATCGTCGATGATGCGACCGCCTGGACGCTCGAGATCGAGCTGGCGGCGCCGCCCCCGATCGCCGGTACTGGCGAGGTGGCCACGGCACTGGCGGTCCCTCGGGCCCAGCGCAAGCGGGAGCTGCGGCAGGAGAACACCGACCGCGTGCGGATGCTGACCCACCTCACCGGCCTGACCGCGGAGGTGATCAACGCCCGCCTCAACGACGAGGTCGGCATCGCATCCGTCTCCGAGGCGAGCCTGGCCCAGTTGGAGAAGCGCCGGCGGATCGCCGACCGCTGGATCGATCGGACATGAGGTGATCGAACTCCTCCCGGTGTCCGGCCACCTCGTCGCCGATGCCCACGCCAGCGCGGTGATCGCCCCTGCCTACGACTCCCTCGACCCCGACCAGCGACGGGCGTACGCGGCGGCCCACCCCGCATCCTTCCTCACCGCCCTGCCGACCGGCGAGGTGGATGACGCGATGCTCGCCGGCAACCGCCGGGCGCTGGAGCGGCTACTCGATGGCGGACGTTTCACCCCCCTGTCCGAGCCGGCCCTCCTGGTGCTCGAGCTCACCGAGGACGGCCACACCATCACCGCCGTGATCGGCGACCTCGACGTGTGTCACTACCTCGACGGGACGATCCGCCCCCACGAGCACGTCCGTCCCGACCGGGTCCACGATCTGGCCCGCTACCTCGACGTCGTCGAGGTGGCCTCCAGCCCGGTGTGCGTGCTCCACCAACCGGATCCCGATCTGACCGCAGTGGTCGCGCGAGTCCGGGCAGGTGTGCCGGTGGTCGATGCCACGCTGACCGATCATGCGCGCATCCGGGCCTGGACGGTCGGCCCCGGGAGGGAGCACCAGGCGATGCTGAGCGCCACGCGCGACCTCAGGGAGCCCACGATCGCCGACGGGCACCACCGGGCGGCCGCCGTCGCGCACCGGGTGGGCCCGACCGCTGCCGAGCCGCCCGGCGCCGCAGACGCCACGGAGGACGCCACGGAGGACGCCACGGTGGCGGCCCGCCGGGTGCTGACCGCGCTGGTCCCGGCCGATGAACTCCGTGTCGAGCCGTTCCACCGGCGCATCGACGACCTGCTCGGCGTGGATGCCGAGGACGTCGCCGCGCTGCTCGCCGAGCGGGGCCTGCGGATGCGAGCCCTGCCGGGACCGGCTCCGCCGCCCGGACGGGGGACGGTCCATCTCACGGTCGCTGGGAGCTGGTGGTCGGTGCGGATCGGCGACCGTGCGGGGTCCGGCCCGGTCGACTCCCTGGACGCCCACGTCGTGGAGCGGGAGATCGTGCAGCCACTGAGCACGCTGGCGGCACATCCCGAAGGGGCCAGGGTCGTGCCGGTCCCGGGTCCGCTCGGCTTCGACGCGCTCACTCGCCACGGAGCGGTCGGGATCGTCCTGACCCCACCCACCGTCGAGGAGCTCCTGCGGGTGATCGCGGCCGGGGAGGTCCTTCCCCACAAGAGCACCTACCTGGTCCCCAAGCTCCGTTCCGGGGTGATCGTCGTCCCCCGGTGACCGTCTGACGGCCAGCACGTACGCTCCCGACCGTGGATGCCATCGACGCGATCGACCTCGACGCGGAGCTCCGGGCCAGGGGCTACCGGGTCACGCAGCCGCGGCGCGCGGTCTGGGAGGCGCTGCGCACCGCCGACGGCCACGTCACCGTCGAGCACATCACCGCCCGCACCGCCGAGCTCGGCTACGACGTCGATCTCGCGTCGGTCTACCGGTCCCTCGATCTGCTCGCGGAACTCGGCCTCGCGCGCGCCAGCCGGCTTGGCGAGTCCGAAGCGGGCCGCTGGGAGCTCGCTCACCCCGACGAGCACTTCCACCTCGTGTGCACCGGCTGCGGCGAGGTGGACCACCACATCGGTTCGCTGGTCGCCCGGATCCGAGAGCACGTCGAGGAGGCCCACGGCTTCGCCGTCGAGGGGGTCGAACTCACCGTGACCGGGTGGTGCGCCCGCTGCCGTCGGCACCGCAGCGGCCGGTGACCGACGTGCCGCCGGGGACTACTCCGAGAGCCGGGGCGCGCGTGTCGGTGCCGGCGCGAGCAGGCCGAGCACGATGATCGCGACCGGGAACAGCACGAGGACCAGGAGGATCTGCTGGTAGCTGCCGGTCAGGTCGCGCCCGAGCGACAACGCGAGCGGACCGAAGGCGGTCGACCCGACGCTGATCGCGGTCACCACGCCACGGATCGATCCGATGTGTGCCAGCCCGAACAGCTTCGGGAACGACGCGGCCTCCAGCGCCCGGGCCGACGCTCCCGCGGCACCCACGCTCATCCCGTAGACGATCGCGGACCAGCCCGGCTCCACGAACGACACCCCGACCATGGCGCTGGTGAGCAGCAACATCGAGGTGGCGAGCACCCATCGCGCGGCGAAACGGTCCACCATCGAGCCCACCACGAGCGTCGTGCCGAGCGCGGCGAAGGTCTGCGGCAGGAAGTTCGCGGCCGCCTGCACCGAGGTGAGTCCCTGTTCTCCGAGCAGGTCGATCTGGTGGAACGAGAGGCCCGTGCCGATCATGCCGGTGGCTGCGGTCGCCCCGGCCACCGCCCAGAACATGGGCGTGCGCAACGCCTCGGCACGGGTGAACGACGCAGCGAAAGCCGTCCGGGCATCACCCTCGGGGTCGCTGCTCGGTTCCGCCCCATCCGGTTCCTGCCCGACGTCACGGGGATGGTCGATCATCACCCACGTGGCCAGCGGGACCACCACGAGCCAGACGACGAGACCGGTGACGATCCACGCGCCGCGCCAGCCGAGCGCCGGGATGATCGCGGCGGCCGCCACGGGGAACAGCGACAGGACCGCGGAGCCGACGGCGGTGGTGATGCCGATCGCCAGTCCGCGACGCCGGTCGAACCAGGGGGCGGCAGCGGTCGTGGCCACGAGCCCGAGCGCGCCCTGCCCGAACATCCGGATGCCGGCGAAACCGAGGACCAAGGTGATCAGCCCGACGACCCCGGCCATGCTCATGAGCACCGTGCCGAAGACACCACCGACCAGTGCCATCGTGATGCGCGTCCCGCGGGCGTCGAGGAACCGGCCGACATGCGGCAGCGCGAACGCGCCGCTCAGCGTGCCGATGAGGTAGGCGCCGGAGACCTGGGAGCGGCTGAGGCCCAGCGCCTCGATCATCGGGTCGATGAAGACGCTGATACCAACGGTCTGGCCGGGCCCCGTCATCCCGAGCGCGACCGCGGCCACGGCGACGATCCGCCAGCCGGAGAACCGGGTGCCGGAGCGGGGCGGGTACGGGTCGGGGAACAGGGAGGTCAACATCCTCAGCTCAGGATCAGGGTGTCGAGCGCGAGCTCGGGGTGATCCCGGGCGATGCGCTCGGCCACGTAGCGGCTGCGGAACAGTGCCAGCGGCGCCCCACTCTCCCGACGGTAGACGTCGACGTCACGCATCTCCTCCAGGACCGCCGCTCCCGCCTCGTCGGTGGCGCGCGCCACCTCGAAGCGGGTGCCCTCGAGACGGACCGGGGAGCCGAACTCGTGCTCCATCCGCCACGCGGCGACCTCGAACTGCAACTGACCGACCGCCGCCCAGATCGGTGCCTGGTCCCCGAGGTCCTCGTGCCGCAGGACCTGGACGACCCCTTCCTCGTCGAGCTGCTGGACACCGCGGCGGAACTGCTTTATCCGACTCCGGTCGGCGGGGTGTGCGGTGGCGAAATGCTCGGGGGTGAACGTCGGCAGCGGTGGGAAGACCACCGGCGCCTCCTCGGCATGGAGGCTGTCACCGGCACGCAGATCGGTCGCGTTGACGAGCCCGATGACGTCGCCGGGGAAGGCCTCATCGACGGTCTCCCGGTCGCGACCGAACACCGCGTGGGCGTACTTGGCGACGACCTTGCGCCCGGTCCGTGCGTTGATGAGCGTGGCGCCGCGCTCGAACCGTCCGGAGCAGATCCGGACGAACGCGAGCCGGTCGCGGTGCCGCGGGTCGAGGTTGGCCTGGACCTTGAACACGAGCCCGCTGAACGGCCCGTCCACCGGGTGCGGCAGCTGGTCACGGTCGGGCCGGGCCGAGGGTGGCGGCGCGTACGAGACGACCGCGTCGAGCAGCAATCGCACCCCGAAGTTGGACAGGGCCGAGCCGAAGAAGACCGGTGTCGCCGTGCCCGCCAGGAAGGCGGCATGGTCGATGTCCGCGCCGACGGCATCCAGTAGCTCGATCTCGTCGCGGACCACCTCGGCGATGCCTTCCACCCCGCCTTCGTCCTCCTGGGCCATCCGGGCTCCACCGGGGGTGTTGCCCAGGAAGCGGTAGCTGCGGTGATCGCGACGGTCGACGACGCCTTCGAACCGGCCGTCGGGCTTGATCGGCCAGGTCACGGGCTGACCAGCGATCCCGAGCTTGGCCTCCAGGTCATCGAGGATCTCGAGCGGCTCGGGCGTCGGCCGGTCCATCTTGTTGACGAAGGTGATGATGGGGGTGCCACGGGCGGCACAGACCGCGTAGAGCTTCTCGGTCTGCGGCTCAACACCCCGGGCGGCGTCGATCACCATCACCGCGGCGTCGACGCCGGAGAGGACCCGGTAGGTGTCCTCGGAGAAGTCGCGGTGCCCCGGCGTGTCGAGCAGGTTCAGCACCGTGCCGTCGTGCTCGAAACGGGCGACCGCCGAGGTGACCGAGATCCCCCGCTTCTGCTCGAGCTCGAGCCAATCGGAGGTCGTCGCCCGATCGGCTTTCCGGCTCTGGACGGCGCCGGCCTGCTGGATCGCGCCGGCGTAGAGCAGGAACTTCTCGGTCAGGGTCGTCTTCCCGGCGTCCGGGTGCGAGATGATCGCGAAGGTCCGGCGGCGGGCGGCTTCCGCGGACACGACGGACACGGTGCGCTCCGAGAGGTTGGAGGAGGCTGACGGCGAGGGAGCCGGGTCAGCAGGAACGCGCCGCCGGTCACGGCAGCGCGGCCTACCACCGTAGCGGACCTGGCCAAGGGCGTTCGCTCGGGAGCACGCGCGGACGGACACCCGTCGGGGCCGTAGCCTGTCAGCTGCGGGCCGGTGCACCGGCGGCTGGATCGGAGCAGGCCCGAGACGACGGGGGCGCGGCGTGACACTCGACCAGCGGGCTGACCGTGGGCCCTCGTGGCGAGCGCGCGCATCGGAGGTCCTGCAGTCACCTCGAGGACGGCGGGTCCTCGCCGTCATCGTGGGGCTGGTCCTGACGGCGGTCGCGGTGGTCGTGGGCGTCGTACTGATGATCGACGGCTCGCTCACCCGGGTCGATGTCGACGGGCTCGCGGGCGACGAGTCGGCCGATCCTGCCGTGAACGGCGCCTCGGAGCCTACGGACGGCGCCGACGGTCAAGACGCCCCGGCCAACCCGGCATCGTCGGTGGACCCGCAGGATGGCAGCGGCGTGGAACCGGTCACCGTGCTCCTGTTGGGCTCGGACAGCCGCGAGGTCCTGACACCCCAGGAACGCATCGAGCTCGGGACCGGCATGGCCTACGGGGAACGGACCGAGATCGTCGCGCTGCTGCGCCTGGACGCCGATGCCGACGAGCTCCGGATGGTCAGCGTCCCGCGCGACATCCACCTCACCCTCTGCGACGGCAGCCGGGGTCGGATCAACGCCGCCTACGGCATCGGCGAACGGGACGACACCGGTGGCATGAGCTGTGTGGTCGAGACGATGACCCGTTGGTCGGGTGTGCCGATCAACCACGCGGCGATGGTCGATTTCCGCGGGTTCGTCGACATCGTCGACGCCATCGGTGGCATCGACATGCACCTCGACCAGCCCCTCTACGACCAGCGCGCGAACCTCGACCTCGGCGCCGGCTGCCAACACCTCGATGGCGCCGAGGCCCTGGCCTTCGCCCGGGCACGCGGGCTCGACAACGACCTCGGCCGCATCGCCCGACAACATCGTCTGTTGGTGGAACTCCGCGACCAGGTCGCCCAGATGGGGGTGTTCTCCGAGCCACTCCGGATGCTCCGTCTGGCGGAGTCGGTGGCCTCCTCGTTGGAGGTCGACAGCTCGCTCACCTTGAACCGGATCCGGCAGCTCGTGATGCAACATCGCGAGACGCTGCAGGCGGACCTCGATGCCCGCACGATCCCCGGCACGCGGATCACCGGAACGGAGGCCTGGCTGCTCGCTCCGGACGAGGAGGAGGCGGAGGCGCTGTTCACCTGGCTCCTCGAGGGCGACGCTCCCGACGGGCCGAACGCCGAGGTCCCGGGCGAAGCAGGTGAGGGCACCGCTGTCGACCAGGACGACGCGCCGGTCGCCTCCGAGCCCGACCACTGCGACTAGGTCGCTACCGGCAGCCTGCGCCGTGGAGCCCACGCCCTTGGGCCTCCGCCCGATCGGCGGCAGCGACGACGCTCGCGTGGAAGCGGTCGTTGGGGGGAACAGCACCGGCTCGGCGAGCCCTTCCGCAGCCAGGAACTCGTTGACGAACGTGCCGTCGTCGGTCCACAGCCCTCTGAGCAGCCGCCCGAAGTCATCCACTCCCTCCCGATCGGCGGCCAACCACACCAGGTCGCCGGGCTCGAGGAGTCCTTCGAGACGCTCGGTCGCATCCCGCGCGAGACACTCCTGCTGCTGCCCGTCACGGGCCAGCTCGGGGGCGTCGATGTTGAGGAGCCGAACGCGGATCGATCCCGCATCGCCGCTGGTGCTACCCGGTGGGAGAAGGACCCGGACGGTGTCCCCGTCCACGACCCGGTCGATCACCGCGGACTCGGCATCGGCTGGGACGTCCACGGGAGCAGGGGGCGCAGGCCCGACCTCGCCGAGGCAGGAGGCCAGCAGCCCGGCACTGACCGCCGCCGCGATGACCGTGCGTGCGGTCACGGGTACCTCGATCGGCCGAAGGCGACGTCGGGTCGTGGCTCAGGCAGCGGTCACCAGCCGGACCGGGATCCGTTCCGCGCCGGTGGCCAGATGTGCAGCCAGCGCGTGGTGACCGTCGACGACGTGGAGCCGACCCTGGCGCATGGCCAGGTGGACGTGGCGGCTGCGCAGCAACCGCACCGAGGAGTCCTCGGCCAGCCAGCGGACCCGTCCGGGATCGATGTCCACACGGGCGGTCAGGACCTCCAGGGCGTAACGCGGGATCTCACTGCTGACGCCGACACGATCGGTGATCGCGCCCAAGGGCCAGGCATCGGCGGACACCTCGTGGATGCGACCGGGCGCGTAGTCGATCAGGCGATCGGACAGGGCCAGTGGAAGGGCGTGCATGAGAAGGACCTGACGGGTGCGAGGGCAGCGGGACGGCCGAGCCGCGGCTGCAACGACGAACACCGGCCACCCGCGGTGTCGGCCGGTGCGATGTGTCCCTGGAGCGTACCGCCGGCCACCGCGCGCAGGACGGGCGCTGGACGGTGGCCGTCACCCTGTCCGGCACCCGAGGTCACATGCCGGCGAGGAGCGCCCGGATGTCGACGGCGAGGACGACCGCGAGCAGGATCAGGACCACCGTGATGAACGCCGTGTAGGCCCAGCGGTGACCCCAGTCGGCCAGCCAGACGCGCCGCAGGCTGTGCATGGACAGCACGATGGCTGCCAGCACCAGCACGATCGCGACCGGGCGGGCGACGACGCCGATCCAGCCGACCAACGGTGCCAACGCCGGTAGGACGGCGTAGGTGATGATGCAGCGCACGGCGGAGAGCCAGATGGAGCCCTTGAGCGAGAACAACGCGCGGGGATCCGCGTCACCGATGCGCAACACCTGTCGCGCGATGCGATCGGCAGCGGAGCGCGACGCGTCGCGGGATCGCTGCTCGGTCGAGAGCTCGCTCGTGGTCACGCCCGCCTCCGTTCGGACCGGGACACCGCAGGGCATGGGTGGGTCCTGATGCGGACGGAGGGTACGGGGCTTCGCGACAGGGGACGATCTTCGGCGGTACTACCGTGACGACCTCCCCTAGAGCCGCATGGTGTCGGACGACACCCTGCGGGCACCGCGGCTCGCCCGCACCGTCGACCGCCGAGGCTTCCGTGACCATGAGTCGCCCCACCGAGCTGGCCCGCTCGGGGTCGATGGGCTCGTCGTCCGCCAGTGGCAGCGCACCCACGGTCGTGGTCGTCGGTGCCGGGATCACCGGGCTCGTCACCGCCCGCGAACTGGCCGCCCAGGGTGTGCGCGTGATCGTTCTGGAGCGTGCACCAACGGTCGGTGGGCAGCTGGCCGAGGCAACCGTCGGGGGGCACCGCATCGACGTCGGCGCCGAATCGGTGTTCACCGCGGCCCCCGGACCGCTCGCGCTGATCGAGGAGCTCGGGCTCGCCGAGCGAGTCGTCCCCGCCAACGAAGCCACCACCTGGATCTCGACCGAACGGGGCCTGCGTCCCCTTCCGGCGGGTTTCACCCCGGCCGGCCCTACCCGCCTCGCCCCGGTGATGCGATCCCGCGTGCTCTCGCTTCGTGGGATGCTCCGCGCGGGCATGGAGCCGCTCGTCCCTCGCGCCCGGACCGAGGGGGACCAGGATCTCGCGGTCGGCCACTACCTGGAGCGCCGCTTCGGCAGCGAGGTGACCGACCGGCTCGTGGACCCGCTCCTCGGTGGGTTGCACGCCGGTGACGTCCGCACCCTCAGCCTCCACGCCGCGACCCCGCAGCTGGCAACGCTCGCGGCGCGGCACCGTTCCCTCCTGCTGCGCCGCCGCCCGGCCCCACGGAGCGGACCCGCGTTCGTGACGCTGACCTCCGGCATGCGCTCGCTCGCCGAGGCGTTGGCCACCTCCCTGACCCGGGTCGAGATCCAGTTGAACACCGGCGTAGAACACGTCGAACGCAGGGGCGGGGGGCTCGCGGTCATCACCAAGGACGGCGCCACTCACCGCGTGGACGGTGTGGTGCTCGCAACCTCCGCACGGGCTGCGGCGGCACTGCTGACGGACGGCAGCCCTGACGCGGCTGGGGCCGTCGGCGCCCTGCGGGCAGCGTCGGTCACCGTCGCCGGCCTCGCCTACCCGCGCGCCGCCGCAACCGTGCCCGCGATCGCGAACGGTACGGGCATCCTGGTCCCGAGCGACCGTGGTCTGCTGCTGAAGGCGGCGACGTTCCTGTCGACCAAGTGGCCACACCACGCCGACGACGAGGTGGTACTGATCCGGGCGTCGGCGGGTCGGGCGGGAGACGATCGGGCGATCTCCCTGGACGATCACGAGCTCGTCGCGCGGCTGCACGCGGACCTGTGCGCCGAGACGGGTCTGTCGGTCGAGCCGATCGATGCCACGGTGCAGCGGTGGCCGGCGACCATGCCACAGTTGGAGGTCGGGCACCTCGACCGCCTCGAGGCGATCACGACCGCGCTGGACCGCGACCTGCCGGGTGTCCACGTAGCGGGAGCGCCCTACCACGGCCCGGGCCTCGCATCGTGTCTGAGGTCCGCCACCAGCGCGGCTGCCCACCTCGTCGCCGTCCTCGAGGAGCGCCCCCGATGAACCACCGCCCACGCACGGCGATCCGCAAGGTCCACCAGGACGTCGGGGAACGTCCGTTCCTCGTCATCTGGGAGGCGACCCGCGCGTGCCAGCTCGTCTGCCAGCATTGCCGCGCCGACTCCCAGAACGAACCACATCCCTTGCAGCTCTCGACCCCCGAGGGCCGCCGGCTGCTCGACGACATCGCCAGTTTCGGGGCTCCGAGTCCCATGGTGGTGATCAGCGGGGGTGACCCGTTCGAGCGTGACGATCTGAACGAGTTGATCGCCTACGGCAAGCAGGCCGGGCTCAGCATGGCCCTGGCCCCCTCGGTAACCCCGAAAGCCACCCGCGAGCGGTTCCAGGCCGCCGGGGAAGCCGGCGCCAAAGCGGTGTCCATCTCGCTGGACGGCGCGAGCGCGGAGACCCACGACGGCTTCCGTGGGATCGCGGGGGTCTACGACGCCACCCTGCCGGTATGTCGCCACATCGTCGATCTGGGGATGCGACTGCAGATCAACACGACCGTCACCGCCGGCAACGTCGATGAGCTCCCCGCGCTTCTCGAACAGGTCATGGACCTGGACGCCTTCCTCTGGAGCGTCTTCCTGCTGGTCCCCACCGGCCGCGGCGAGGCGCTGCAGGCGCTCCCCGCCAGCGAGGTGGAGGACGTGTTGCACTGGCTGGTCGATGTGTCCCAACACCTCGCCGTCAAGACCACGGAGGCGCCCCACTTCCGACGGGTGGTGCTGCAGCGCCGGCGCGCCGGCACCGCGGACCCGGCGACGACGTTCGGCCTGGGTGACACCTACCGTCGCCTGCGCCAGGCACTCGACGACCTGGGCGAGGAGCGGGATCTGCCGACGCGTACCCCGCGGCCGCCGCTCGACATCAACGCGGGTCGTGGGTTCGTGTTCATCGACCACATCGGGTCGGTCTACCCGAGCGGGTTCCTCCCGATCCCGGGTGGCTCGCTGCGCGAGCGTTCGCTCCCGGACATCTACCGCGAAGCGCCTCTGTTCCAGCAGCTACGCGATGCTTCCCTCCTCCAGGGCCGCTGCGGCCGCTGCGAGTACCGCGGCATCTGCGGAGGATCCCGGTCGCGGGCCTACGCGGTCTCGGGCGACCCGTTGGGCGAGGAGCCGTTCTGCAGCTACGAGCCAGCCGGTGGCCCGATCCTCGACGCCACCGGCGTGCCGGCCTGACCGCGACGGAGCAGGCTCCGCCCTGGTCGACAGTCTCGAGCCAGGCGCCCCAGTAGGCCTTCCACGCGGTGACATGCTCCGGGGCAGAGAGTCGCTCGAGCTGGACCGTCACCGTCACACGACCGTCATCTCGGGGCACCAGCGAGAGTTCGGCGGAGGTGGAGCCGAACCGCATCCGGACGTTCTTCGAGGTCGGACGCGACCGGATCTCGGGGCCGCGCCGCGGGCAGGCTTGCACCGGGAACGAGGCCGCCCATCCGCTCCTCGACCCTTCGCGACAACGTCTCCAGGTCATGCATGTCGAACCCGGGGGCGGGCGCGGACCCGAAGCCTGACGAGCCCGGGATAACCCGCGAAGGGGCGGTCAGTGGGGCTCGAGCTTGGTCTGCCGCGGCCGGCGGATGCCGTTGCAGTCGTAGCCATCCGGACCGAACCGATCCCGGGTATCGCGATGTAGTCCGGCACGGTCGAAGCCGTAGCGATCGAACCCGTCCGGGCCGAACTCCCGGACGGTCTCGGAGCGGGAGAGCAGGTAGCGCAGCAGACGCATCGGGAACCCTCGATCTTGGCAGAGCGGCATCGTCCACCCCAGGAGCCTGCCCGTCAACTACCTGTGTCTGCGGGGCGCAGGCGACCATCCTGGAGCATGCGGTCGACCGCCGCTCCTGAGCCCACGTTCATCGCCGGGCGACCATCAGGTCGTCTCCTCGTTCGACGGGAAGACGACCACCAGGACCGTCTGTTTGGCGTGCTCGAGCAGGTACTCCGTGCCATGTCCGAGGAACGGCTGGCCCTCGAGCGAACGCACCTGCGCACCGAGGACGATCGCGTCGGAGGACGCGGAATCGGCGACCTGCTGGACCCCTTGGTACGGGCTCACACCCTGAGAGATGTGTCCCTCGGCATCCACGCCGAACCGACCGACCCGCGCCATGGCCTTGGCGAGCAAGCCCTGGGCGGTCGGCAACTCACCCACCGGCGCGTCCAGACCCGACCGGGTTGAAGCCGGAGCAGGGTCTTCAGACCGGCCGGGGTCACGTGACGGGTTCGTCGCGAACGATCGTGATCCAGCGTTCGCATGCTCCTCGTGGGGGTCCCGGTCGGGACGAGGGACGACGTGGACCAGGTCGAGGATCGCTCCGGTGCGCGAAGCGAGCGTGGAGGCGATCTCCTCGGCGGCGCGGGCCAGGCGTGTGCCGGTCGCCGGTACGGTGAGCCGGCGGTACTCGGGCGGTTTGCGACCGTCCTGCGTGCCGTGTCGCACGAGCAGCACGGGAACCTGGCTCTTGGCCAACAGATCCCGGAGGGTCGGCGACAGTTCCTTGCTGTCCCGGAAACCCTCGGTCATGCCGAGCGTGAGGAGCCCGTAGCCCAACCCGGCCTCCTTGAGCACCGCGGCTGCGGGATCGTCCGCAACGGCACGACGCCGCTCGACCGGATGGTCGCCGAGGTGGACCGCGGCGCTGTCCAACGCCTGCTCACAGACGCACTCACTATCGGGATGATCGGGGGAGTGCACCGTGAGCACCGTCACCGAGGCCTCGGGCTGCAGTACCAGATCGAGGGCCTGCGCCGCCAGCTCGGAGTTCGCGCCGCCACGCGTCGGCACCAGCGCCCGGTCCACGCTGGCGATCACGCTGCTGGAGAGCACGTCCTCGCGCTCGAGCCGCTCGGCCTCGGCGGTCTCGGGAACGACCCGGTGCAGGGCGGCGCGCAGGAGGGTCGGCGTCGCCAGTGCGGAGATCACCGCGACGAGGACCACCGTGGAGTAGGACACGACGTTGAACACGCCCAGCGACAAGGCGATGGTCGCGAGCACGATCTCCAGCGTCCCCCGGGCGTTGAGGCCGACGCCCATCGCGATAGCGGTCTCGTGGTCGCGTCCACCCCAGCGGGTGCCGAGGTAGGAGCCGATGAACTTGGCGGCGACCGCCACGGCCAGGAGCGACACGAGCCAGAGCAACCGGCGCGGTGTCGCGAGCGCGCCGATGTCGACGAAGATGCCGGCGGTCGCGAAGAAGATCGGCGCGAACACGGTACGTGTGACGAGTTCGAGGGTCTCCTTGGCCTCCTCGCTCTGGTAGCGGGACCGTCCGAGCACGATGCCGGCGACGAAGGCGCCGAGCGCCGCCTCGACCCCGATAGCCTGCGTGATCGCCGCGGCAGCCAGTGCGAACAGCACGGTGGCGGTGACAGCGCCGGTCGCCCCCGACCCACTGGCCAGCAACCCCCGCAGGGTCCGGTCGACGAGCCGCTGACCGAGGGTCAGCGTCGCGACCAGGAAGACCGCGAGGGAGCCGACGGTCACCAGCAGGCTGGCGACGTTGATCCCACCCCCGAGCACGATGCCGGTCAAGAGCCCCAGGAGCACCCATCCGACCAGTTCGTTCGCCATCGCGACGCCGACGATGATCTGCCCGATGTCTCGGCGCATCAGATCCATCTCGGTGAGGATGCGGCCGGAGACGGCAAGTGCGGAGATGCTGACCGCCACGGAGATGAACAGGGCGAAGGTCACCGGCCCGCCCTCGGGACCGACGAACGCCTCCGGTAGCGCGAGCGCGATCGCGTAGCCGGCTGCCAGGGGGAACAAGAGGCTCGCCGCCGAGGTTGTGACCGCGGTGCGACCCAGCCGTCGCAGGAGCGGCAGATCCGTCTCGAACCCGGTCGTGAGCAGCAGGAGCAGGACCCCGAGCTGCGCCACGCCGAGGATCAGTGAGCTCTCGACCTCGCCGCTGGGGAAGACGAATCCGGCCAGCTCTGGAGCAACCCGTCCGAACAGTGACGGGCCGAGGATGAGTCCGGCACCGAGCTCACCGACGACCGAGGGCTGTCCGAGCCGCCGCATGAACTGGCCGAGCAGCCGGGCCACCAGGAGCAGCAACAACAGTTGCAGGATGAACGGGAGCAGGACGTGCTCTCCCAGCGGTTCCAGCACAGAGGCCTCCGAGCCGTTGGAAGCCGCGGAGACTACTGGCCTTCAGCAACTCGCTCACCGGGCCGTGCGACGTGCGCGGGGCGGGCCCGATGGGCCCGCCCCGCGTGGTAATGGAGATCCGGACTCAGAGGGACAGCTCGGTGCCCTCGAGCCACGGCTCGACGATGTCGCGGTTGTCCTCGAGCCACGCACGGGCGTTCTCGAGCTCCTTACCTTCCTCCTCGAGGACCATGACGGTCAGCTCGGAGAGCGGGTCGTGCTCGAACTCGAAGTTCTCGAGCGCGGCGGCGAGCTCGGGGTGGTCCTCGCCGAACCCGGTCCGGGCCAGCGCGTGGATCGAATCGGGGTCACCCAGGGCGTTCTCCGGGTCCTCCAGATCCTTCAGATCGTAGCGACCGTAGGCCGGGTGCGGACGCCACAGCGTCACGACGATCGGCTCCTCGTTGCTGATCGCGGCCTCCAGCTCACTGAGCATGGCCGGGGTCGAGCTCTCGATCAGCTCGTAGTCGTCCCCCAGCCCGTAGGTCGGGATGACCTCGTTGATCGAGATGTCGGTCAGACCAGCACCGGGCTCGATACCGACGATGGTCCCGTCGAAGAGATCGGCGTTGTCGGGCAGGTCGGCGATGGAGTCGACCTCGTCCACGTAGGCGGGGACGGCCCAGGTCAGCGGAGCCTCCGCGAGCCAGGGACCCAGGTCCTCGATGTCTTGGCTGTACTCGTCCATGTAGTTGCTGTGGGTGTTGGGCAGCCAGGCGTCCAGGAAGATGTCCAGGTCACCGCTAGCGATCCCGTCGTAGACGATGCCCGGGTCGAGCTGCTCCTGCTCAACCTCGTAGCCGTTCTCCTCGAGGATCACGTGCCACAGGTTGGTCACGGCGATGGCCTCCTCCCACGGCATCCAGCCGATGGAGACGGTCTCGCCCTCACCGACGGGACCGGAGGCTTCCTCTCCGTCATCGTCGGTCGACTCCTCGTCGTCCGCGTCGTCCGCGTCGTCCGCGTCGTCCGTATCGTCGGTGTCCTCGGTCGTGTCGTCTTCGTCGGCCACGTCATCGTCGGCACCGCCACAGGCGGTGAGGACGAGCGCAGC
>JBBDSW010000142.1:0-4279 GCA_040904745.1 Nitriliruptoraceae bacterium
ACCTCGGGGAGGCCGGTGGCGTAGCCGAGGAACGCGTCGATGCGGTCGCGGGTGGGTGGCCGGACGCGCACGGAGACCAGTGCCTGGACCTCGCGTCCGAGCGCCTGCAGGGATGCCTCGGCGTGGTAGCCGGTCAGGATCCCACGGCGGTGCAGCGCCCGGACACGTTCCAGAGCCGTGGAAGGGGAGATCCCCGCCCGTCGCGCGAGCTCGCGGTTGGTGATGCTGGCGTCCGCCTGGAGCTCGCGTACCAGGGTCTGATCGATCGCGTCCATCGGTCGCCTCGCTCCAGCACCGCTCGAACATCGTACGGCCCGCCGAGCCGTGGGACGTGCAACACCGTAGCGCTCGACTCGGTATCCGAACGTGGCGAGGTGGGCTGCGAACGGTCGTTGCGGGCACGTCGTCGTTCGTGCACCCGCCGGGCGCCGTGGCCGAACCGAGACCGCCTAGGACCCGCCGATCGGGGCGGAGGCCGAACATCGTGCGGACACGCTGGAGTCCTGTGTGCCGCTGTGGATACTGATTCCCGTAGCTCCCGAATGAACGGTGCGCAGATGCAGACAGCGACGGCCAAGATGGACAGCGCACAGACGCAGCGTCTGGAGCTGGCCGACCTGCTGCAGCGCTTCGAGACCACTCGGCGCGATGAGCTGGCTGCGCTGTGTGGGAGTGCGGGTGAGTCGATGCAGCGCCTCGCCGACCGGGGGCAGGTTCCCAGCTACCTCGTCGTCGAGCCGCAGGATCCGGCTCCCGTGGTGGAGCGCACGCTGCTGGCGGCGCTGCGCCGGCTGTCCAGCGCCCGCGGCTGACCTGGACCTGCGAGCCGCCGCGATCCCACGCTGGCCTGTCAGTCCACCCGGGGGTAGGCCTCCGTGGTGAACGTCGACCCGGGGTGCCACATCAGCCACTCGTTGTTCGCGTGCTCGGCGGCGGCGCGGAGCTGTTCGCGGACCTGCAGCGGTCGATCCCACGCGCGATAGGGAGTGTCCTCCAGCCACGGGACGACCCGTGCCCGCTTGTCGGCGGTCGCCTCGTTCCACGCCTTCAGCGTCTCCGAGATGATGTCGTAGGGCTGACGGTTGGGGTCCTCGACCCCGTACTCCCCCGGGCCCCAGTGCGACGGGTAGAGCATCGGCGCGACGTAGTCGAGGTGGTCGGCCATCCCCTGGATGTCCTGACCGATCTGGGTCGGACGGTCCACGGCGATGCCGTAGACGGAGGCACCGTGCACGATCCCGTAGGGCTCGAGCCGTTCGTCGGCCTGCCGGGCGAAGTCGACGATCGCTTCCTCCGGGGTGGTGGTCAGCCCCGGCACCGTGTAGTTGTCGATGCCCTCGGGCCGGCGGATGTAGTCCCACAGGATGTGATCGACCCCGGCGCGTGCCGCTTCCTCCGCGACGTCGAGGTTGTAGTCGATCACCTCCGGGTGGGTGAAGTTGGAGAACCCGGCGTAGGAGCCCCGGTAGAAGTCATCGCCATCGTTGTCCTGGACCACCCAGTCGCGTCGTCCGTTCTCCCACGCCCACGGCGCCAGCGTCGGGTCCGCGAAGGCCACGATCCGGCCGATCACCGGAACCCCTTCTGCGTGCAGGTCAGCGACCGTCTGTTCCAGATCCAGCGAGCCCCTGACCGCGCCGATCTCGTTCGCGAGCTCCAGCTCGGAGACGTAGCCGAGGTGTCCGCCCTCGTCCTTCAGGTCGATCTGCACGGCGTTGATCCGGCCGGCCTCGAGCATCTGCAGCATGGCGCCCCGCAGCTCGGGGTTGTTCCACGCCCACCAGGCGGCATGCACGGCGCGGATCTCGTCCGTCTCCACGCGTGAGGCGACGACCGCCAGGGTGTGCTCCACCTCGATGCTGTTGCCGGCGACGTCCGTGACCGTGATGGTCAGTCGTCCGTCTCCGTCGTGGGCCCCCCCGCTGTCGTCGAGCTCCAGTTCGAACGCACCGTCGTCGGTCGCCGTGGTCTGCATGCCGGCCACCTCGACGCTCGCCCCGGGATCGGTCCGGCCGGCGAGGGTGACCGGTCCGCTCGTGCCGATCGCGCGTTGTGGCGCGGTGAGCTCGAAGGTGGGGTCGGTGGCGTCGACCTCGAAGTCCCAGGTGTGGAGCGGCTCGGTCTGATCCGCATCGTCGTGGACCGCGAGCGTGTACCCGCCGTCGTCCAACGGGTCGGGCGCGTAGGTCAGGCGACTGCCGTCCTGCTGCGCCTCGGCCGTCACGTCGTCGCCGTCGAGGACGAGGCGCAGCGACCCCAGGTCCAGCTCCGTATCCGCTGCGGCGCTCACCTCGAAGGCCAGCCGGTCCAGAGCCGCCGCGTTGATCAGCTCGCCGTCGTCCGGACCGTCGAACGCCCACGAGCCGGACGTCGAGGTGCCGTTCGCATCGCTGTCGGGTGCCTCGGCGTTGTCGGGGCCGTCCGGGTCCGAGGCGGCGGTACATGCGGTCAACAGCAGGACGGAGGCGAGCGCGGTCGTGGTCGTACGACGGAGCAGGTGCACGGCGGATCCGAGGCGGCGCGGCGGCAGGTACGCGCAGCGACCAGTCGTCGCGGGAGGCGGGCGAGGGTTGATGGCCAGCGGATCGCTCCCGTGGGTGTGGGACGACGGTACTCGGGCAGGTCGGACACGTCGTCGGTTCCCAGCCGGTGCAGCGCCTGGGCGTTCTGGGGCTGTTGTCGGGCCACTTCCAGGGCTTCGGCCGTCGCGGTGGCGAGGACAGGCTGGCAAGCGGGAGGCTGCAGCGGCCACTTCGATCGCCGCCTCGTCGAACGGTCGGGCGGGTCGCCACTCAGCGGGACTCGGCAAGTTCGACAGCCTTGAACGCCCGGGTGGCCTCCACCACCGACGTCTCGATCGGGAAGCGCTCGGCGGAGGATCCGCCCACATAGCCGTCGAGGCGCGGCTCGGCCCGCTGGAAGCGGGTGAGATCCTCCGGCGTCTCGATCGTGCCGCCATGGCAGGTGACGATGAGGTCGGAGAACCGGGTCTCGAGCGCGTCGAGGATCACGGTGACGCGCTCAACGGCGGAATCCTCGCTCATCACGGTCTGCGAGCCGATGGTGCCGCCGGAACTGTTGCCGAAGTGCACGATGATGTTGTCGACCCCCGCTTCGGCCATGGCCAGGGCTTCCTCGGCCGACGTGCAGAACGCCTTCGTGAACAGCCCCATCCGCGAGGCCTCGCCGAGCACGTCGACCTCGTGCGCGAAGCCCATCCCGGTCTCCTCCAGATCGCTGCGGAACTTGCCGTCGATCAACGCCACCGTGGGGCAGTTCATGACGCCGTCGAACCCGGCGCCGGAGATCCGCTCCAAGAACCGCTTCATGTCGCGGGTCGGATCGATACAGAGCAGGCCGGCGATCACCGGGCGGTCGCGCACGACGTTGACGAGGGATCGCTCGCCGAGTTCCAGCGTGAGTGCGTTGGCATCGCAGATCGGCAGATAGCCCGCCATCGAGCTCAGGCCCTGCATGCGGAAGTAGGCGAGAGAATGGGTGGTGATCAGGTCGGCACCACCGCGCGCGGCCATCTTGGCGGTGATGCCGGAGCCGCACAACGCGTCGTAGACAGGCCGGCCAGCCTGTCGTTCTGCCCGCAAACGGGCGACGATGGTAGGACGATCGAAGTTGGCAACCATGGCCCCTCCCCGGTCTCGCTGCGCCATGTGAGCCTACTCATACCCGGTGCCGGGAACCGGTGGAGCGGCTCCACCGGGTCTGCCCAGGACGTTCCCTTGGATGTCACGTGCCCCCGAGGGCGTCGATGAACGAGGTGTTGTGCCGGTTGTGGCACGGGATGGCTGCCGCGACGAATTCGAGCGCTTCGGCGGCGGGGATGCCTCCGTGTCGGGCGAGGTGGACGGCAGCAACCGCGGGTGTCCGGCTGGCACCGGCGACACAGTGCACGAAGACCCGTTCGCCTTCGGTGCGGAGCGTGTGGATCGCGTCGGCGGTGTCGTCGAGTACGAACCGGAGGTTGGGGTTCGCGTCCGCGCCGTCTCGGTCCACGAGCCAGACCTGATGGTGCTCGAGCCCGGCGATCACCGCGATCGTGTCGGTGTCGTGACCGATCCGCACCGCGTCGCGGGCACCGGCATGGATCTCGACATCGAGATCGTGCCTGCCCCGGCGACAACGCGCCCGGGCGATAGACGCCGGATGAGAGGAACTCCAGGGAGTCTCGCGATCAGAGGCCGGCCTGCGTGACGCCGTACTCGGCTTGCTCGCGGGTGTACCCCTCGAACTCCAACTGCTCGATGAGCCCGGAGCGCGAGAA
>JBBDSW010000143.1:0-1789 GCA_040904745.1 Nitriliruptoraceae bacterium
GCGTGAAGGTGGCCGCACCGTCGGTGCCGGCCGCGTCACCAAGATCATCGCCTGACCAACCAGGGCCTACCAGCAGGTCGATGACCCACCCGCGCCGCGCCCGCGGTGTGCGGGTGCCGGTCATCTGCAGCACGTGAGACGTCGATGCCCGACGCTCCGGTCCGAGCCGCCTGGCCACCGAGAGCCGGAGCGAGAGGAAGCACCATGCCGAAGAACGACAACCGCCCCAAGGTCACGCTCGCCTGCACGGAGTGCAAGGAGCGCAACTACATCACCACCAAGCACCGGGTGAACCAGCGCGAACGGATCGAACTGAAGAAGTTCTGCTCGCGTTGTCGGACCCATCAGCTCCACCGCGAGACCCGCTGAACGACGCGGTCCGTCCCGGCGGACCGCGGGGTTCGGTGACCTAGGCTCGCGGCCCCGTCCCGGTGGAGGTCCCCGTGGTGCAGCGCTCGGTGCCGCGCGAGCACGTGGTCGCGGAGCTGGTGCGACTCGGGGTCGTCCTGAGCGCCACCGCGCTCGGCTACGGCGCCGGCGAGACGGCGCATGGCGTCGTCGGCCTGTCGACGGTCGATACGACCCGGCTGGTCACGTCGGTCCTCGGTGCGCTCGTCGGCTATCTCCTCGGTGGTGTGCTCGGTCGGACGCTGGTACGACAGGTGGGCCAGGCGACGGCTCGCTTGGAGCAGGTACCGGCCGTGCAGCTCATCGCCGGCGCGCTCGGTGGTGGGGTCGGCGCCCTGCTCGCCTCGGCCGTCGCGGCGCCGGTGCTGCTCCTTCCCGACCAGCGTTTCACGGTCCCGATCCTGTTGCTCGTGTTGCTCGTGCTGGTCTATTCGGGGATCACCCTGGGGACGAGCCGGGGGGCCGAGCTCGGCCGGTTCATCGGGCTCCGCGGGCGCCTCGAGGTGCGGACCCCGTCGCGGGGCGCTGGCGTGAAGGTCGTCGACAGCTCGGCGCTGATCGACGGCCGACTGATCGACATCGCCCGGTCCGGCTACCTCGAGGGCACGCTGGTCGTGCCCCGGTTCGTCGTGGCCGAGGTCGAGCGCATCGCCGCGGATGACCGTGAGCACCGGGCCAAGCTGGGGCAGCGGGGGCTGACCACCCTGCAGGCGCTGCAGGACGAGGGGCTCGTCGCCGTCGAACTCGATGACGACGACCAGCCCGGGGTCGCCGAGGTCGACGCCAAGCTGGCGGCGATCTGTCGCGACCGCCGCGCGTCGTTGATCACCGCTGACGCGGGGCTGGCGCGGACGGCCGAGTCCAGTGGTGTGCGGGTCCTGAACCCCCATGCCCTGGCGGACGCCGTGCGCTCCCCGGTGCTGCCGGGGGACCGGTTGGGCCTCGACGTGGTGCGCGTGGGTCGGGAGCCCGCGCAGGGCATCGGCTACCTCGCGGACGGCACGATGGTCATCGTCGAGGGCGCGAGCGACAAGATCGGCGAGCGGGTGGAGGTGGATGTCACCTCGATCGTGCAGAGCCGGACCGGTCGCCTGCTCTTCGCCACACCGGTCGAGGGTGGGTCGTGACGGGCGAGGGCGGCGTGACGGATCGGATCGGGGTCGTGGTCGTCGCCGCCGGGAGCGGGATCCGCTTCGGCTCGAGTGCTCCCAAGGCGTTGGTCGAGCTCGCAGGTCGACCGTTGGTGGCGCACGCGCTGACCGGTCTCGCCGCCGCCGGGCTCCCCCCGGCCGTCCTGGTACGTCCACCGGGTGAGGAGGAGGCGTTCGCGCTGGCCGCCGGCGAGACCCCCGTGGCGAAGAGCGTGGCCGGGGGCGCGACC
>JBBDSW010000143.1:1889-25226 GCA_040904745.1 Nitriliruptoraceae bacterium
CGCGCTGGCCGCCGGCGAGACCCCCGTGGCGAAGAGCGTGGCCGGGGGCGCGACCCGGACCGCCTCGGTCGCCGCCGGGGTCGCCGCACTCGCGGCCGAGGTGGAGGTGGTCGTCGTGCACGACGCGGCGCGACCGCTCACCCCGCCTGCCGTCATCGCCGCGACCGTTGCGGCGGTGGTCGGGCACGACGACGTGCTCGCCGCAGCCCCCGCGGTCGCGGTGGCCGACACCTTGAAGCGCACCCGCGGCCGCGAGGTGGTCGAGACCGTCGACCGGACGGACCTGGTCGGGGTACAGACCCCGCAGGTGTTCCCGCGGGCGGTCCTCGAGCAGGCGCTGGCCAGCGGTCTGGCCGCGAGCGACGACCTCGGTCTCGTCGAGGAGCTGCGGAGCCGAGGGGCGCTGACGGGACGGATCGTGGTCACGGAGGGCTCGGTGTGGTCGCGCAAGGTCACCTATCCCGGTGATCTCGCCCTGCTCGAGGTGCTCGCCGCACACGCCGCCCCGTCCACGCTCGACGCGACGGGGTCGACGTGAGCGTCGCCGACGAGGTGCGGATCGGCCAGGGGATCGACGTCCACCCGTTCGGTCAGGGCGGACACCGTCGCTTGCGGATCTGCGGCGTCGAGATCCCCGGCGAGCGGGGCCTCGACGGGCACAGCGACGGCGACGTCGGCTGCCATGCGGTCGCGGATGCGTTGCTCGGCGCGGCCGCCCTCGGCGATCTCGGGAGCCGGTTCGGTGTCGATCGCCCCGAGACCGCCGGCGCGGACTCCGTCACGCTTCTGGCCGCGGTCGCCGCCGATGTGGTCGCCGCCGGCTATGCCCTGGTCAACCTCGACGTCACCGTCATCGCGCAGCGGCCGCGCCTCGCGGCCCACCGTGAGGCGATGCGCACGGCCGTGGCGAAGGCCTGCCACCTCGACGTCGGGGCGGTCTCCGTGAAGTTCACGACCACCGACCACCTCGGCGCGATCGGTAGGGGGGAGGGCATCGGAGCGTTGGCGACCTGCCTGCTGCGCGCTGCTCGGCGGTAGGCTCCACTCCCGATCGCGGTCCTCGTTGCCCGGCCTGGCGATCGGCGGCGCATCCGCCGGCGTTCGCTACACCACCCGGGCGCGTCGCGTCACATCCCGCGCTCCTCGTCTCCGTCGACACCTCGATCCGGTGGTCCCCGATGTCTCTTGCTCTCTACGACACCCTCACGCGCGAGCAGCGGCCGTTCGAGCCGCGCGATCCGGGCAAGGCGTCGATGTACGTGTGTGGGCCGACCGTGCAGTCCGATGCACACATCGGGCACGGCCGTGCCGCCGTGGTCTTCGACGTCCTGCGCCGTTACCTCCTCTTCACCGGCTACGAGGTCACCTTCGTCACCAACGTCACCGACGTGGACGACAAGATCATCCTGCGGGGACGTCGTGAGAAGCGGGATCCGGCGGTCATCGCCACGCGCTACACGCGGGCGTGGAACCGGACCATGGATGCGCTCGGCGTCCTCCCCCCGGACATCCAGCCCCTTGCGACCGGCCACCTCATCGAGATGCAGGAGCTGATCCAGGCGCTGATCGAGCAGGACAAGGCCTACGCCGCGCACGGGAACGTGTTCTTCCGCGTGCGGGCCTTCGATGGCTACGGGAAGCTGTCGCGCCGCCGTGTCGACGACATGCAGCAGGGCGAGGACATCGTCGACGTCGAGGACAAGGAGGACCCGCTCGATTTCGCGATGTGGAAGGCGGCCAAGCCGGGGGAGCCGTCCTGGCCGTCGCCCTGGGGGGATGGGCGCCCCGGCTGGCACATCGAGTGCTCGGCCATGGCCGCCAAGCATCTCGGTCATGGGTTCGACATCCATGGTGGCGGGCTCGACCTGGTGTTCCCCCACCACGAGAACGAGATCGCCCAGCACGAAGCGGCCTACGGGGATCCGTTCACCCGGCTGTGGGTGCACAACGGCATGGTCCAGATGGGCGCGGACAAGATGTCGAAGTCGGTCGGAAACGTCGTCTCCCTGGCGGATGCGATCGAGACCTGGGGTGTCGGGCCGCTGCGCCTGTGGTACCTGTCCGCGCAACACCGCACGCCCCTGACCTTCGAGACCGCGCGGCTCAGAGACGCCGCCACCGTCCACCAGCGCTTCACGACCTTCCTCCGTTCGGCGGCACGCGCCGCGGGCGACGTCGAAGCCGACCGTGCCGTCGCCGAGCCGCACATCGCCGCGTTCACGGCCGCGATGGACGCCGACCTCAACGCGCCGGCGGCCGTGGCGGCCCTGCACGAGCTCGTCCGCGACGGGAACGAACGCCTCACGGCCGCCGACCGTAGCGACACCGCCGCGCAGGCCGCGGTCATGGGCCTCGCCGAGGCGCTGGCCCAGCTCGGTGACGACGTCCTCGGGCTCCACCTCGCCGACGCACTCGCGCAGGCGGCGGAGCTCGAACAGCAGCTCTCCATCCTGGTCGAGACCCTGCTCGAGCGCCGCCAGGCCGCGCGAGCGGAGCGTGACTTCGCGGCCGCGGACGCGATCAGAGACCAGCTGGCGGCCGGCGGGGTGGTCGTCGAGGACCGCCCGGATGGTGCCCGCTGGTACGTGGAGACGGCACCGGCTGACCGAGAGGCGTCGTGACCTCCCCCGCTGCGGCAGGGCGATCGCGGGGGCGCGGTGGCCGCCGCGGCTCGGGCTCCGGTGGGCGACGCGAACGCGAGGACCAGCGCCTGGTCGGCGGGGTGCACCCGGTCCGCGAGCTGCTCCGCGCCGGCGGGGACGTCCACCGCCTCCTGCTCGCCACCGGCCGCGGAGAGGACCGGACCATCGCGGAGCTCATCGCGCTGGCGGACGCGGCCGGGGTGCCGGTCACCCGGGTCGAGCGTGACGAGCTCGACCAGCGCACCGACGGTCTGGTGCACCAGGGCGTCGTGGCGGTCGCGGGGCCGTTCCGGACGGTCACGCTGGAGCACGTGCTCGAGGCAGCCGCCCGGGCCGGCGACGTCCCGCTCCTCGTGGCGCTGGACGGTGTCACCGATCCCCACAACCTCGGATCGATCGCGCGGACCGCCGAGGCCGTCGGTGCCCACGGTCTCCTGTTGCCCGGTCGCCGGGCCGCCGGCATCACGCCGACGGCGGAGAAGTCCGCGGCCGGAGCGCTCGCACACCTGCCGGTGGTCGAGGTGGGCAACCTCGTCCGGACGTTGTCGGAGTTGGCCGAGGCGGGGGTGTGGTCGCTCGGGCTCGACGGGGACGCCGAGGTCGCGTTGGCCGACCATCCCCTGGTGGGTGAGCCGTGCGTGCTGGTCATCGGAGCCGAGGGGGCGGGCCTCGCGCGCTTGACCCGGGAACGATGCGATGGACTGGTGCGGCTGCCGATGCACGGTCGGATCGGGTCCTTGAACGCCTCGGTAGCGGCCGGCATCGCGTTGTACGAGCTGCGTCGGCAGCGGGATCAGGCGTCGTCGGCGTAGACCGGCCAGGCCGTCCGCCGTACGTGTTCGTAGATCACCGAGGTCTCCAGACGGGACACCTCGTCGCGGGTGGTGAACGCCTCCAGCGCGAGGTCGCGCAGGTGGTCGGTGTCCCGTACCACGACGTGGACCAGGAAGTCGACGGCGCCGGTGAGGTGGGTGACGGCGACGATCTCCGGCTGGGCGAGCGCATGGTCGCGGAAGGCCGTCACCGCTTCCCGGGAGTGACGCTGGAGGTGGACCTGGATGATCGCCTGGAGTCCGATGCCGATCGCTGCGGGTTCGACCTCGGCGTGGACGCCGCGTAGCACCCCGGTGGCGAAGAGCCGGCGGACCCGTTCGTGGGTCGCTGACGTCGACAGCGACACCTGGGCGGCGAGCTCTTTCATGGTCTGTCGACCATCTTCCTGCAAGGCATGGATCAAGCCGACATCCGTCCGGTCGAGCTGGACCATATAGATGTCCTTCCGGTGAGATTCCGATTGCTCCGGTCGCTTGGTCGGGACGATACTGGTGTCATGCGCAGCGTGGCGCCAGGCAGGACCTCGGGCGCGCCGCCGTGCAGGTGGCAGGGCCGGCGGCACTGCCCGGCCCGTGAGCGGGAGGACGTCGCGATGCCGGCGATCGACACGACCGCGGTACACGGGGGCCGGGAGGACCTGCGCGCGCTCGGGGTGCACGCACCGCCGCTGGACCGTTCCACGACCTATCCGGTGACCTCGCTGGCCGCAGGGACAGCCGACCTCGACCGGCTGGCTGCGGGTGAAGAGGCACCGGAGCACTCGCCCGTCTATGCCCGGCTGTACAACCCGACCGTCGCCCGCTGGGAGCAGGGGATCGCCGCGTTGGAGCGCGCGGAGGCGGCGGTGGCCTTCGGATCCGGTATGGCCGCCATCACGGCGACGCTACTCGCGGCCGGGGTCGTCGGTCGGCACGTCGTGGCGATCCGTCCCGTCTACGGGGGCACCGATCACCTGCTGGTCAGTGGGCTGCTCGGGAACCGGACGACCTGGACGACGCCTGCCGGGGTGGCCGAGGCGATCGAGGACGACACCGCCCTGGTGATCGTCGAGACCCCGAGCAACCCCACGCTGACCCTGGTCGACATCCGCGCGGTCGTGGCTGCTGCGGACCCGGTCCCCGTGCTCGTCGACAACACGTTCGCGACGCCGATCCTGCAGCGCCCGCTCGAGCACGGGGCCACGTGGGCCCTCCACAGCGCGACCAAGGCCCTCGGGGGACACGGCGACGTGATCGCGGGGGTCGTCGCGACCGATCAGGAGCGTGCACGCGCCCTGCGTCAGGTCCGGATCGGCACCGGGGCGTTGCTCGATCCACAGGCGGCGGCGCTGCTGCACCGGAGCCTGCCCACGCTGGCGCTCAGGGTGCGGGCCGCGCAGGCGAACGCCGGGGAGCTCGCCAAGCGCCTGAGCGGGCGGACCGGGGTGATCTCGGTGTGCCATCCGAGCCTGCCGGAGTGCGACCCGGACGGGATCGTGGATCGGCAGATGGACGGGCCGGGCGGGCTGCTCACCTTCGAGGTCGCCGGTGGGCTGGAGGCGGCCGGTCGTGTGCTCGAGGCGGTGGAACTCCTCACCCCGGCCGTCAGCCTCGGTTCGACCGACTCGCTCATCGAACATCCGGCCGGCCTGACCCACCGGGTGGTCGACCCTGCGGCGCTCGCCACCAGCGGCATCACCCCAGGGCTGCTGCGGGTGTCGGCGGGGATCGAGGACGTGGACGACCTGTGGGAGGACCTCGACCGGGCGATCGACCGGGCGGTATGGACCGGCGCGTGAGCCCGCCGGGCGGGTGCGATCTGGCGACGCTCGAGGCTGTGGAGCGTCGTGTCCACTGGCTGGCGGTGCGGATGGTCGACCATGCCAACCGCCGGCCCGGCGGCGCGGGTGGCATCAAGGTCGGTGGGCACCAGGCGTCCTCGACGTCGATGGTGTCGCTGATGACGGCCCTGTGGTTCGGCCACCTCGAGGCGAACGACCGGGTGGCGGTCAAGCCGCACGCCTCGCCAGTGTTCCACGCGATCCGCTACCTACTGGGGGAGTTGGAGGCCGAGCACCTCACCCAGCTGCGGACCTTCGGCGGGTTGCAGGCCTACCCCAGTCGGACGAAGGATCCCGGTCAGGTCGACTTCTCGACCGGCTCCGTCGGGCTCGGTGCGACGGCGCCCCTGTTCGCCGCGATGGCGCGTCGCTACGTCGATGCGCATCACGGCGCGCGTCCCGCCAACCGGTTCGTGGCGCTCGTCGGCGACGCGGAACTGGATGAGGGCAACATCTGGGAGGCCATCGGCGACGCGGCCACCGCCGGACTCGGCAACGTGCTGTGGGTCGTGGACCTCAACCGGCAGTCGCTGGATCGGGTCGTCCCGGGCATGCAGGCCGGACGTCTCGAGCGGGCCTTCGCCGACAACGGGTGGCACGTGACCGAGGCCAAGTACGGCCAGCGGCTGCAGCGGGTGTTCGCCCGGGACGGTGGCGACGCGCTCCGTCGTCACATCGATGAGATGTCCAACGAGCGTTACCAATCCCTGTTCGCGCTCCAGGCATCGCGCCGCCGCGCACGGTTCCTCGAGGGGGCGGACCGCGCCGTCCGCCGCGTGGTCGATGGCCTCTCCGACGCCGAGATGGCGGTCGTCCTCGACCTCGGGGGGCACGACCTCGCCGAACTCCTGGACCGTTTCCGGGAAGCGGACGCCGTGCCGGGCCAGCCGAGCGTCGTCTTCGCCTACACGATCAAGGGCTGGCGGACCCGGATGGCCGGTGATCCCCGCAACCACAGCGCCCTCCTCAGCGAGGACGCGCTCGCGGAGGTCCGCGTGGCGAACGGCCTCGACGAGGACACCGAGTGGGACCGCTTCCCGCCGGACTCCGCGTCCGGACGACTGTGTGCGGCGACCGCCGAACGCCTGGAGCGGGCGCCGTGGCCGGCGACGCCGCCGATCCGGGTACCGCCTCAGGTCTCCCTGCCGCGACGTCCCGAGGTCAGCACCCAGGAGACCTTCGGACGCCTCGTCGTCGCACTCGGCCGCGAGGAGGCTGTGCGCAGGTCGCTGGTGACGGTCAGCCCCGACGTGGCCATCTCCACCGGCCTCGGAGGTTGGGTGAACGCCGCGGGCGTGTTCGACCCCTGGGCCCGTCCGGACGAAGCTCCGATCGACGCAGCGGACGGTCCCACCCTCCTCAAGTGGGAGCGTTCGGAAGCCGGTCAGCACGTCGAGCTCGGCATCAGCGAGATGAACCTGTTCTCGGCGCTGGAGGCCTTCGGGCTCAGCCACGACCACAGCGGTCAGCGCCTCCTTCCCATCGGGACCCTGTACGACCCCTTCGTGTGCAGAGGATTGGATGCGTTGATCCACGGGGTCTACTCCGGCGCCCGGTTCGTGATCGTCGGCACCCCGTCGGGGGTGACCCTCGCGCCGGAGGGAGGCGCACACCAGTCGACCATCACCGCCTCCATCGGCGTGGAGCTGCCAGGTCTGGTGCTCGCGGAGCCGGCCTATGCGACCGCTCTGGACTGGCTGCTGTGCGACGGGTTGGCGCGGATGGCGGACGAGGATGGCCCGGACGAAGCGCTCTACCTCCGGTTGACCACCCGCCCGATCGCCCAAGCCCCGTTCGAGGCGGTTCGGGAGCGGCTCGGCGATGACGAGCTGCGCCGCCAGGTGCTGGCGGGTGCCTACGTCCTGGTCCCTGCGACCGGGACCGGCCCGCTCGTGCGGCTGGTCGCCTCCGGCGCGGTCCTTCCGGAGGTGGTGGCAGCACAGGCTGCCCTGACCGCGGAGGGGGTGCGCGCCGAGGTGCTCGACGTCACCTCGCTCACCCGGCTCTACCGCGACTGGCGTGCTCACTCGCGGCGTGGGGTGCGGACGGCCACGGAACCCGTGGCAGGGCATCTCGAACGGCTCCTCTCCCGCCAGGAGCCACGGTCACCGCTCGTCACGGTGCACGACGCGGCATCGCACGCGATGGCCTGGCTCGGTTCGGTGACCGGAGCCCCGCTCGTGCCGCTCGGGGTCGATGACTTCGGCCAGTCGGGGACGATCGGTGAGCTCCATCAGGCCTTCGAGCTCGACGCCGGCCACATCGTCAACGCGGCGTTGGCGGCGCTCGCGCGGGGGTGAGCCTCTGGGGCCGCTCGGCCCCATCGTGGCTCGGAGCCACACCGCTAGCGTCATTTCCCGTCCGTGATCGCGTCCGTCCTCTCTCCGTGGAGCGTGCCCGTGCAGCCGAGTGACCTCGCCCACCTCGTCGTTCCCGTCGATCCCCAACTGCACCCGGACGGGCTGCGCACCGCCTACGTGCGCACCGCGATCGATGTCGAGGGCGACCGCTACCTCCGTGCGATCCACCTCGACGACGGGACGACCGACCGTCGGTTCACCCACGGGCCCGTCGACAGCATGCCCCGGTGGTCACCGGACGGACGCCTCCTCGCGTTCCTGCGCAAGGGATCGGAGCAGGATGCCAAGGCCCAGCTGCACGTGATGCCGGCCGATGGCGGGGAGGCACATCAGCGGACCGATGTCCCACTCGGGGTGACCGATCTGGCCTGGTCTCCCGACGGACGCCACCTGGTCTTCGTCGCCGGCAGGTGGGACGACGAGGTGGCCGATCTCGACGATGACGAACGCCGCCGCCGCCCCAAGCGCATCACCCGGGTGCCCTACCGGGCCGACGGCCGGGGGTGGATCCACGACCGCACGGCGAGGCTCCACCTCGTGGAGGCGACCGGTCGGGCCGGCCCGGTCCTGCTGGACACGGGGCCGCGCGACGTCTCCGCACCGAACTGGCATCCGGACGGGACCACGATCGCCTACATCGCTGACCCCGACGACTGGCCCGAGACCGAACCCCACAGCCAGGTCTTCGCCCTCCGCCTGCCGAGCGAGGAAGACCTTCAGGCTGCGGTCACGGCCGACGACGACGGCGAGGAAGCCGGGCGCGTGCCGGCGCTCGGCGTCGAGCGGAGCCCCCTGACGCCACCCGGCATGTGGCAGGCGGTCCATCACGCCCCGGACGGCACCGTGTTCGTCACGGGGATCGAGGATCCCTATCAGTGGCCCGGGGCCTCCGGCATCTGGCTGCTGTCCCGCCCAGGCGCGATCCGCGAGGACGTCCACCTCGTGCCGTTGACCGCGCATCTGGACCGGGCCGTGAACCCCGGCTCCCCGTCGTGTGCCACCGTCGGTCCCCGGTTCGTCGACGACGGGTTCCTGACCGTGCTCGAAGGTCGGGGGACCTCCGGCATCGTGCATGTGGAACTGGCCGGGTTCGATTCCGAGGGCGATGGATCGCCTCGGGTGACCGAACGCGTGGGCGGTCCGCGGGCCGTCACCGGGTACAGCGCCAGCGATGACGGCACGATCATCGTGTTCACGGCCACCGATCCGGCGACCCCAGGGGAGCTGTTCCGACGCGAGCACGACCACGAGCGGCCGCTGACCGACCTCGCGAGCTCGTTGCGCGAGCGGGTGGAGATCCGCGAGACCCAGCGGTTCACGGTGACCCGGGACGGGATCGAGCTCGACGTGTGGGCGGTCCTGCCTGCCGGCTTCGCCGCGGCGTCGGAGCGCCGCTTCCCGGTGCTCCTGAACATCCATGGTGGTCCCACGGCCCAGTATGGAGACCACTTCTTCGACGAGTTCCAGGTCGAGGCCTCCGCCGGCTACCTCGTCGTCGGGACCAACCCGAGGGGGTCGTCGGGACGGGGCACCGAGTGGGCACGCGCGGTCGTCGGGGCCTGGGGGGAGGAGGACAGCGTCGACACGCTCGACCTCGAGGCCGTCGTCGACGCCACCTGTGAGAGGTTCCCCCAGGCCGACCCGGAGCGTGTCGGGATCATGGGCGGTTCCTACGGGGGCTACGCCACCGCCCGCTTGCTCGCTCGCACCGACCGGTACGGCTCAGCCATCGTGGAGCGGGGACTGTTGCAGTGGGAGTCCTTCGCCGGGACCTCCGACATCGGACCGTACTTCGACCGGATGTTCCTCGGCCGCTCGCTCGACGATGGCGCGGAGGTCCACCGCGCTGCCAGCCCCGCCACCACGGCACACCGGATCACCACGCCGACGCTGGTGTTGCACAGCGAACACGACTGGCGCTGTCCCGTGGAGCAGGGGGAGCAGCTGTTCACGGCGCTGAAGCGCGCCGGCACCCCGACCGAGATGGTCCGCTTCCCCGATGAGGGGCACGAGTTGTCGCGCTCGGGCACACCGCGGCATCGCGTCGAACGCTTCGAGGTCGTCCTCGAGTGGCACGAGCGCCACTTGGCACACGAGCGAGGTTCGACGCCCTCCTAGCGCCCGGTCGTCGGTTCCGCCCTCGCGCGACCCGCACGCGCTCGCCTAGGTTCACCTCACAGGCGGCCATCGCAGGGTGGTGCCGGACCATGAGGGCGCGGAGGGCGACGGTGCAACGGCTACGGATGGGGATCCTCTCGACCGCCACGATCGGGGTCGAACACGTGATCCCGGGACTGCAGGGCAGTGAGCGTTGCGAGGTCGTCGCGATCGCCTCCCGCGACGAGTCCCGGGCGCGCGCGACGGCCGAGCAGCTCGGGATCGGACGGGCGCACGGCAGCTACGAGGCGCTCCTCGCCGACCCGGAGGTGGATGCGGTCTACAACCCGCTTCCCAACCATCTGCATGCGCGCTGGACCCAGGCGGCGGCCGAGGCCGGCAAGCACGTGCTGTGCGAGAAGCCCCTCGCGCTGGACGTCAACGAGGCCCAGCAGATGATCGAGGTGTGTCGCCAGGCCGGCGTCGTCCTGATGGAGGCCTTCATGTACCGCCTGCACCCCCAGTGGGTGCGGGTACGTGAGCTCGTCGCCTCGGGGCAGCTCGGCGATGTCCACACCGTGCAGAGCATGTTCTCCTACGACAACCGCGACCCCGACGACATCCGCAACACGGTCGCGTTCGGTGGGGGCGGGCTGATGGACATCGGCTGCTACTGCATCGACGTCTCGCGGATGGTCTTCGACGATGAACCCGTCCGGACCGAGGGTCTGGTGCGGATCGACCCGGAGTTCGGAACGGACACCCACGCCTCGGGCCTGCTCGAGTTCCCGGGCGACCGGCACGCCACGTTCACCTGTTCGACCCAGTCGGCGCCGGACCAGCGCGTGCACATCACGGGAACGAAGGCGCATCTGACCGTCGAGCTGCCGTTCAACGTGCCACCGGACCGACCCACGCGACTGCTGATCACCCCCGGGTGGCCGGACCAGGATCCAGACGTCATCGAGATCCCGGCAGCCGACCACTACGGGCTCGAGGGTGATGCCTTCGCGCGGAGCGTGCTGGACGCGGAGCCGCTCGCGACCCCGCCCGAGAACGGCGTGTCCAACCTCGCGGTCATCGCCGACCTGCGGGCCTCCGCGGGGACCTTCGAAGGCTGAGCTGGGCGGGGGTGGGCCGCTCCGCAGACGTTCGGTGGAAGGATCCGACGCTCTGGACGTCGATCCCTTCCATCGAACGACCCGTCGCGAGGCGGAGCCGTCGGATCGACGGGCGGCGGCTGCGCGCACCGTCGAGGCTTGCCATCGAAGTCTCGAGACACCGCCATCGGAGCCGAGGAGGGGATTCGAACCCCTGACCTGCCGCTTACAAGGCGGCTGCTCTGCCGGACTGAGCTACCTCGGCGTGAGCGCCGATGCTAGGCGGCTGCGCCTGATCGCGCGGTCACGCCTGGCCGCGCGGTCACGTGGGTGTAGTTGCACCGATGTCGTTCGTCTGCGAGTATCGACGCCGAGCCAGGAGGACGTCGATGTCGGCAGTCGAGACCACCGCGTTCAGCGCACGCGATGCGGAGATCCTCACGTTCGAGCGTGAGTGGTGGAAGCACGCCGGGAACAAGGAGCAGGCGGTCCGGGAGCGGTTCGATCTGTCACCGACCCGGTACTACCAACTCCTGAACCGCATCATCGACGACGAGGCCGCCGTTGCCTACGACCCCATGCTGGTCAAGCGGCTCCGGCGCCTCCGTGCGCAGCGCCAGCGTCAGCGTGCGGCCAGGCGCGTGGGCGCGGACGCGAGGTGAGCGAGCGTGGCTGCCAGCGACGCTGACGCCGGCGGGGAGCCGGGACTGCTGCTCCTGGTAGGGCGGGCGCTCGGCGTCGGCGCGCTCGTGATCGCCGCATCCGCGGGGCTCTTCCTCGGCATCGGAGCCTTCGGGGACGATGCCGGCGGCGAGGAGGGAGGTGCGGCGGACGGCGACCGCGTGGCCGCGTCCGATGACGACGGGGACGCGGGGTCGGGCGGGGAGGACGAGCCCGGCGGCACGGACGACGACGCGACCGCCGGCGAGGATCCCGGGTCGGACGGGTCCGAGGATGGGCAGGAGGATGCCACCTCCGAGGCCGAGGGTGACGACCCGGACGCAGCGACGGAGGGAACCGAGGACGGCGCCCAGGGCGAGGAGGGGGCGGAACCGGATCCCGATGCCGACGAGTCCGAGGAAGCCGAAGGCGCCGAGGGTGAGGACGGGGCAGAGGACGAGACCTCCGTCATCCCGCCGGAGGACGTCAGCGTGCAGGTCCTGGACGGCTACGGCGGAGACGGTGGTGCTGCGGCCGATGCCGTCGCCGCGGCGCTCTCCGAGGCCGGCTACCGCATCATCGCGCAGAACCCCGCCCTGGCCTACGACGTCACGACCGTCCTCTGGACGGCGGGGCACGAGGAGGCGGCTCGGCAGGTCGCCGCGGAGATCGGCGCCGCGGAGATCCGCGAGCAGCCGGGAAACCTCTCGGAGAGCGTGATGGTCCACGTCGTGGTGGGTGCGGACCGCGGCTGAGGCTGCAGCCCTGCCCGACGGCGCTCGGAGGCGCCCGGGTGGCGACGTCAGCTGTTGTGCAGCAGCTGCAGCTTCTCGAGGATCATGCGTCGGCGCCGTTCCTCCTCCTCGGGATCGGTCGCCAGCACGTCCTGAAGCACCTGGGAGAGCGCCAGCGGCGAGAAGGGCTTGGTGATGTAGTCGGCAGCGCCCTGCGACCATCCGCGGATCTGGTCCTGATCCTGGACCTTGGCGGTCAGCATGACCACCGGGATGTCGCGCAACTCGTCATCGTCCTTGATCGCGCTCAGGACCTGCCACCCGTCCATCTTGGGCATCATCACGTCGAGGAGGACGACATCCGGCGACGCGGAGCGGACCATCTCCATGGCTTCTTCACCATCGGTGGCCTCGACGACCTCGTACCCCTCGAACTCGAGGTTGACGCGACAGAGCAGGAGGACGTCGGGCTCGTCGTCGACGACGAGGACCTTCGACCGTTCGGTAGCCATGGCTCCCCTCCTGGCTCTGGCGCCAACCGGCCGGTGACCGCGAACCTCTTCACGGTGCGGCGTTGGAGACCACGCACCGTGACCTTACCGCGCATGGGCCCGTCATGAGGAGGCCTGGGGGCCAGGAACGCCGATCGTCACCGCACGTCGCGCAACGGTGGTCGCTCACTGGCTGCGACCCAGGTGGGCCGCATGGCGATCGATCCGTCATCCGTGCGGTGCGGCTGCCACAGCAGCACACCGCTCGTCCCGTCGGCCGCTGGTGCACCCGAGGCCCGACCGTCCAGGACGGCCCGACGAGCCAGCGCCACCTGCAGGAGCTCCGTCGACATCCGGCTGAGCGCCGGCAGCGGTTGGTGGGCATGGCTACGTCGTCCCAGATCGACCTGGGCGATCGACCCGATGCCGGCGCGCGCCTCGATGTCGATCAGCATCGCGATCTCCACCCCGTAGCCCCGGACGAACGGCACCGAGGCCAACAGGTCCCGCCGCGCCGCGATCTCGCCAGCGAGCGGCTGCACGATCCCGGCCAGCGCCGGGAACAGCGTGGCCAGGATCGGTCGGGCGAGCAGTTCGGTCACCCGGCCGCCGCCGCTGGGCTCATCGGTCTCGCCGAGGCCGAGCGGTCGGTCGTAGACGGCCTTGGTGAAGCGGATCCGTTCGTCGTGCAGGAGCGGGCCGAGGAGCCCCGTCACGAAGTGTGGCCGGGCGTCGGTCAGGTCGGCGTCCACGTAGACGAGCAGGTCACCGCGCGCGGCCGCCAGCCCCTTCCACATCGCCTCGCCCTTCCCAGGGGCGGTGCCGAGGTGGGAGAGGACGTCCGCCTGACGGACGACGCGTGCGCCCGCAGCACGAGCCCGCTCCGCGGTTCGATCACGCGAGCCAGCGTCGACCACCAGGAGCTCATCGACCAGGCCGACCCGGTCCATCAGCTCGCCCTTCAGGGTCGAGACGACGTCGGCGACCGTCGACTCCTCGTCCCGGGCGGGGATGATGACGCTGACCGTCTTCCCCGCCGCATGGGCCCGTGCGGCCAACTCCGCGGGGTCGTAGCGGGTATGCGGGATCACCGGCGGGCCCGGGGCCGGGCGCTCACGTCCCCCCGGTGTGCCGGGCGGGGTGAGGAGATCACCGGCACCGTCGCCCGCGCTGCCTCGGGGATCGTCGTGTGGTCGGGAGGTGGCCACGGTGCGGGGTCCTGGGCTGGGGAGCAGGGAGATGGTTCACCCTGCAGGGTGCCCGCTCGGCGGGATCCGATTGGCACTCGGGCGAGCGGGGTGGCAAGCTTCGAGCACTGGTTGCTCATCCAGAGAGGTGGAGGGCTCGGGCCCGTCGAAACCTCGGCAACCCCCGCCGCAGCGCACGAGTGTCCCCGGTCTCCCGGATCGGGTCGCCCGCGCGAGGTGGAGGGAAGGTGCCAAACCCGGATCCGTCGGAGACGGCGTGGTCGATGAGCGTAGGCACACACCTGTCTACCTCCATCGCTCACGGCCTCCCGACGGGAGGCCGTTCCTCGTTCCGGAGCCCCGGACGCCGGCCGTGACGATGAGGACAGGAGCCCCTCCGTGACCACCAGCGCGCCCTCCCCGGCCAGACCCGGTCCCACGACGACCGCGTCCGGTCCTCCCACCTCCGGCACCCACCACCTCGACACCAACGTGGTGGAACTCGCCTGCCGGTCCTGCGGCGCGACCCAGGAGGTGGCACCCACCCACGTGTGCATGCAGTGCCTCGGGCCCCTCGAGGTCGTCTACGACACCGAACGCATCGCCGTGCGTGTGTCACGGGAGCGCATCGCCGCCGGTCCCCACTCCCTGTGGCGCTACGGCGACCTCCTGCCCGTGCTCAGCGCCGACGACCGGACCCGTGTCGATCTGGCGACCGGTTTCACGCCACTGCGGCCGGCCCCACGGCTGGCTGCCCACCTCGGGCTCGACGAACTGTGGCTGAAGGACGACACGCGGAACCCGACCGGCTCGTTCAAGGACCGGGTCGTGACCGTCGCCCTGTCCGCGGCTCGTGCGTTCGGGCTGGAGACGATCGCCTGCGCGTCCACGGGCAACCTCGCCAACGCCGTCGCTGCGCACGCGGCGGCGACCGGTATGGACTCCTACGTGTTCATCCCGCACGACCTCGAGTCGGGCAAGGTCGTCGGATCCGCCATCTACGGCGGCAACGTCGTCGCGGTCGACGGCAACTACGACGCCGTCAACCGCCTGGCGGCCGAGGTGGCGGATTCGCACGGGTGGGGGTTCGTCAACGTGAACCTCCGGCCGTTCTACGCCGAAGGTTCCACCACGATCGGCTACGAGCTCATCGAGCAACTCGGCTGGCGCTACCCCGACCACGTCGTGGCCCCGCTGGCCTCGGGTGCGATGTTCACCCGGATCGACGCGGCCTTCGACCGTGCCCGCACCTACGGCCTCGTCCACGGGGACACCCCCCGGATGAGCGGTGCCCAGGCGACGGGCTGTTCGCCGATCGCGACGGCCTTCGAAGCCGATGGGGCACGCGTCCGGCCGCAGAAGCCGGACACGATCGCCCGGTCCCTGGCGATCGGCGACCCCGCCGATGGCGACGAGGCGGTCGCGGTGGCACGACGCACCGGTGGCACGATCGGTCACGTGAGTGACGCCGAGGTGGTCGATGGCATCCGGCTGCTGGCGGCCACCGAGGGGCTGTTCGCCGAGACGGCTGGCGGGGTGACGGTCGCCAACCTGGTGCGCTTCGCCGAGGCGGGGTTGCTCGAGCGGGGGGAACGGACCGTGGCCATCATCAGCGGCGCCGGACTCAAGACGATCGAGGCGGTCGCGGACGGCGCGCACCCGACGCACCGGGTGGGGCCGTCGCTGGACGCCTTCGAAGCGGCGCTGGCCGGCTGAGCGGCGGCGACCCGTCCCCGTTCCGCGGCAACGAAGAGGAGCAGCATCATGCCGACCGTTCGTATCCCCACCCCCCTGCGCAACCTGAGCGGCGGTGAACGGACCGTGACCGTGCCGGGGTCCGACCTGAGGGCCGTGGTGGCCGGACTCGAGGAGGCCCACCCGGGCTTCGCCGACCGGCTGCTCGACGAGGACGGCGAGCTGCGCCGGTTCGTCAACGTCTTCGTCCGTGACGAGGACGTGCGGTTCCAGGAAGGTCTGGACACGGAGCTGGCCGAGGACGACACCGTCTCGATCGTCCCGGCGGTGGCAGGCGGCTGATCCGCCGCACCGGACCGGGGGCCGCTGGTGGACGGCCGGGGTCACCGGGCCAGGAGCGGCAGGCAGCCCAGGTAGGCGATGAGGAGGAGCGCCGCCTCCCAGCGCACGACCTTGCGGGCGCTCAACATGAACCCGGTCGCGACCGTGACCACGACCACCATCACCAGTGCCCCGAACCCGGTGATCGTCTCGCCCAGCGTCTGTCCGGTCCCCGCGAACGCTGCCATGGCCCCGACGGCACCGCTGTTGAACAGGTTGCTGCCGAGCAGGTTCCCGATCAGCAGGTCCGTTTCCTTCCGCCGTGCTGCCTGGACCGCGGCGGCGAGCTCAGGCAGCGACGTGCCGATCGCGACGACGGTGAGCCCGATGAACGCCTCGCTGAGACCGAGGGTGCGGGCCACATCCGATGCGGAGGTGACCAACAGCTGTGCGGCACCGAGGGTCACCAAGAGCCCGACGAGCGTCCGGGTCGACTCCCGGGGCAACGACGGCCGATCCTCGTCGGGGAGCAGCTCGGCCAGTTCCGCAGCTCCGGGGAGGACCGCGGCATCCCCGGCCGGATCCCCCGCCCGTTCCCCGTCGGGCGGGATCGCTGCCCGGGCTGCCCGGAGCACGATCCACAGGGCTGCCACCAGCGCCGCGAGCAACAGGGCGCCGTCCAGCAGCGACAGGTTCCCGTTCCGCAGCACCACCGCGAACAGCACCACGGAGCCGAGCGAGAGCGGGGCCTCCCGGCGAAGGATCGGCCAGGACACCCCGACCGGGGTGATCATCGCTGCCACGCCGAGGACGAGCGTCATGTTCGCGATGTTGGAGCCCACGATGTTGCCGACCGCCAGATCCGCCGAGCCCTGGATGCCGGCGAGCGCGGAGACCACGAGCTCGGGAGCACTCGTCCCGAACCCGATGACGACCGCCCCGATGACCACGGTCGAGACCTTGAGCCGGGCGGCGACCCGCGTGGAGCCCACGACGAACTGGTCCGCGCCCGCGGTCAGCAGCGCGAGCCCGGCCACGATCCCCACCACGGACAGCAGCATCTGCCGCACGCTATCGGGTGGCCGCTGGGGGTACCGTCCACACCTCGCGTCAGTGCGGTGTGGACCGGTCACAGGAGGATGGATGCGCTTCTCGAGGTGGTGGACGGGCGCAGCGATGGGCGCGCTGGTGCTCCTGTCGGCCGCCTGCGCCGATGGCGGCGGTGAGGACGCCGAGACGCCCGCCTCCGAGGAAGCCGCCGCGGTGGAGTTGGAGAGCCGCCCCGAGGTGGCCGACCTGGTTCCGGGCGATGGCAGCCAGCCGCCGTCGGAGCTCCAGCTCGAGGACCTGGCGGTCGGCGACGGGCGAGTTGCCGCCGAGGGAGACGTGCTCGTCGTGCAGTACGTCGGGGTGCGCTGGTCCGACGGTGGCGTGTTCGATGCGTCGTGGGATCGTGGGCAGCCGTTCGAGTTCCAGCTCGGCGCCGGGCAGGTGATCACCGGCTGGGAGCAGGGTCTGGAGGGCATGCAGGTCGGCGGCCGCCGCGTGATCACGATCCCGCCGGACCTTGCGTACGGTGATCGCGGTGCTGGCGAGGTGATCCCTCCGGATGAGACGATCGTGTTCGTGGTCGACCTGCTCGAGACACGCGACGCACCCTGACCGCGACCCTGCGCAGACCGCCCCGGAGATCCACGATGGACAGCCCGTCCCTGCACCCCGTCCTGGCCCCGCTCGGACCGCTGATCGGGGTCTTCGAGGGCGACGGCCGCGGTCACTATCCGACGATCGACCCGTTCACCTATCGCGAGCGCGTCTCGTTCGCCTACAACGGCGGGCCGGTCCTCGCCTACACCCAGCGCACCTGGGACCCTGACACCGCGCGGCCGATGCATGGGGAGTCCGGGTACCTGCGTCCGGCCGGCAGTGGTCGCGTCGAGTTCACGCTCGCCCACACCTTCGGTATCACCGAACTGCAGGAGGGCTCGCTCACGGCGGGAGACGGCGTGGACGGTGGCATCCACCTCGCCGTCACGAGCACGGCGCTCGGTATCGCGGCGACGGCGAAGCCGGTCCGCCACGTGCGCCGGACGTTCCACCTCGAGGCCGACGTCCTCGTCACCGAGCTCTGGATGGCCTACGCCGAGGTGTCCGAGACCCACCATCTCGTCTCGGAACTGCACCGCATCGGTTGAGCCGCCGGCCGTGCACGGCGGTGGCGGATCAGGGACCCGTTCGCTACCCCTGGGGGGTATCGTTACCCTGCACGATGCGCCGCATCCGTAGCTCACTGACTGAACCGAGGTTCGCGTGCCAACCGACGTCACCCACGACACCGAGTCCCCAGCGGCTCAGAACGAGATCCGGCTGATCCTGCCCGTCGAGGGGATGACCTGCGCGGCCTGCTCGAACCGGGTGTCCCGGGCGCTCAACAAGCTCGACGGCGTCGACGAGGCCAACGTCAACTTCGCCACCCACCGGGCCGCGGTCACCTACGACCCCTCCAAGGTCGTGCCCGACGAGCTCAAGGCGGCGATCCAGAAGGTCGGCTACGGCGTCCCCGAGGTGCCCGACGACGACGCTGCCCACGAACGCCGGCGCCTACGGCTGCGTCGTGACCTGACCATCGCGACGATCTTCACGGTCCCCGCGGTGCTCATCTCGATGGTTCCGGGTCTGATGTTCCCAGGGTGGCAGTGGGTCGTGTGGGCCCTGGCAACACCGGTCGTGCTCTACAGCGGACGCGAGTTCCACCGCAACGCCGCCACCAACCTGCGTCACGGCCAGGTCACCATGGACACGCTGGTCTCGCTCGGGACCTCCGTGGCCTACCTCTGGTCCGTCGTCGCCCTGCTGTTCCTCGGTGCCGGGACGTTCCACGAGGGGATGCGGCTGAACGTGGCCGGCCTGCCGGAGGTCTACTTCGAGACCGCGGCCGCCATCATCACCGCCATCATCCTCGGTCGGGTGTTCGAGCACCGCGCCAAGGGACGTTCCTCGCAGGCGATCAAGCGCCTCCTCGAACTCGGCGCCAAGACGGCGACTCTGGAGGACGGCACGGAGGTCGCGGTCGAGGACCTGGCCGTCGGCATGCGGGTCATCGTGCGCCCGGGTGAGCGGGTTCCGAGCGATGGGCGGGTGGTCAGCGGTGCCTCCGCGGTCGACACCTCGATGATCACCGGTGAACCGGTGCCGGTCGAGGTCAGCGTCGGAGACGAGGTCGTCGGTGGCACGGTCAACGCCTCCGGGCGGCTGGTCGTGGAGCTCACCGCCGTCGGTCGGCAGACCCTGCTCGCCCAGATCGTCGACCTGGTGGCCCAGGCGCAGGGCGGCAAGGCACCGATCGAGGCGCTGGTCGACCGGGTCGCCGCGGTGTTCGTGCCGATCGTCCTGGTCATCGCTGCCGCCACCTTCGGGTTCTGGTTGTGGCAGGACCTCGCCGTCTCCGATGCGATCACCCGCGCCGTGGCCGTGCTCGTGATCGCCTGCCCGTGCGCGCTCGGCCTGGCGACCCCGACCGCCATCATGGTCGGCACCGGTCGGGGCGCCTCGCTCGGGGTGCTCATCAAGGGCGCCGAGGTGCTCGAGTCCACGCGCACCGTCGACACCGTCCTGCTCGACAAGACCGGGACGGTGACCGAGGGCCGCATGACGCTGGCGGGTGTCGATGTCGCCGAGGGCGTCACCGACGAGGACGACCTGCTGCGTGCCGTCGCTGCGGTGGAGGACGCGTCCGAGCACCCGATCGCCCGCGCGATCGCCTCTGGCCTCCTCGAGCGGGTCGGATCGAGGGAGCCCCTGCCGAGCGTCGAGGGGTTCTCGTCGCTGCCGGGCCTGGGTGTCACCGGCGAGGTGGCCGACCGGCCGGTACTGGTCGGCCGTGCGAGCCTCTTCGCCGAACGCGGGTGGGAGGTTCCCGCCCACCTCGAGGAACGGCGTACCGCCGGCGAGCGCAGCGGGTGGACCGCGGTCCTCGCCGGCCGTGATGGCCGGGCCGAGGCGGTCCTCGCGGTGGCCGATCAGATCAAGGACACGTCCCGCGAGGCGGTGGCGGCCCTCCAGCAGCTCGGGCTCACGACCGTGCTGCTCACCGGTGACAACCGCACGACCGCCGAGGCGGTCGCCGCGGACGTCGGCATCGACCGGGTGATCGCCGAGGTGCTCCCACAGGACAAGGAACGCGTCGTCCGTGAGCTGCAGGAGGATGGACACCTCGTCGCGATGGTGGGCGACGGTGTCAACGACGCCCCCGCCCTGGCTCGCTCCGATCTCGGGATCGCGATGGGCACCGGCACCGACGTGGCCATCGAGGCCGGCGAGGTGACCCTGGTCTCCGGTGACCTGCGTGCCGCCGCCGATGCCGTTGCGCTGTCGCGCCGCACCCTGCGCACGATCCGCGGCAACCTCGTGTGGGCCTTCGGCTACAACACCGCGGCGATCCCGTTGGCCGCTGCGGGGTTCCTGAACCCCATGGTCGCCGCCTTCGCGATGGGGTTCTCCAGCGTCTTCGTGGTCACGAACTCGCTCCGGCTCCGCCAGTTCCGGGGTCTGCGTGCCGCGACGCCGACGCCCAAGGAGCGTGCCGAGCAGTGGGGCCTGCGCCTCGCCTTCGTCGGGCTCGTCGGCCTGGTCGTGCTCGCCGGTTTCGAGTTCCAGCGCAGCCTGCTTCCCGGACGCCCGGTCGAGATCGATCTGAGCCAAGGGCTCTCCATGGAGGAGATCGTCGCCGAGCCCGGTGAGAAGCTGACCTTCGAGCTGCACTCGGACCGTGCTGCGGAGTTCCTCCTCGTCCCGGCCTCCGACGTCGACCACGTCGAGTCCACCATCCCCGGCGCCGGTAACGACGATGCAGCCGATGCCGGTATGGCGCATCCCGACCAGGGCCGTCGGATCGGCACCGTCGTCCCACCGGACACCGCGGTGCGGTTCACCTGGACGTTGCCCGACGATGCCGACGAGCTCACCGATCTGGCCGTGGTGGAGACCACCTCCGGAGACAGCGCCACGTTCGTCCTCCCCGCGTCGTGATCGGCAAGGAGTGACCCGGGTCCATGGGCCGGATCCAGTCCGTCCGCTGTTCGGCGTGGCCTCGCGCGTTCCTGTCGACGTGCGGGTCGTCGTTAGGCTCGTCGTCACGGTGGCCACCATGCCGCGTGGTGGACCCAGGAGGGCAGCGTGACCGAGCGTCTGATCGTCATCGGCGGGGACGCCGCGGGGATGTCAGCGGCCTCTCAGGCCCGACGCCTGCGTGGTCGACAGGAGCTGGAGATCCTCGCCTTCGAGCGGGGACGCTTCACGTCGTACGCCGCCTGTGGCATCCCGTACTGGATCGCCGGACTCGTCGAGGACGGCGACGAGCTCGTCGCGCGCCGGCCCGAGGTGTTCCGGGAGAAACAGGACATCGACGTCCGGATCGGCCACGAGGTCGTCGCGATCGACACCACGGAACGCACCGTGACCGTTCGCGATCTCGATGCCGGGACCGAGGCCAAGCACGACTACGACCAGCTGTTGATCGCCACCGGTGCGACACCCTTGCGCCCACCGATCCCGGGAATCGATGCCGACGGGGTGTTCGGGGTGCAGACCCTCGATCACGGGCAGCGTGTGCTCGACGCGCTCAGCGCTCGCGACCCGCAGCGTGCCGTGGTGATCGGTGCCGGCTACATCGGGATCGAGATGGCCGAGGCGATGCTGCTGCGCGGTCTCGAGGTCCACGTCGTCGAGATGGCTGAGCAGCCGATGGCGACGATCGACCCGGAGCTCGGCGACCGGGTCGCCGATGCGATGCGGCGGATGGGCATGCACCTCCACCTCGGCGTCGCGGTCGAGGGCATCGAGACCGGCGAGGACGGCTGGGTCACCGCCGTCGTGACCGAGGACGGGACCGTGCCGGCCGACATCGCCGTGCTCGGCACGGGGACGCGGCCGTTCAGCGACCTCGCGCGTGACGCGGGGGTGCCCACCGGGCCCTCGCGCGGCATCGTCACCGATCGGCGCCAACGGACCCCGGTCGACGGGGTGTGGGCGGCCGGCGACTGCGCCGAGACCTACCACCGCGTCTCGCGCAGACCGGTGTCGATCGCGCTCGGCACGATCGCGAACAAGCAGGGGCGCATCGCCGGGCTGAACCTGGGCGGCGACTACGGCGCCTTCCCCGGGGTGCTCGGTACGGCCGTCACCAAGGTCTGCGACCTGGAGATCGGCCGAACCGGGCTCGGGGAGGCGGCCGCCCGGGAGGTGGGGTTCGAGCCGGTGACCGCCTCGATCGAGGGGACCACGCGTGCCCACTACTACCCGCAGGCCCGCCCGCTGGCGATCAAGGTCATCGCCGAGCGGCGGACCGGGCGGCTCCTCGGCGCCCAGATCGTCGGTCAGGAGGGTGCCGCGAAACGGATCGACGTGTTCGCCACCGCGCTGTGGAACGAGATGTCGGTGGACGACCTGTTGAACGTCGACCTGTCGTACGCCCCGCCGTTCAGCCCCGTCTGGGACCCGGTCCTCATCGCCGCTCGACAGGCGGACGCCGCCGTACGCGCCCAGGGCTGAGCGACCGGTCGACGAGGTCACCGGTAGCGTGCTGCTCAGCCCGTCGCGGCGCTCATGCTCGGAGCTTCCGTACTGCACCGGAGGAGAGGTGTCGAGGTGATCCAGCTCGTCCCGACCGTGCTGCTGGCGCTGCTCGTCGTCGCGGTGATGCCGGTGTGGCCGTACAGCCGCGGTTGGGGTTGGCCGCCCGCGGGCATCCTGGCGATGGGCCTCGCGACCCTCGTGCTGTTCTCGCTGACGGTCGTCCCCGAGTGACCGGTTGCCGGGCCCGGGCCCCCGGGCACTCCGGCACACCCCTGAACAGGCCGGTCACTCCTTGGCCGCCTTGGCCGCCGCCTTCGCGGCCTGCTTGGACTCCCTGACCCGCTGGAGGGTGTCCTGATCCACCACGTCGGCGATCGAGCGGTACCCCTCCTCCGCGTACTCTCCGGCAGCCTTCTCCCACCCTGGAGGGGCCACTTTGAGCTGCTTACCGAGGAGCGCGGTGAGGATCCGCGCCTTCTGCTCGCCGTAGCCGGGGAGCGCCTTCAGACGCCGCAGCAGGTCGGCACCGTCGTCTGCCCCCTCCCACACCGCCGCGGCGTCGCCGTCGTAGTGCTCGATGAGGTGGGTCGCGAGCCCGTGGACCCGTTTGGCCATGGATCCGGGGTAGCGGTGGACCGCCGGCTTCGTGCGGAACAGCTCCTCGAGGAGCTCCGGATCGGTGCCGGCGACCGTCGCTGGGGTCATCGGCCCATCGAGGCGGTCCGCGATCCGCTGCGGTCCGACGAAGGCGACCTCCATCGCGATCTGTTGGTCGAGCAGCATGCCGACGAGCAGGGCGAACGGGTTCTGCGACAGGAGCCGGT
>JBBDSW010000144.1:0-4209 GCA_040904745.1 Nitriliruptoraceae bacterium
GTACGAGCGGCTGAGGGCAGAGGTCGCTGCGTGGCCATCTCAGATCCGCAGCCAGCGGTGACACGGTGCCGGCCGCGATCGCGGCGGAGCGCAGCGGTCGGTCGCGGAGCCACGCCCCCTTGCGGCCCCGTGACACCATCGTGACACCGCACCAGGCGGAATGACGAGGTGCCCGAAGGCAGGCCTTGCGGGCCGGGGAGTGGGTGCGCTGGTGCTCCAAGGTTTTAGTGCGAGGCCGGTCAAAGTTGCAGTAAACTGCCATCCAGATTTGCAGTAGAGAGCTGGCCTGAGAGCGAAAGGCCGCACTGTGGAAGGCATGGTCCCCCGTCACATCACCGACGTCGTCCTGACGCTGATGCAGGATGAGCCGGTCGTGCTCGTGCAGGGGCCGCGCTCCGTTGGCAAGACCACGCTGTTACTGCACATCGCCGAGAAGCTGGGGGCGGAGGTTGTCGACCTCGACGATCTCGCCACACGCGATGCCGCCAGGGGTGATCCCGCCCTGTTCGTCGGCGGCGATCCGCCGGTGTGCATAGACGAGTATCAGCACGTCCCCGAGCTGCTTGACGCGATCAAGTCCGAGCTCAACCGTGACGGTTCCGCTGGGCGCTTCCTGCTGACGGGCTCGACCCGTCACGATGCACTGCCCAAGGCGGCCCAGGCTCTCACGGGTCGGCTGCATGTGGTGGACGTGCTCCCGCTCGCTCAGGGAGAGATCGACGGCCGCACAGAGCAGTTCGTCCAGTTGCTGCTCAACGAGCCCAATTCGTTGGTCACGCGCGAGGTGTCTACCACCACGCGCGAGGAGTACATCAGACGTGTCTGCGCCGGCGGGTTCCCGCTTGCCCTGGGCCGAAGCGAACGCTCCCGCAGCCGCTGGTTCGATAACTACGTCAAGCTCAGCCTCGAACGCGACATCGCCGAGCTCGACACACTCCGCAAGCGCGACAAACTGCCGGCGCTGCTCGCACGCCTGGCCGGACAGACCGCTCAGGTGATCAACATCAACGCGGTCGCGCAGGACCTCGGTCTCGCTCACCACACTGCCACCGACTACACCCGGCTGCTCGAGGCGGTGTTCCTCGTACATCAGCTCCCCGCGTGGGGAACAACCCTCACCTCACGTACCGCCGTTTCGCCGAAGATCCACGTCGTGGACTCGGGCCTTGCCGCGAGGCTGCTGCGCGTCAGCCTGTCCAAGCTCGCAGGGCGCGATGCGAGCAGCCTGCAGCAGTTCGGCCGCCTGCTGGAGACCTTCGTCGTCGCAGAGTGCCGCAAGCAGCTGTCCTGGCTCGATGACATCCCGCTGGTCGGTCACTGGCGCACGCGCGACGGAGTCGAGGTGGATCTCGTCATCGAGGGCGACGACGGCAGGGTCGCGGCGATCGAGGTCAAGGCAGGATCGCGGGTACGTGGCGACGACCTGACCGGCCTGCAGCAGCTCCGCAACAAGCTTGGCGAGCGGTTCGTCGCCGGCGCGGCCCTGTACACGGGTGAGCGGTCCTACAGCCCGGACGACCGCATCTACGTGTTCCCGGTCGACCGTCTCTGGAGCTGAGCCGCCGGGACCGCCTCACGCATGACCTGCCAGTCCGCCCAGACGTCGCGGTCCCGGGCCGATGATCGCACCGCGGGACTGCCCGGCGGGAGCACGATCACCGTCGAGAGCGCGCTGTCACCGCTGCTCGCTATGTTCGGATGGAACGCCTAGATCGCCGGATCTCGGCGTGCGCTGGAACCGATCAGAAGGAGCGCCACATGCGTGCCACGCACGAACGTGGGAACCGCTCCACGGATGGCGAAGCAAGTCCTCCCTCGCCCACTTCGTCGTAGGCCGGTCCAGCGGTCCCTGGACGTCGAGATCAACGAAGCCTCCCCGACCGATGTCGGGGGCGTTCCCGGTCGCCGTGAACCGATCGTCGGTGGCCGGGAGGTCCCCGTCGTGGTTGCGAGCCGGTTCGGTGGCGAAGGAGGATGGGCTTCCTCTGCACCATCCGGACGCGGTGGAAGGGTCGTCGTGCGCTTCAGCGAGGGTTCCCGTGTGGGCCTTGCGGGTCTCCTGGCGCTGATAGCGACCTACGCCCTCGGCCGGCAGGCGTTCGGGCTGTTCGTGCCGAGGTTCCGGGAGGAGTTCGGCCTGTCGCTGGACGTGCTGGGCTTCTATGCCAGCGCGGCGCAGGCTGGCTACCTGGTCGCCACCGTGGCCACCGGCGTCCTCACGGCCCGGTTCGGGCCTCGCCTGCCGGTGGTGTCCGGATGTCTGCTGTTGGCGGTCGGCGCGGCCACGATCGCGTCTGCACCTGGTCCGGCCCTGCTGGCCGTGGGGGTGATCGCGGCAGGCACGAGCGCAGGCGGGGCGTGGGCGCCGTTCTCGGATGCGGTCGCCTACAAGGTCCCAACGGAACAGACCCGCCGTGCGCTCTCGCTGGTCAACGCGGGCTCTCCGGTCGGCCTGGTCGTCGCCAGTGGGCTCGTGCTGGTGGCCGGGGACCGATGGCGAGCCGTGTGGTGGGGGTTCGCGGCGATCGGGCTGGTCGCGTCCGCGGTGGCTTGGAGGGTGCTGGCACCAGACACGGCGGGTCGGGTCTCCGGCTACAGGCGGCCCCGGCTGGGGTGGTTCCTCAATCCCCGCTCGCTGCGGATGTTGGTCGTCGCACTCGGGATATCGATCACCTGTGGTGCCTACTTCGCGTACGCACCGGTCACCGTCCAGGACGCCGGCCTCGCCGGTTGGATCGGTCCGGCGATGTGGGCGACCCTGGGGATCGCGGGCGCTGCGGTGGGCGCCTTCGGGGGCAGCATCGCCAACCGGCATGGCGTACGCAGACCGTTGGCGGTGATGCTGGTCCTGATCAGCGGATCGTTCCTCTTGCTGGTCATCACACCCGGCTCGATGATCGCCGCCCTCGGGTCAGCTGGCCTGTTCGGGGTGGGCTTCACGACCGGGTTCGCCCTCCTGGTGATGTGGAGCCAGCACGTCTATCGGGATCGCCCCACCACCGGCTTCACCCTGGCCATCGTGTTCATCGCGACCGGGTTCATCGTCGGACCGAGCCTGTTCGGCCTCCTGGCCACCCGCGTCGGGAGCGATGCGGCACTGCTGGTCACGGCCACTCCGGCCCTGCTGGTCGCACTGATCCCCCCGAAGCCGGAGAACCGCCTCAAGCCTCTCCGCGCTCGGTAGCCGTGACGATGGCACTTCCATGTGCGCCCTCCGCCTGTGGGATGCGCAGCCCGGGCACCGGCGGCGCTCGGTCAGGTGGCGTCGAGGACGACGCAGGTCAGCTCGTGCTTGTTCTGCGACAGGTGGAAGAGCTGCGCACCGGGGAGGGCGGCGAACCGGGAGGCTGCCTCGTGATCGGTCGCTCCCTGGAACTTGACCGTACAGACGAGGTTCTGGACCCGGCCGGAGTCGAGCCACCGCGTCACCAGCTCGAGCAGCCGATCCGGGTAGGCGATGATGTCGCTGCACCACCAGTCGAGGTGGCCGGTCTCGGCCGGGTCGAGGCCGAACGCATCAGCCTGCCGCCAGCGCACGTTCGCGAGCCGGTCGACCTCGGGAGCGGGTGGTGCCCGGTCGATGGCGATGACGTCGGCGCCCGTGCGGGCCAGCAGCCACGTCCAGCCACCGGGTGCCGCGCCCAGGTCGAGGCACCGCTCGCCCGGTCCCGGTTGGCGCCGCAACCGTGCGAAGGTCTCCCACAGCTTCAGGTACGCCCGGCTCGGCGGTCCGTCGCGGTCCTCGACGAACCGCGGCTCGCCGTTGGGGAAGGGGCTCGCGCAGTCAGGAGCGGCGAGAACCAGGTCACGTTCCAGCAGCGTCCAGGAACCCAGCGGCGCATCCGGTGCCGCCTCGCCGAGCTCGAGGGGCCGTGCGGCCACATGAGGGAGCTTGTCTGCGATGAGCTGCGCCCGTCCACGGTGTTCGGGCGCGTAGGAGGTCCAGTTGCGTTGCCGGCGTCGGAGTTCCTTCGCGGCGTGGCCGATGGAGACCACCGCGATCCGCTCCGCGTCCCACCAGATGTTGGCCGCCCAGGCGGCGTGAACGGGCGGGCTCTCGCTGATCCGGAGCCGACCGTGATGGAGGCCCACGGCGGCGCCGGCTCGGGCGAGCTCCTCGTCGAGCTCCTGCTCGTAGCCCTCGGCGGCCAGGTAGGCGGTGGTCATGGCACCGTCACCGGCCTGGCCCGCTCTGCGCGACCGCACGTC
>JBBDSW010000145.1:0-11536 GCA_040904745.1 Nitriliruptoraceae bacterium
CTAGCGAGAGGTGGCCCGAGTTGCTCGGCAAGACCGGGCGTCATCGACGTGGACGATGCTTGCCACCGTGGGGAGCCTCTCCTCGGTTAGCGTCATGGTGAGGACGACCTCCTGCCTGCCGCCGGGACCGAAGGGAGCGCGGTGATCGTCGATCGAGCCCTCTACATCGCCGGGCGCCGTGAAGACGACGGAGCCACCGCCGGGGAAGACCTCGAGCGGGCTCGAGCCGTGGAGTCCGGTTTCGTCTGGGTCGGGTTACACGAGCCGACCGACCAGGAGTTCACCGAGGTCCGCGAAGCGTTCGATCTGCATCCCCTCGCCGTGGAGGATGCCATCCACGCCCACCAGCGCCCGAAGGTCGAGACCTACGACGACAGCCTGTTCGTCGTGTTGAAGACGGCCAGCTACGTCGACCGCGACGAGGTCGTCGACGTCGGCGAGATCATGCTCTTCATCGGTGCGCATTTCGTGATCACCGTGCGACACGGGGAGTACACCGCGCTCAGCACGGTGCGTCGCCAGCTCGAGGGGGACCCCGAACTGCTCGATCAGGGGCCCGGTGCGGTGCTGCACGCCGTGGCCGACCAGGTCGTGGATGGCTACGCGGCCGTGCTTGCCGGGCTCGACAACGACATCGAGGAGATCGAGCAGGCGGTGTTCACCCCCGATCGTGAGAACCATGCGGAGCGGGTCTACCGGCTCAAACGCGAGGTTCTGACCTTCCGCAAGGCGGTGGCCCCGCTGCCGGATGCCCTCCACGATCTCTGGCGCTCCACCTTCAACCGCGGGCACGAACTCCACGAGTACTTCCGGGACGTCCACGATCACGCGGTCCGCGCCACGGAACACATCATCACGTTGGACGAGCTGCTCAACAGCGCGCTGAACGCGAACCTGGCCCAGATCGCGATCCGTCAGAACGAGGACATGCGCCGGATCTCGGCCTGGGTGGCCATCGCCGCGGTCCCGACCGCGCTGGCCGGCATCTACGGCATGAACTTCTCCAACATGCCCGAGCTGGAGCTGCCCTACGGCTATTTCGCGGTGCTGATCGTCATGGCGGGCGCCTGCACCACGCTCTACCGCCTGTTCCGCCGCAGCGGCTGGCTGTGACGTCCGACGTGCGGACGGCCATCGAGGTCGTCGGACGGCAGGGTGTCCTCACACGCTGGTAGCTTCCGAAGGTTGCGTGAGAACGCACTGGCCCGAGCAGTGAGACCGCGACCATCAGGCGTCGACATCACCAACGCATCTGACCCTGCGGCGCAGACCGAGGGGGCCGTCGGCCGCTGGCGGTCCCTGACCACCGTTCGGGCGGCCATGCGCGCTCCAGCGCTCCGTCGCATGCTGATCGCGTTCCTCCTGTTCCGTACCGGCGAACTCGCGCTCTGGGTCACGCTGCTGGTGTGGGCGTTCGAGCGGGGTGGGTCCACGGCGGCCGGCGTGATCGCGGTGGTGCAACTGGTCCCGGCCACGCTCGTGGCGCAGCTCGGATCCGTGCTCTCCGATCGTGTTCCTCGCACCAGGATGCTGCGGCTGAGCTACCTGCTCCAGGGCACGGCGGCGCTGCTCACCGGAGCCGGGCTCCTCCTGAGCCTGCCGTTCTGGGGCATCGCGTTGCTCGGTGCCACGGTCACCTGTGCGATGGCCCTGACCCGTCCGGTGCACCATGCTCTCCTCCCGGAGATCGCCCGCACACCGGATGAGCTGACGGCCGGCAACGCCGCGTCGGCTGCCGCGGAGGGGCTGGCGGCCTTCCTCGGACCGGCCATCTCCGGCGTGCTGCTGGCGGTCATCGGGCCCGGACTGGTCTTCGTCGCCATGGCCTCCGCCGGTCTCGTGAGCGCGCTCATCACGGGACGACTCGAGGTGCTCCAGTGGTCGGTGGGTGATGAGCGTCACTCCTACTGGTCGGACGCGATAGAGGGGCTCCGTACCGTCACCCGTGATCCGGCCGCAGGCATCCTCACCGCCATGGTCGGTGGCCAGATCATCGTGCTCGGCCTGCTCGACGTCCTGGCGGTCGTGCTCGCCCTGGACATCATCGGGACCGGTCCGTCGGGCCCGGGGCTGATCACCTCGGCACTCGGTGTCGGTGCGCTCGTCGGTGCCGGACTCGCGGTGTTCTTGATCGGGAGCCGACGCTTGGCTCCTGCCCTCGCCGCCGGCATCCTGGTGACCAGCATCCCCATCGCGCTGGCGGGGGTCATCCCGTCGTACCTCGCGGCGCTGTCCTTCTTCGCGGTGGCGGGTATCGGCAAGGCCTTCTTCGACGTCACGGCACGCACGCTGCTGCATCGCAACACCGCGCCGCGGGTACTGGCCCGCATCTTCGGGGTGCAGGAAGCACTGCTGATGGCGGGGACGGCCCTCGGTGCTGCCCTGGTGCCGGTACTGGTGTCCCTGCTCGGGCCGCAGGGAGCGTTCCTCGCGGCTGGTGTCCTGCTTCCGGTCCTCGGGATGGCCGGGTGGACGCGGGTCCGCCGGCTCGACCGGACCTCCGTGCTGCCGGGCCCCGCGCTCGAGCTCCTGCGTCAGGTCCCCATGTTCGCGGCCCTTACGGAGCCCCAGCTGGAGCAGCTGGCCAAGGCGCTGCACCCACCGGATCGCTTCCGTGCCGGCGAGGTGGTGCTCTCCGCGGGCGAGCCGGGAGACCGGTTCTACGTGGTCATGTCCGGGATCGTCCAGGTGGTCAAGGGTGGGCGGGAACTCGCCACGCTCGGCCGAGGTCAGGGCTTCGGGGAGATCGCGCTGCTTCGCGACGTCCCCCGCACCGCCACCGTCCGGGCCCACGACGACGTCGAGGTGGTGGCGCTCGCGCGCGAGGACTTCCTGCTCGCCGTCACCGGTTCCGAGCGCAGCCTTCGCACGGCCGATCGATCGGTGCAGCAGCAGCTGCACGAGCAGGAACTCGGAGACGATGACGCTGGATGACCCACCGGCACGCCCATCAGCCGCGCAGCTTCCGCAGGACGGCACCTCCGTCATCCGTGCGCAGCGGCGTCACCTGGAACCGCGAGCCACGCTGCGGTGCGCTCGTCATCCCCTTGAGCACGCGGTGCAGGTCCTCGGCCAGGACACGGGCGTCCTCGTCCCCGTCGTCGATCGCGGTGCGGATCGTCGCCCGGATGTCCTCCCCGACGCGGGTGGCGAGTACCCGATCCTCCTTCGCGCGTCCGGAGGCCGTCAGCCAGGCGTGGTTCACCGCCGCAACGCTGCCATCGGGGTCGATGATGGCCACGGCGTCGGGGAGGGCGTCCAGCACGCTCGCGACGAACGCGTCCCGACGCGCGAGCTCGCGGTGCACGGACAGCTGTTCGCTGACGTCTTCGACGCCACAGACCGCACCGATGACCGCACCCGAGGCCACGGACAGCGGTGCTACCTCGAGGTGGAGCCAGGATCCGTGGACCGTGCGTGCGTCGAGGCGGTGCTCACGGCCGAGCTCGGCCGCCATCCCGATGACCTCGCGTAGCTCCGCGGCGTCGCTCTCCTCCAGGGCGGAGAGCAGCCCGGGACCGAGCAGTTCGGTCGAGGGCCGGCCGATCAGAGATGCGGCGCGGGCATCGGCGTAGACGCACCGCCCAGCGAGATCGGTGTGCAACAGCCCGGTGGATCCGACGGCGCCGTGCCGGCCGAGCTCGGTGGTCACGTCGCGCTCGAACGCGACGTAGTGGGTGATCCTCCCCGACTCGTCCTGGACCGGGCTGATCGTGGCGTGGTGGGTCCGCAGCGCCCCGTCGCGCCGACGGTCCACCAGTTGGCCCTCCCAGACCTGGCCGGAGGAGATCGTGTCCCACAGCTGCTGGTAGAAGCTCTCGTCCTGGAACCCGGAGGACAGCAGGCTCGGCTTGGAACCGATCGCCTCACGCTTGGAGTACCCGGTCACTCGCACGAAGGCGTCGTTGACGTCGACGATGTTGCCGTCGGCATCGGTGATGAAGACGACGTCGCCGCCCAGGTCCAGCGCCGTGACATCGATGAAGGGGGTGTCCCCGGACGCGGAGGCGGCCTTCCCGGAGCCCGAGCCCTGGTCGGCCGGCGACCAGCTCGACTCGACGCTCTCCGTGAGCTCCTCGGCAGGTCGTGGTTGCGGCCGCGGGTGGATCGCCGGCGCCCCCGGTCGAGGCGTCGGAGGGACGTCCGGTTCCTGGACCTCAGCCATCGCGCACGCTCTCCCTCATCTCCAGCCCCACGCTAGTGCCCTGCGCGTGGACTGCGGGGCCCCGGGTCCGTCAGGTCCGCGGTCGCGGTGTGAGCAACTGGTCGACCGGGGCGCGATCGTCGTTGAGCACCTCGGCGTCCCCGACGAAGGTGGCGAGCTCGCCGCCGGACAGGACCTCGTCGTCGCGTCCGCGGTCCCGGTTAGATCCGCGTATGCGGTCCAGCGGCAGCGGCACGTCGGAGGCGACGACGACGTAGTTGCCGCCGACGTCCGCGTCGGCATCCTCTGCGAAGGAGCCGTCACGCCCGAGGACCGCGACGTGGTCGAAGACCGCGGCCACGGTCGCCACCTCGGCCCGGAGGAAGTCCCGGGGGCCGTAGTCGATGATGTTGGCGGCGTAGACGCCGTCGGTCGTGAGGCGCTCCTCGACCAGTTCGATGAACCCGATGGTCGCCAGGTGCCACGGGACGGCCACCCCCCCGAACGCGTCGCCGATCACCAGCTCGTGCTCGCCCTCTGGGACCTCGGTGATGGTCTGGCGGGCGTCGCCGATGAGCACGTTGATGTCGTCGCGGAGCTCGAGCCCCAGTTCGTCCCGGGCGAGTTCGACGAGCAGTGGATCCACCTCGAGGACCTCCGAGGTGGAACCGGGGTGGGTGGCCCGTAGGTAGCGCGGCATGGTGAACCCGGCGCCGCCGAGGTGGAGGGTCGTCAGCGGACCGTCGTCGGGAGCGATCGCCTCGATGACGTCACCGAACCACTGGGTGTAGGTGAACTCGAGGTAGCTCGGGTCGTCGAGGTCCACGTAGGAGTGGCGGAGCGTGTCCAACCACAGTGCGCGGCCGTCGGGGCGGTCGTCGTCGGCGACCACGTACGCGCAGTAGTAGGCCGACTCGTACTCGCACGGGTGTGAGGCGGCGAACGAGAACGCGGCCGCGGCGGCGACCGCGAGCGCACCGCCGACGGTGAGCGTGCGACGCCGTCCGAGCCCGATCGCCGTGGCGACCCCGAGCAGGACGAGGAGCACCGCCGTGCCGCGGACGACCGGCCGGGTCGGGAACGCGGCGACCAGCAGGAACCCGGTCGCGAAGGTGCCGACGATCGCGCCGGTGGTGGACAGCGCCGACAGGCGCCCGACGACCCGGCCCGTCTCCTCGAGCGTGTCGAGTTGGATCTTGATCACCGCCGGGGTCACGGCCGAGAGCACGGCGGCCGGCCCGAAGAAGGCCAGCACCGTCAGGATCGTGGTCGTGCTCGGGCCGGCGCCACGCAGGTTGGCACCGAGGCTGTCGATGATCGGCACCGAGGTGAACGCCAGTGCACCGCCGACGACGAGCAGTGGGGCGAGCAGTTCGCGGGGCTCGCGCGCGTCCGCCGCCTTCCCGCCGAGCCACGATCCGACGGCGATCCCGGCGAGGATGACGCCGATGATCGCGGTGTAGGTCTCCAGCGTCGATCCGACGTACGGCGCGAGCAGTCGCGCCGCCAGGATCTCGAGGACCAGCACGGCGGCGGACGAGACGAACACGAGGGTGGCGGCAGCGAGTCGTGGCATAGGCCGGCGAGGGTACGCGCTCACCCCCGAGGGCTCGTTAGCCTCTGGGGTCCGACGTGATCGCTGGAGCGCCGCACGAGGGCCCCACCCCGGTCACCTCGACGGCTGATCTCCATCGCCGTCGACCCTGAGCATCCCCACCCACCGTTGGAGCACACCGTGGCCGAGTACTGCTACGTGATGAAGGGCCTGACCAAGACGGTTCCCGGCGGCAAGGAGGTCCTCTCCAACATCTGGTTGTCGTTCTACCCGGGCGCGAAGATCGGGGTGATCGGCCCCAACGGCGCCGGGAAGTCGACCCTGCTGAAGATCATGGCCGGTGTGGAGACCGAGTTCGAAGGGGAGGCATGGCCGGCCAAGGGCATGAGCGTCGGCTACCTCCCCCAGGAGCCGGAGCTCGACCCGACCAAGTCGACGCGCGAGAACGTGCTCGAGGGGCTCGGCGAGGTAGCCGGGTTGGTCCCGCGGTACAACGAGCTGGCGGGCAAGCTCGGGGAGCCGCTCGACGACGACGAGATGCAGCGCGTCTACGAGCAGATGGCCGACGTTCAGGACAGGATCGACGCCGCCGATGCCTGGGACCTCGATCGCACGATAGAGGTGGCGATGGATGCGCTCCGCGTCCCCGATGCCGACGACGTCACCCTGCTCTCCGGCGGGGAGAAGCGCCGGGCCGCGCTGTGCCGGCTGCTGTTGTCCAAGCCGGACATCCTGCTGCTCGATGAGCCCACCAACCACCTCGACGCGGAGACCGTGGCCTGGTTGCAGCGCACGCTCAAGGACTACCCGGGGATGGTGGTCTCGATCACCCACGATCGCTACTTCCTCGACGAGGTGGCCGAGTGGATCCTCGAGCTCGATCGCGGGAAGGGCTACCCCTACGAGGGCAACTACTCCGGGTGGCTCGAGCAGAAGCGTGAGCGGCTCCGGCAGGAGGAGCGCGAGGAGTCCGCCCAGCAGCGGCAGTTGGCCGAGGAAGCCGACTGGGTCAAGCAGTCCCCGCAGGGCCGCCGGACCAAGGCGAAGGCCCGCATCCAGGCCTACGAGACGCTCTTGAACCGTGAGCGGCCGAAGCAGGTGACCAAGCCGCAGATCATGATCCCCGACGGACCCCGGCTCGGTGACGTGGTCGTCGAGGCCGACGACGTCCTCAAGGGGTTCGGGGACCGGCTGTTGTACGAAGGCCTCACGTTCTCCCTGCCGCCGGGCGGGATCGTCGGCGTGATCGGCCCGAACGGGGCCGGCAAGACGACCCTGTTCAAGATGATCGTGACCGCCGCGGGGCATGCCGAGCTCCTCGATGCCCCGGAGGAGCCCGACGAGGGCGTGGTCCGGGTCGGCGACACCGTGGAGCTCTCCTACGTGGACCAGTCACGCGCCGATCTCGCCACCGGCAACAGCGTGTTCGAGGAGATCACGGGCGGCGTCGACTGGATCCAGCTCGGGAGGACCGAGATGGCTTCCCGGGCCTACGTCGCGGCGTTCGGGTTCAAGGGCGGCGAGCAGCAGAAGGACGTCGGCGACTGCTCCGGTGGGGAGCGCAACCGCATCCACCTCGCCAAGCTCCTGCAGAACGAAGCCAACCTGCTCCTGCTCGACGAGCCGACCAACGACCTCGACGTCGACACGTTGCGCTCGCTCGAGGAGGCCATGCTCGACTTCGCCGGCTGTGCGGTGATCACCAGCCACGACCGTTGGTTCCTGGACCGCGTGGCGACCCACATCCTGGCGTTCGAGGGCGACTCCGAGGTGACCTGGTTCCCGGGCGGCTACTCCGAGTACGAGGAGGACCTGCGGGCCCGCAAGGGCGAGGAAGCGCTGAACCCGACCCGGATCAAGTACCGGCCGCTCACCCGCCGGACCAGCTGAGCTCGGCGCCGGCTGCTCCGGCCCCCGGTCGCCCGGAGTCCGAAGCCTGAACCCGCGAACGTCGGGGGCCGGGGCTTGCCGGGGCCGACCCCCGGGCGGCAGTGCGAGAAGCTGCGGACAGCCCGCCGTTCCTCGACACGGATCGGCGGGGAACGCCAGCGCATCGGCGCAGGAGGCGAGAAGCTGCGGACAGTCCGCCGTTTCTCGCACCCCGGCCTTGGCCTCCGGCCCCGGCGGCGCCATCACCGCTCAGCGGATCGGCAGGATCTCCACCTCGGCGCTGTCGTCGGGGACCAGTCCCACCGGATCGCGCCGGGTGGGGTCCAGCAGGGGGTTGGCCTCGGGGAAGAACATCTGCACGTTGCCCTCCCGGATGGCGGCCAGCTTGACGTGGGCAGCCACCTCGCCGGTCTCCGAGCGGACGCGGACCGCCGCGCCGTCGCCGAGCGCCAGTCGAGCGGCATCGGCCGGCGACATGAAGAGCGCGTCGCGGTCCCCGCCGGTGACCGGGTCGACCTCGCGCCAGATCATCGAGTTGAACTGCTTCCCGCGGCGGGTCGAGAGCCGGAAGCGGCCCGCCGGCAGGCTCGCCTCCTGCGGGGCGACCGGTACGAACCGTGCCCGGCCGTCCTCGGTCGGGAACGTCCAGCCGTCGCACAGCCGCTCGCCACCCCACTGGACCTGGTCGCCGCTCTCACGCAGCGTCTCGATCCCGGCGTAGGTGGGGATGACGCGCGCGATCTCGTCGCGGATCGCCTGCGCGTCCTGGCAGCCGAGCAGGTGCGCACGGTCAGGGTCGACCCGGCGGGCGAGGTCGAGGTAGATGTCCCATTCGGCGCGCACCTCGCCGGGACCCTCCGCTCGCCCGCGCGGGCCCGGGATGTGCGGTGAGTAGATGATGCGCCGCTCGGTGGTCGTCTCCGTTCCGCCGCCGGGCTGCTCGTAGCGGGTCATCGCGGGGAGCAGGAGCACCTCGTCGCCGTCGACCAGCATCTGGGTGGCAGCCACGATGTCGACGTGGACCCGGAGGCCCACCTGCTCGAGCGAGGTCCGGACCGTCTGCGGATCGGGCAGGGTCTCCAGGAAGTTGCCGCCCGAGGACCACAGCACGTCGATCTCGCCCCGGCCCGCGGCCTCGACCAACTCGGTCGCCGACCGGCCGGGCTGGTCGGGCACGTCGAAGCCCCACCGCTCGGACAGCGCGGCCGCCGAGGCCGGCGTGATCGGCTCACCGCCGGGGAACGACGTCGCGTACGCGCCCATCTCGGCGCCGCCCTGCACGCCCGAGTGCCCGCGGATCGGCATCAGCCCCGCCCCCGGCCGGCCGACGTTGCCACGGGCCAGTGCCAGGTCGATGATCGCCCGCACGTTGTCGGTGCCGAAGGTGTGCTGGGTGATGCCCATCGACCACACCAGCACGCTCGCCTGCGAGCCGCCGTACAGCGCCGCGAAGCGCTCGACGTCGGCCCGGGAGGACCCCGCCCAGCCCACGAGATCGTCGAGGTCGTGGCGTGCCACCTCGGCGGCCAGCGCATCGAAGCCCGTCGTGTGCGCGTCGACGAAGGCGCGGTCCACCTGGTCGCGCTCGATCAGGACCTTGAGCACGGCGGTGATGAACGCGGTGTCGCCGCCACGGGCCACCTCGAAGAACTCATCGGTGATCCGCGTGCCGAACAGTGCCGATTCGAGGTTGGAGGGGACCCAGTAGTGCTCGAGCGCCGGTTCACGGTAGGGGTTGACGACGGCGACCTTGGCCCCGCGCTGCTTGGCGAGGTAGAGGTACTTGAGGAACACCGGTTGGGCGTTGGCCGCGTTCGAGCCGAACAGTACGACGAGGTCGCTGTGGTCGATGACGTCGGTGTAGGAGACGGTCGTGGCGCCGACGCCCAGCGTCTCCTTCAGCGCACCGGTCGAGGGTGAGTGGCAGATGCGCGCGGCGTTGTCCACGTCGTTGGTGCCGAGGTAGCGGGCGACCTTCCCGGCGACGTAGTAGACCTCGTTGGTGATCCCGCGGGAGGTGGTGAAGAACCCGAAGCGGTCCGGGCGGGCGGCACGGACCCGCTCGGCGGCGAGCGCCATCGCCTCGTCCCAGCTGATCCGGGTGAACCCCTGCTCGCCGCGACGGCGCAACATCGGGTGGGCCAGCCGGCCGAGCGCACGCAGCTCCGCGGCGGTGCGGCCACGCAGGGCCTCGACGTCGGCCAGCGCGTCGTCGGCCATCGCGTCCATCGTGTTGAGCTTGAGCAGGTTGAGCCGGGTGGTGCACAGGTGGACCCCGTCGATCGTCCAGTCGTGCAGCCCGGCGACCCCGAGTGCGCAGCCGTCGCAGACGCCCTTGGTGAGGATGCGGGTCGCGTAGCGCAGCTGGCCCCGGTTCTCGGCGACGGTGGAGAGCATCTCCTGGTAGTGGTGCGGTTTCTGGAGGCCGATGCCGTTCGGCCGCCAGCTCACCCACTGGCTCGGACGCCAGCGCGGCCAGTGGAACCGCCGCCGGAGCGGGTTGGTCGCCTTCGGTCCATGTCCCATCCGTGCGTTGCCTCCCGCTCGAGGGATCCTGTCAACGTCGCGTGGCGTGATCCGGGCGCTGCGCCACGATGTCGATGCGGTGCGGGTGCGTGTAGATCGTCCCCGTGTCCCCGCGGAGGAAGCCGACCAGGGTGATGCCGAGCCGGTCGGCGGTGCGGACGGCCAGGTCGGAGGCGGCGCCGATCCCGCACACGATCGGCAGCCGTGCGACGGCGGCCTTGGCGACGAGCTCGAAGCCGATCCGCCCGGACAGCACGCAGATCAGATCGTGCAGGCCGGCCGCTGGCCACACACCCGCGAGTGCGTGTGCACCGATGACCGCATCGAGGGCGTTGTGCCTGCCCACGTCCTCTCGGATCGTCACCAGCCGTCCCGCCGGGTCGAACAGGCCGGTGGCGTGCAGCCCACCGGTCGCCTGGAAGCGTGGCTGGGCCAGCCGCAGCTCGTCGGGGAGCCGGGTGAGCGTCGTCCAGGCCACCGGCCCGTCCGTGTACGGATCGTCGGTGATCGGTGGCACCCGTGCGGTCACCTCGTCGATCGTCGCGCGGCCGCAGACCCCGCAGGAGGCCGTGGCCAGGGCGTGGCGGTGGGTTACGGCCTCCGCGTCGAGATGGCCGCGCAGTCGCACCGTGACCGTGTCCTCGGGGCGGGCCAGCTCCAGGGGGTCCCCGATGTCCGCACCGAGGACGTCTGCGGCGGTGGCGACCCCGTCGGCCAGCACCCAGCCGACCGCGAGCTCCCGTTCGTGGCCGGGGGTCCGGAGCGTCGTCACCAGGGTCACGGGGGCCTGGTTTTCTCCGGCCGCACGGATCTCGAGTGGTTCCTCACCGACGATCGTGTCGTGCCCGTGCTCCGCCCGGCTGTCGCGGACGCGGGTCACCGTGACGCCGGGGGCGGCGGTGTGCTCCGGGCCGGTCCGTCGCCCACGGTCGCCGGTCTTGGTCGTGACGCTGGTCACGCTGGCGCGGGCGTGCCAGGAGCTCGCCGCCGCGAGCGTGTGCGGCTCGTCGACATCGACGGCGGTCGCTCCCAGCGGGTCGAGCGGCCGCCACCGTCTGGGAGCCACCACCTCGACATCGAGGTGGTCGAGCAGCGCCTGGAGACGCCGTTCCCCACCGTCGAGGAGCCGACCGAGCACCGTGTGGGTGCGTGTGCGGTAGGCCCCGATGAGCAGTTGGGGGCCGTCGTCGGTGCCGAGGACCGCCGCATCGACGTGCTCCGGGGCCTGCTGCAGGCAAGCGACCAACAGGGCGAGCACTGCCGGTGAGAGCCACGGATGATCGACCCCGACGAGCAGCACGACGGCTGCGTCACCGGCGTGCTCGAGAGCCGTCTCGAGGCCCGCGAGCGGACCCGCATCCGCCCGGCGGTCGGGGATCCGGGTGTGGTCACCGGCCACCCCGCCAGCCACCCCGCCAGCC
>JBBDSW010000145.1:11636-24763 GCA_040904745.1 Nitriliruptoraceae bacterium
GCGGTCGGGGATCCGGGTGTGGTCACCGGCCACCCCGCCAGCCACCCCGCCAGCCACCCCGCCGGCCGTCTCGCTGTCGGGGGGCATCCCGATCGTCGTGACCGGGGCCGGAGCGATCGCGGTGGCAACGGCCGAGCGGCTGCGCGCGAGCAGGGTCGAGCCCTCGACCAGGAGCTGCGCCTTGTCGCGACCCATCCGTCGTGACGCGCCTCCGGCCAGGACGGCACCGACCACCTCGGCTCCCTCGGTACGCGACACGATCCCTGCCCTCCCTCGGCTCGACGGCGAACGCTAACGCCTGCGGTCGGCCGAAGGCGGGCCGTTACCCTGCGCCGTCCGCTCCCGCGCACGCTGGGACGGCGACGTCGAGGTGGATCGGTCACGCAGGATGGTGGACGACGGGCAGGGCGCGCTTGCCGAGCAGCCGGGTTCGGACGACGACGGGTCGACGGACCGTGCGGACGCGTTGGCCGTCTATGCCAGTGCGCGTCTGGTCGACACGACCTCGCCGGTGGGTGCCATCCGGTTCGATCCCGAGGATGCCGGGCGGCCGCTGGGCGACGGGCGCACGCTGAGTGGGTGGAGCGTGTTCACCGGCGAGGAGACCGACGAGGAGCTCACCGACGCCGATCGGGTGCGTCTCCCTTCGCTCGCGTGGGTCGTGCGCCGCGATCCTGCGGTCGCGATGGTCACCGCGGGTCACGACGACGGCGTTGGCTACTGGGCCCGGGGCGAGGACGACGAGCGCGGGCTGCCGACCTGGGAGCGGGTGCTTCCCTGATCGAGGCGCGTCGCCTCGCCTCCTCGCGCGGCGTCTCGCCTCGCCTCGTCGCGCGGCGTCTCGCCGGCGGTGGCGGGGGGCGGTCACTCCTCCGTGCGGTAGCGCAGCGCCTGCCCCTCGTCGTCCGTCAACGTGAGGCTGTTGCCCTCCACCTCGACGTCGAGCGATCCGGCACCGAGCACCGCGAGGACGTGGTCTTCCTGCTCGGTCGCCAGGGCGTCCGGGCACCCTTCCTGGGTGACCTCCGGCTCGTCGAGGGTGATGCGGGACCCGTCGAGCTCGTAGGTGCTTCCCAGATCGTTGCAGCCGGTGCTCCCGGTCAGCGAGCCGTCGTCGGCGAAGTGGAGCGTGGCGTCGGCGGGGACGTCGGAGACCGCGGCATCGTCGCCGACACCCTCGATGAGCGAGGTCAACGTCCAGGTGGCGCCGACCAGCGTGGCGTCGTCCTCCGGTGCTTGCGGCGTGAAGGTGAGCTCGGTGTCCGCCCCCATGAGGGTCAGCGTGTCGCCGTCGAAGCTCCAGGAGTCGACGGCCCTGTAGGCGGCGAGGTAGGCGGACTCGGCGGCCATGAGCGACTCGTCGGTGCAGGCCATCTCCGTGACCGCGACGTCGGCGACCCCCAGGCTGTCGTCGTCGATGGTGACGGTGCTCTGGTAGGTGTTGCAGGCGGCCTTGCCTCGCCAGCGTTCACCGTCGATCGACAGGGTGATCGCATCCTCGCGCGGTGGATCGACGGCCCCTTCGGGTCCGGTGCCGGCGGTCAGCACCCAATCGCCCTCCAGGGCATCGGGGTCCTCGCCTGCTGCGGAGGCGCCGTCCGCGTCGCGCTCGTCACTGGCACCATCGCTCGCCGGTGCGTCGTCAGCGTCGACGGCCGGGCCTGCGCAGGCAGCCACGACGATCGCCAACGCCGCACCGAGCGCGAGTCTGACGCCACCGCGTGCGCGGCGGCGGCGGCGGTCAGTGAAGGCTGCGGGCTGGGTCATGGTGGGTCACTCCTGGTGTCTAGCCAGTGCTGGGCCGTCCGGTTGACCGCGGGGCATCGGTTCGCGGCAACCCTCCATCGGGTCCTGGTCGGTAGGACGGCGGGCGGCCCGCCCAGGTTCCGGCCGCGCTCCGACGCGCGAGAAGCTGCGGACTGTCGGCCGGTTCTCGTGCCGATCCAAGCCGATGGCCGAGCTCGCGCCACCGCAGCGCGAGAAGCTGCGGACGGTCGGCAGCTTCTCGCGGGCACCCGGCCGTGGGTAGCTACTCCTCGCCGTGATGACCCCCGATCACCGTCGCTAAGCTCCGCCGATGGATGATGATCCTCAAGCGGACCGCGAGACCCCACCCACGGTCGCCACACATGGCCGAGGGCCCGGTGACGTCCGGGCCTACCTGGAGATCCGGACGGCCTCGCCGTCGAGTTGGTCGCCGGATGGCTCGAAGCTCCTGATCTCCTCGGACCTGTCTGGGACCGCGCAGGTCCACCGCCTCGATCTGGCCGCCCAGGAGGGGCTCCCGGTGGCGGCGGCCGACCTCGTGCCGGTGACACGTTTCGACGAGCCCATCGGGGCCGGCTACCTGCCCGCCGACCCGGCCGACCCGGCGGATCCCGCCGATCCCCCGGACCCGGCTGACCCAAAGGGCCCCGCGGACCCCGCTGAGGACCGGCCGGACGCCCTCCTGCTGGCCACGGATGTCGGGGGGAACGAGCGCTACCAGCTGTTCACCACCTCGGATCAGCCGTCGTCGCCGCTCCAAGGACCGGAGGATCTGGAACCGCTGGTCTTCGACCCGGAATACATCCACCGACCGGGCGGGGTCAGCCGGGACGGTCGCTACCTCGCCTATGCCACCAACCGCGGTGACGCGGTGGCGTTCGACACCTGGGTGCGCGACCTCGTGACCGGTGACGAACGGTGCGTGTTCGCGACCGGTGGCTGGACGGGTCCCGGCGGGTTCTCGCCCGATGCCCGCTACCTCGCCGTCACGGAGATCACCACCAGGGCAGGCGACAACCAGGTCTTCCTGCTCGACCTGGATGGCCTCGCCGGCGACGAGGTGGCCGACGCCGGGCACCCGGCGGTCAGCGAGCTCTGCCCCCACCCCGAGGAAGCGGGCTCCGTCGGGACCCCGAGCTGGCTGCCCGACAGCTCCGCGTTCTTCTTCTCCACCGACGTCGGACGGGTCTTCGTCGGCATCGCACGGGGGACGCCGGATGGTGCGTGGGAGCACGTGATCGAACCGGGGTGGGATGCTGGCGCGGCGATCGACTGGACCGGGCGACACCTGCTGGTGGTGTGGAACCAGGACGGCATCACCCGCGCGGAGCTCCGCGACCCGGTCACGCTGGAGGTCACGACCGCGGTGCCGCTCCCCGGCGATGGGGTGGCCGGTGGCTTCCGGTTCTCGAAGGACGGTCGGTGGCTGGCCTTCTCCTACTCGTCGCCGCTGATCCCCGGCGATGCGTGGCGCTACGACACCGATACGCACACGCTGCAACGGCTGACCATCAGCCCGTGCGAGGTCGACCCCGGCACCTTCGTCGACGCTGAACCGGTGCGCTTCCCCTCGTTCGACGGTCGCGAGATCCCGGCGTTCGTGTTCCGCCCGACGGGCACCGGGGACGCGCGTCCGCTACCGGTCGTCGTCGTGATCCACGGCGGGCCGGAGAGCCAGTACCGCCCGTCGTTCGCGCCGCTGACCCAGTACCTGCTCGCCCACGGGTTCGCGGTCGTGGCACCCAACGTGCGTGGTTCCACCGGCTACGGCCGGGAGTTCCAGCACCTCGACGATGTCGAGAAGCGCCTCGACAGCGTGCAGGACCTCGCGGCGTTGCACGACTGGCTGCAGACGCAGGGGGACCTGGATGCGGATCGCGCGGCGCTGTACGGCGGTTCCTACGGCGGCTACATGGTGCTGGCCGGGCTCGCGTTCCAACCCGACCGCTGGGCAGCGGGCGTCGACATCGTCGGGATGTCCGACCTGGTGACCTTCCTGGAGAACACCTCCGAGTGGCGGCGCGCGTTCCGGGAACGCGAGTACGGCTCGCTGGCCGAGGATCGCGAGCTGTTGCGCGAGCTGTCCCCGATCACCCACGTCGAACGGATGCGCTCACCCCTGTTCATCATCCACGGCGCCAACGACCCGCGTGTCCCCCTCGGCGAGGCCGAACAGATCCATGACGTGCTCACCGAGCGTGGTGTGCGCTCTGAGCTGCTCGTCTACGACGACGAGGGGCACGGTCTCTCCAAGCTCGTGAACCGGATCGACGCCTACCCGAAGGTGGCCGCCTTCCTCCACGAGGTCCTGGAGCCCTGAGCCGAGCGTCCAGGAGGAGCCCTGCGTCGCAGCATCCGCTCGGTCCATCGCGGGGGCGGCGGCGAACCTCTCGGCGATCCATCTAACGGAGGCGTCATGCGGGTCCTGGTCACCGGTGCGACCGGCTACATCGGCGGTCGGCTGGTCCCACCGCTGCTCGCCCGCGGGCACACCGTGCGTTGCGGCGTGCGGTCCCCGGCCAAGCTCGACGACCGGACCTGGCGTCCTGACGTCGAGGTGGTGCGCCTCGACGTGCTGGAACCGGACACGCTGGCCGCCGCCTGCACGGACGTGGACGTCGTCTACCACCTGGTCCACTCGATGGACGGTGAGACCGGGTTCGCCGAACGGGACCGGCTGGCTGCCGCGAACGTCCGCGATGCCGCCGCCGCAGCCGGCGCGCAGCGCATCGTCTACCTCGGTGGCCTCGGACGTGAAGACGACCTACAGCTCTCGGACCACCTGCGTTCCCGCCACGAGGTCGGGCGCATCCTGGCCAGCGGCTTGGTCCCCGTCACGGAGCTCCGGGCGGCGATCATCATCGGCTCGGGCAGCGCCTCGTTCGAGATGCTCCGCCACCTCGTCGAGGTACTGCCGCTGATGACCACGCCGAAGTGGGTCTCGACACGGTGCCAGCCCGTCGCGGTCCGTGATGTCCTCGAGGCGCTCTGCAGCGTGATCGAGGTGCCCGAGACCGCCGGAGCGCGCTACGAGATCGGCGGCCCGGATGTCCTGACGTACGCGGAACTGATGCAGACCTACGCCGAGGTGGCCGGACTGCGACGCCGCATCATCCTGCCGGTGCCGGTCCTCTCGCCCCAGCTCTCCTCCCTGTGGATCGGGTTGGTGACCCCGTTGCCGACCGGGCTGGCCCGTCCTCTGGTGGACAGCCTCGTGAACGAGGTGGTCGTCCGTGACGATGCCTTCCAGCAGGTGCTGCCGCGCCCGATGATGGGTGTGGCCGAGTCGCTGAGGCTGGCCCTGTCCCGCATCCAGGACCTGGATGTCGCCACGACCTGGGCGAGCGCGGGCGGGCGTGGTGCCGAGCGTTCGACGGGATCGAACGGTCATCCGGAGGACCCGCTTCCCGAGGACCCTTCCTGGTCGGGAGGCACGGTCTACACCGACCGGCGGGTGGTCCGCTCGGACGCCTCTTCCGAGGCCCTGTTCGCCGCCGTGACCGCCATCGGCGGGGTCCGTGGCTACCATTCCGCTCGACTGTTGTGGGAGCTACGGGGACTCCTCGACAAGCTCGTGGGTGGCATCGGTCTGCGTCGCGGTCGCCGACATCCGACCCACCTGGCCGTCGGCGAGGTGGTCGACTTCTGGCGTGTGGAAGCGTTCGAGCGACCCGATCTCCTGCGCCTTCGCGCCGAGATGAAGCTCCCCGGCGAGGCGTGGCTCGAGTTCCGTATCCGCTCGGACGGTGCCGGTAGCATCCTCGATCAGCGGGCACGGTTCCATCCTCGTGGACTGTGGGGTCGCCTCTACTGGATGGCGCTCGTGCCATTCCACGGGTTGATCTTCCCCCGGATGGCACGGGAGCTGGCCCGGGACGCCGAGACGGTCGCCACGCAGGGCCTCACGGTGGCAGGACGACCACCGCGAGGCCGCCGACGGAAGCGGCTGCGCTGACCGCCACCGCGTCCGCGGCCTTGATCGAGAGCCACACCTGGTCACCCACGGCGGACAGCACGACGACCCCGGCGCTCAAGCGTCGACCCTGGCCATCCGCCCCGGCGCCGATGACGTCGAGGTGGGTGCCGGGATCGAGCGGTGGGAGCTCCTCGGCCCGGACCGGGACCGCGACCCGACCTGCCGGCAGGCTCGCGGCCCAGCCACCGTCACCGAGGTGGCGCTCGGTCAGGATCGCCCCGGCCGGCAACGCATGGGAGACGACACCGGTCGGCTCCAGCGTCGCGGCAGGTGGCACCAGCGTGCTCGGGACGGATACCCGCTCCAGGTCGCCGGGAGCAGGGGGCTCGCCGGGGAGGAGATCACGGGTCGCGATCAGCACGGGCGTCGGTGGACCGTACGGCGAAGCGGCGGCGTGGCCGATCCCCGCGGCGAAGACCACCAGCGCGGCCAGTCCGCCGAGCAGCGCTCGGGTCCTCGGGGTGGCGCGCCACCACCACTCCGACATCGCATCGAGCGCCCGTGGCAGGTGCAGGGGCGCCCCGACGAGGCTCCGCGGCAGGCGGGAGTGGGATGATGGGGACCGGGAAGGTGGCATGCAGGCGAGTCGAGCACGTCACCGGCGCGGGCCGCGGAGCGATCTCCCGGCGGCTGTGGACAGCGCAGTCGGACTACGCGGAAGCGGCTTCGTCTCCCTTGGAGGACGGCGCAGCACTCTTGGACTTGGACCCCGTGCTCTCGTCGGCGCCCCCGGACGATGTCGAGTCCTTCGAGCTTCCCGAGTCCTTCGAACCGGTCGAGTCCTTGCCGGCATCACCCGAGTCGGACTCGCCACTGCTGGCGGATGCGCCGCCACGGGAGGAACTCGAGGCGTAGTCCTTGATGTGCCATCCGGAGCCCTTGAAGATGATCCCGGCGGCGCTGAAGACCTTGCGCAGGGAACCTTGGCAGGCGGGGCACACCGTCAGTGAGTCGTCCTTGAACGACTGCACGACCTCGAGGTGCTCCCCGCAGTCGCGGCAGGCGTACTCGTAGGTGGGCATCGGGCCGCTCCGGGAGATCGGGGCGCGCGGTCGCGCGCACGGGGAAGGAGGATAGGGGCGCGGTGGCGACGGCGGTGCGGATATCCGGTCCAGGTCCGATCCGCCCGAGCGTCTGTGCAACGGAGTTGGCACTCTCGCATCGCGAGTGCTGATAGTGCCGTGACGCGCGCGAGATGGCAAGTGTTCAGGGGGGCGGTGCGCGGTGGACGCCGCGTTCGGTGACGACGAGATGCATGAGCGCGTCGTGGTCCTCCCGGGGGACGTGGGGGACCAATTGGCAGGAGAAGCCGATGCCGACGCGCACGGCGTGGGTCGGCAGCCGCGGCAAGAGTCGGTCGTAGTGGCCACCGCCCGATCCGAGCCGACCCCCGCGGGGGTCGAAGGCGGTCCCGGGTACGAGCACGGCGTCCACGCCGGCCGGGTCGATCCGTGGCCCGGTCGGTTCCGGGACACCGCGATAGCCGATCCTGAGCAGCCGGGGCTCGGCCGCCTCGGCGAGATCCAGCTCGCTGCCCCGTACCCGCGGGAACAGGATCCTCTTCCCCCGTTCCTGCCATGCCGCGACGGCGACCTGGAGGTCTGCTTCCTCGCGGATGGCCGCGTAGGTGACGATGATGTGGGCCGGGCGGAGTTCCGGCAGAGCGAGCAGTCGGGCGACGATCCGCTCCGAGGCCTCCTGTCGCTCCTCGACCGTGAGCGCACGCCGTGCCGCGGCCGTGGCCGTGCGCAACGGGTCCTTCGAGGTCGACTCCACCGGCACATCCCTTGCAGCGGTCGGCGTGGGCCACCCCGCCTCACCCGGAGGTGATGCTACGTCTTCGCGGCGGTGAGGGGACGGGGACCAGGGTGTCACCGGGTGTCGTGGGTAGGCTCGCCTGTGTCGAAGGAGTGCGCGTGGTCCGCAAGGCCGTCCTGCCCGCAGCGGGGCTCGGGACCCGGTTCCTGCCGGTGACCAAGTCCGTCCCGAAGGAGCTGCTGCCGATCGTCGACGCCCCGGCGCTGCAGTACATCGTCGAGGAGTGCGTGCGGGCCGGTCTCGACGACGTGCTCCTGATCAGCGCGATGGGCAAGTCGTCGATGGAGGACCACTTCGACCGGCGGCTCGACCTCGAACACGAGCTGGAAGCCAAGGGCAAGGACCGCGAGTTGGCCCTGGTGCGCGATCTCGCGGAACTCGCGACCGTGCACAGCGTCCGGCAGGGCGAGGCCCTCGGGCTCGGCCATGCGGTGCTCATGGCGGCCGGCCACGTGGACGAGGACGAGAGCTTCGCGGTCCTGCTCGGCGACGACCTCGTCGATCCCCGCTCCGACTTCCTCGAGCGCATGGTCGCCGTCCACGAGCGCACCGCTCGCCCGGTGGTCGCGCTCATGGAGGTTCCCAACGCCCAGGTGGACATGTACGGGATCGCGACGGTGGAGCCGGGTGAGCGTGCCGGCGAGCACCTCGTCACCGGTCTGGTGGAGAAGCCGGACCCGGCGGATGCACCGTCGAACCTCGCCGTCATCGGCCGCTACGTCCTGCCCGGCAGCATCTTCCCGGTGCTGCGGGAGCTGCCACCTGGCCGGGGTGGAGAGATCCAGCTGACGGATGCGCTGGAACGGCTCGCCGCCGAGGAGCCGATCATCGGCCTCACCCTCGACGACAAGCGCTTCGATGCCGGCGACCGCCTCGGCTACCTCCAGGCCAACGTGGAGCTCGCGTTGCGACGCGAGGACCTCGGACCGCCACTGCTGGCCTGGCTGCGGGAGCTCGTCGCGGAGGCGGGACCCGGCCACTCGGGACAGGAGCAACGCTCATGACCCGTTTCGTCGGCCACGGACGTCACGAGGTCACGCCGACCGAGGAGCTGATCCGCGTCGAGGAGCACCTCGAGGCGTTGTTGGCACTGCTGCCGACCCCCGACCCGATCGAGCTGCGATTGGCCGACGCGCTCGGTCTCGTCCTGGCCGATGATGTCGAGAGCCACGTGACGGTCCCGTCGTTCCCGAACGCCGCCATGGACGGCTACGCGGTCGTCGCCAGCGACGTCAGTGGTGCCACGGTCGATGAGCCGGTGCGCCTGGCCGTCGACGGCGAGGTGACCGCCGGTGACCATGAGCTCCCGACCGTCCGCACCGGCCGGAGCGTGCGCATCATGACCGGTGCGCCGCTGCCGCCCGGCGCGGACGCGGTCGTCCCGGTCGAGACCACCTCCTCGCTCGGCTCCGATGTCCTGGTCCACCGGTCGGTCGAGGCCGGTCGGCACGTCCGGGCGCGAGGCGAGGACCTGCAGCCGGGCCAGGCCCTGTTGGCCAAGGGTCGGCGGCTCGGTCCCGCCGATCTCGGAGTCCTGGCGGCCGCTGGTCTGTCCCGCGTGCGCTGTGTCCCGCCGCCGCGCGTCGTGGTGATCTCCTCCGGCGACGAGCTGGTCCGCGCGGATCAGGAGCCGGGGCCGGGACAGATCCGCGACGTCAACGGGCCGATGATGGCCGCGATGGTCCGGGCGGCGGGCGGGGTCCCGTTCAGTGCCGGGATCGTCCGTGACGACCGGAAGGCGTTGATGTACGCCTTCGACACCAGCCTCGGGCATGCCGACCTGATCGTCTGCACGGGCGGTGCCAGCGCCGGCACACACGATCTGCTCCCGGAGGTGATCGGCTCGCTCGGTGAGGTGGAGACCGCCAAGGTCGCCATGAAGCCCGGTATGCCGCAGATCAGGGGCCGCATCGCCGGCTGCCCGGTCATCGGCCTGCCCGGCAACCCGGTCTCGGCGTTCGTGTCCTTCGAGGTGTTCGTCCGCCCGGTGATCCGCGCCCTGCAGGGCCGGCGCGACGTCCAGCGTCCCGTGGTGACCGCGCGGGCGGGCGAGGCTCTCCACGCCCCGCCGGCCAAGCGCGCCTACCTCCGTGTCCGCCTCGCACGGGATGGCGCGGGCTGGGTGGCGACGCCGACCGGGAACCAGGGATCCCACGTCGTGACCTCGATCGCGCACGCAGACGGTCTCGCCGTCATCGACGAGGACACCGTCGAGGTGGCTCAGGGCGACGACGTCCGTGTCCAGTTGCTGGTCGAGTGAGGCGCCCGTGAGCGAAGATCGCGATCGGCCCTCCGTGATCCCGGAGCTCACCCACCTCGACGACCGTGGCGACGCCCGGATGGTCGAGGTCGGGGAGAAGCCGGTGACCGCGCGGTCGGCCACCGCCTCTTGCGAGGTCCACATGGCGCCGGCGACGGCCGCGGCGCTCCTCGACGGCGAGCTCCCGAAGGGTGACGCGCTGCCGGTGGTGCGCATCGCCGGTATCCAGGCGGCGAAGCGCACCCACGAGCTCATCCCGCTGTGCCACCAACTGGCACTCACCGGCGTCGACGTCGACGTCGAGGTGGAGCGTGCCACGGGCCTTGCGACCATCACGGCCACAGCACGGGCGACCGATCGGACCGGCGTCGAGATGGAGGCGATGACGGCGGCGAGCGTCGCGGCGTTGACCCTCTACGACCTCGTCAAGGCCGTCCAGCGCGACGTCGTCATCTCGGGTCTCCGGCTGCGCGAGAAGCACGGTGGCCGCAGCGGCGACGTGGTGTTGCCATGACCAGGTCGGCCAGGCGGACGGTTCCGGGTCCTTCGGGCCGGATGTGCACGGTGTTACGGTCAGCGCGTTCCGGTGGGACCGCGTCCACCGGGATCCCGGAGGTGGCCACATGCGGGACGGAAACGACGCGTGAACGAACCGCTGGTACTGCTCATCCTCGTATGGGCTGTGCTCTTCGTCCCCGGCGCCGTCCGGGCCCGCAACACCTCACCACATGCCACCGTCGGAGGGTTCGAGCGCGCGATGGATGTCCTTCGAAGCGAGGCCCACGGAGGTGGGGGAGGCCGGTCGCTGATGGTGCCCGCTGACGCCAGCCGGATCGTCGAACGCCCCGTCGAACACGGGGTCGTCGGGAGCGGGCCCGGGGTGCCGAGCGAGGATCCGGTGATCGCCCGCCGCCGCGCGTGGTTCATCCGCGGCCTGTTCGCGATCGGTGTGACCTTCGGGTTCGCGCTCCTGGTCGGTGGCGCCATGTGGCTACTGTTCACCGCGGTGATCGTCGCGGACGCGGCCTACGTCACCGTGCTGCGTCGTCTGAAGGTCCAGCGTGACGAGGCTCGGCAGGTCGTCCGCGAGCTCGACCTCGAAGGTGGCGTGGCCCCGGTCAGCGGCCAGGTGGCGGTCGGTGGCGAGCAGGCATGGGTCGGCTCCGGGAGCGTGCGTCTCCGGCGCTGGGACGACTGAGGTGTCGACACCGCCGGAGGACCTGGTGGCCGCCGTCGCACCGCTCCGAGAACGGCTCGAGGACCGGCATGCAGCCCGGGAGGTCGGACTGGCAGCCTCCCGCGATGCGATCCGCGCTGCCGCGAACGCGATCCGCGCGGTCCACCGTGGCGAGACGGAGCGGGCGGATGGGCTGATCGCCGACGCGAAGGCCGAACTCGCGCGCGCCACCGACGCCTGCGCGCCGCACCCCGAGGTGCTGCACGCCGGATTCATCCCCGACGCCGCCAAGGAGGTGGCCGAGGCGGTCCTGACGCGGGCAGCGGTCGCCGGTACGAGTCTGCCGGCCCCGGCCGACATCGGGGTCGACGAGGTGTCCTGGCTGCACGGGCTCGCGGAGACGGTCGGCGAGCTTCGTCGCGCCAGCCTCGATCGCGTCCGTGCGGGTGACCTCGAGACCGCGGAGCGCTTCCTCGACCTGATGCAGGAGATCCTGGCGGCCCTGGCGACGATCGACGTGCCGGACGGGCTGTCGCGGGGGCTCAGGCGGGCGAGCGATTCCGCTCGGGCGATCACCGAGCGGACCCGAGGTGACCTGACCACGGCCGCTGGTCAGCGGGAGCTGCGCCGGGCCCTGGATGCCCACCGTGCTGCGCTCGACCAGGCGGTCGGTGACGCCTGAATCGGCGCTGGCTGGATCGGTCGGCTCCGCGGGTCGCGCACACCGGTGCGCGTTGGCGGCCCTGGTGGGCCACGGCTACCATCCGCGCGCGCCCGCCGATGGTCGATCCGACGGGCCGGCCCCAGGGGGTGTAGCTCAGCCTGGCAGAGCACTTCGTTCGCAACGAAGGGGCCGTCGGTTCAAATCCGATCACCTCCACCACCGAGACCGCCTCCTAGCCCCAGCTAGGAGGCGGTTTTCGCATGGTAGGGGGAGGTCCCTTTCGTTTTCGTGTGGTGAGCTCACCACAGTCTCACCACAACTCGCGCGACAAGTTGGCCAGGATCGGATGGGCAGAACCGTTGCCGAGGCCCACTCGAGGGTCGGGCCGACCATCACCCGGAGCGGCCTGTCGAGGTCCGAGCCGTCCCGGTGACCGTCGCTGACAGCTCACTGGCGAGCAGTGCGCGATCCGTCGTCGGTTGGTCGGTCGACGTGCTCCGAGGCTAGGAGCGGGGGTCGCCTGCCTTGATCGCCGAGCTCGCGAGACGGAGTTCCCGTCGCGGACGAGCACCGACGTACAGCTGCCAGCACGCGTAGCCGTCGCGATGCCCCAGGTGGCTCGCGACGTCCTCTGGGTCGAGCCCGAGCTCGAAGAGTTGGTAGCAGGCGGCATGGTGACGCCAGGCGTGAACACTCCATCGCCACCGGCGTCGATCCTGACCGGAAACCGGGCAGCTCGCCTCGTCGTGCGGCGGAGAGCTCTTCGAGTGGTGGCAGTAGTCCTCACGCGTTGGCCATGCTGTGGCTTCGGCCCAGCGGTCGAAGCGCCGCAGCCGCCAGCGGTCCACCGGCCAGGTACTGCCTTCGGGAGCAGGGAACCACCAGCCCTCTGCCTGAGGACCGAGGGAGTCGAGATCGTCCGCCAACCAGGCTGGTACCCACATCTCCCGGTGCTTTCGGTGCTTCGGAGGCAGCTGTCGCTTCGTGGACCGATCGGCTCGCTCCTCGATGTCGAACCATCCGTTCCCGTCGTCGTCGCGCCACCATCGGGACTCGTGCAGGGCAAGTGCCTCGCCGATGCGGGGACCAGCGAAGGCCAAGAGGTCGAAGAGCAGCGCATCGCGCCGGCCACCTAGCCCGAGTTTCCGGGCTAGCTGTCACGCGGCTGGCATCGTTGCAGGTCAGGAGCGGTTTCTGGGGAGGCTGGGTGTATTACCCACACTGGGTCAGCGGCGGGGTGCGTGACGGTCGAGGTCGAAGAGTTCGTAGAGACGCTGCTGGAGGGGGGTCATGTCGGTGAGCATGCGTCGGGCGCGGGGTCTGCCTCGATCGGCTTGGTAGAGCAGCACGGTCTCCTGGATGCCGGTCAGTTCGGTGAGCAGGCCGCGGACGGAGAGGTTGAGGCCGGCCTGGTGGGCTTCGCGGCGCATGAGGTGGGCGATCTGCAGGGCGAGGACGCAGTAGA
>JBBDSW010000146.1:0-2076 GCA_040904745.1 Nitriliruptoraceae bacterium
TCAGAACGTGATGATCCGGTCGGCTTCCAGCGTCCAGTCGGCGAGCTGGTCCATCGTCGAGCGGAACGCACCCTCGACGAGCTGGTCCTCGGACAGCGCGCGGGCGTCGAGGCAGGTGCCGCAGCAGCCGATCTCGCCGGAGCGGCGCGCGAGCCCGCGGATCATCCGGTCGAGGTGGTAGTAGCCATCGGGCAGGTTCTGCCCGTCGATGGCCGCCCCGACCGCGTCGCCCATCAGGAACAGGCGGACGTCGACGTCGTCGCGCTTCGCGAGCGTGGTGGCCAGACGTAGCGCGTTGAACGGCAGCTCGGAGCCGTACGGGGGGCCGTTGACGATGATGAGGACGTTCACGGGAGCTCCTCCGATGGCGTGTCGGGGGTGTGGAGCGCGCGCAGGTGTTCGAGCGTCCCCTGCAGCTCGATCCGGCGGTGCGGGACGGCGTTGTTCTGGAGCTGGCTGTCGTGGCAGGCCATCGCGGTCCGCTGGCGGCTGCGGTCCACGGAGATGGCGAGGTCGAGTTCACGGTCGTCGCGTCCGACGAACGGGGCGCCGAACTCAGCGCGGAGCTCCCCGGCGACGTGCGCGGTGAGGGCCCATCCGAGGACGGGGACGTCGAGGTGGCGGCCGGCCGCGATGGCGACATCGGTGGCGTGCTGGTGGTCGGCGTGTCCGGTGATGCCGCCGTGGTCGTAGGTGAGCAGCGCTTCCGCGTGCCGTGCTCCCGTGGCGACCTCGCGCGCCAGTTCATCCACGGGAACGCTGGCCAGCGATCCGTCCGGATGGTGATGGAGGGCCACATCCGCGATCCCGAGGATCTCCGCCGCGCAGGCGAGCTCCTCGCTGCGCCGCGTGGCGAGATCGTCACCGGCACCGAGCGTCGAGCCCTCCCCCGCGGTCAGACAGATCAGGTCCACCCGACTGCCCGCGTCCACGAAGGCGGTCACCAGCGCGCCGAGTCCGAAGGTCTCGTCATCGGGATGCGCACAGACGATCGTCATCGTGCGGAAGGCGGGAACCGGCGAGGGAACGATCACGACCCGACCCCCGCGCCCTGCGCGCCCGTCGCGGCCTCGGTCGGGAAGCCGGCCAGCCGCCACTCCGGCAGCCCGACCTCCAGCCGTCGGACGTTGCGACCCGCGCGGTGCAGGCGGTCCACCGCCTCGGGAGCCAGGACGCAGTACGGCCCCCGGCAGTAGGCCACCACCTCGGCGTCCTCGGGGAGCTCGTCGAGCCGGTCGGACAGCTCGCCAAGAGGGATGGACACCGCGCCCGCGATGTGCCCGGCCTCGTACTCCTCGCGGGGGCGCACGTCCACCACGAACAGGTCGTCCCCCGCGCTCAGGCGGCGACGGAGCTCGGCCGCGTCGATCGGCTCGAGGGGGTCCCGGGACTCGAAGTGGGTGCGGACGGTCTCGGTGACCTCGCTGAGCTGGGACCGGGCGACCTCCTGGACGGCCTGGAGCAGGCCGCACACGGCGTCGTCGGCGACCCGGTAGTGGATGTGTCGGCCATCGCGGCGGATCGCCACGAGACGTGCGCGCCGGAGCTCCTGGAGCTGCGCGGAGGCCGTCGTCGTCTTGAGGTCGGTGGCCCTGGCGAGCTCCACGACGGTGCGCTCTCCCTGGCACAACAGGTCGAGCAGCTCCAGCCGCTTGGGGTGGCCCATGACCTTGCCGACCCGAGCGAACTGCTCGTAGAGGGCGTCCTTGATCGCGCGTCCATCCATACCACGACGCTATATCGTTCCAATGTTCCATGCAATGACATCATCCAGCATGGGCGAGCCCGTCCCTGGACGCCGTCCAGCCACGAGTGGGGCGGTGCCCTCACGGCCTTGGCACCCTCTCTTGCGTCACGTGCCCCGACACTGGCCTCGCGTCGTATCGTTGTGTGGACGCGGTCGGCGGTGACCGCACAGGAGCGGGCCGCGATGACCATGGGGTGCCTGGCGCTGCACCAGCCCGGGTCGGTCCGGTGCACGGCGCCGATCAGCCGGACACCGATGGTGCTGGGCCGCTCCGATGGGGATGCTGTTCCTCGATCCGGTCACGCTTGTGCTGCTGCTCGGCCTCCTCG
>JBBDSW010000146.1:2176-4184 GCA_040904745.1 Nitriliruptoraceae bacterium
GCGGATCCGGACCCGTTCGGCGGTGCGACGTCGAACCCCCAGCACCTCGAGGTCGAGGCCGTCGACGACGACCCGGTCACCGGTCTGCGGGATGCGTCCGAGGTGCTCGACGACCAGCCCCCCGATGGTCGTCACCTCGGTCGAGGTGATCTCCATGCCCAGATCCTCGAGATCGTGGAGTGGGAAGGCGCCGGGAACGACCATGCTGCCGTCGGGATCGTGCTCGACGGACAGGATGTTTCGGTCGTGTTCGTCGTAGATCTCGCCGACCAACTCCTCGATGAGATCCTCGACGGTGACGATCCCCTCGACACCGCCGTGCTCGGACACGACCAGTGCGAGCTGCTGCCGGTTCGTCTGCATCTCGCGCAACGCCACGACCGCGTTCAGCGACTCCGGCAGCGCGAGCGCGGGACGGGCGTGGTCGGTGACCACTCCGGTGCGACCGACCAGACCGAGTACCGAGATGGTCCGGTCGGCGACCTCGAGCGCCCCGTCGATGATCCGGCGCTGCTCGGGGGTGTAGGACGACTGCGTGGCGATCAGGTCACGGATCTCCTCCTCACTGACCTCCTGGCGATCCCGGTCCGGGTCGCCGCCGAACAGGCGCACGGTCAGATCGGTTGCGTGCGACAGCAGCCAGATCGCTGGTGCGGTGAGGCGTGCGAGGAACGTCAGCGGACGGGCCGCGAACAGCGCCCAACTCTCGGCACGTTGCATCGCGAGCCGCTTCGGGGCCAGCTCTGCCTCTGCCCTCGTGTGAGCGACGGACACACCCTCACCGGCGGTTCCGGGTAGGGGGTGCTGACCGGCGGTCAGACCCCTGACGCCGGAGATCGTGGCGGCTGCCGGCTACGGATCGTCAGGCGGTCGATGCGCCCTCGGTGAGTTCACGTTCGTAGTTGTCGAGGATCCTCTCGAGCCGACGGGTGTTGCCGAGCAGTCTGGCGGCGGCCCGTCCGATGATCCCGAGCTTGACCCGACCTTCGAAGTCGAGACGTACGTGCGTGCCATCGGCGACGGGCTCGAGCGTCCAGGTCTGGGTGAACTTGGCCAGCAGCATGCGGTAGGAGGCCGGGTAGGAGGCGACGTCAACGTCCATCCGGTACCGGTGTCCCGGATCCCACAGGGTGCAGGTCTCGGCCCACCCACCACCTTGATCGTCCCGGCAGATCCGCACCATGCCCTCGTCCTGCCCGGTGACGATGCGGGTGGCCGCGATCCCGGGAGCGAAGCGGGCGTAGTCGCCCGCGTCCGACACCGCATCCCAGACCCGGGCGGTGGACGCGGCGATGGTCCGCTCGACCCGCAGCGTGATCGGTGAGGTTCCGTCCATGGGCCCGGGCCCGCGAAGTCGCAGGCCGACGAGCTGTCCGATGACGATGAGTGCGACCCCGCCGGTGACCGCGATCAGCGCGAACCTGCCCATCGGCGAGAGGAGGGTCGGGAAGACGGCCAGCAGCACGATCGCGCCCGCGATCCATGCGAGGTCAGCTCCGAGCGCCCACCAGGCCCCGACGGCCAGACGTCGTGGGTCGGCTAGCAGCCAGATCAGCAGGCCGGCGAACACGGCCAGCCCGCCACCGAACCCGGCGAGCAGCCAGGCGTCGACCCCGAACCAGCCCCGCAGCAATGGTGCCCCGGCCAGCAGGACCAGGCCGCTCCCGGCGGAGAACATGGCGTTGACGCTGACCGACATCGCCAGCGTCCTGCCGCCGTCACCCTCGGAGCTGGGCGTGTGGGGTGCGGGACGTCCGGGTTCCCGGAACCTGGAAGGGTCACGGTGGGGGTCTCGGGGTGTGACCATGGTCTGTTCCTCCTCCATGCCGGTGGTGGGCGAGCGTTGTCGGGCATGAGCGGCAGCGAACCCCGACCCGGAGGCCGCGGCGATTCCCGAACAGGGAATGGCGCAGCGACCCGGAAGGTTGGATGCTGCAGCACTGCCGACGTCGAAGTGGGAGGGCTTGTGAGCGTCGTTGACACCTCTCCGTTCGGACGGGGCCTTCGC
>JBBDSW010000147.1:0-4111 GCA_040904745.1 Nitriliruptoraceae bacterium
CTCTCCGCCGGAGTGGCGCACGTGGGGCGCGCCACCGGCTGTCTGGTCTGTACGTGTCTGTACGTGCTCCTCGAAGGACCGTCGTCCAGGACGCTCGTCTCCACGGCGCCGGGGTCGGCCTCCCCTCTCATCTAGAAAGCGCTTTCGGAAGCGCTTTCCAAAAGAGGACACTAGAGTTCGTCGCGCGCCTTGGCAAGGGGCCGAAGTTCTCTCGGGTAGAACCAGGAGCGCGGAGTGACCACGAAGCCGCCGCCGACGCTGGCGAACATCGCTGCTGAGGCCGGTGTCTCGCTGGCGACCGCATCTCGCGTCCTCAGCGGGAGCAGCGATCGCGTCAGCGAGGCGCTGGCTGCACGCGTCCGAGCAGCCGCCCAGGCGTTGCACTACGTCCCCAACGCCCACGCGCAGGCGCTGGCCCGCGCCTCATCCAACAGCATCGGCCTGATCGTCCATGACGTCAGTGACCCGTACTTCGCTGAGATCGCCCGCGGGGTGCTCCGGGCTGCAAGCCTCCAGGACCGTCTCGTGATGATCTGCAACAGCTGGCTGGATACCGAGCGCGAGGTCGAGTACGTGCGGGCGCTGCGCAGCCAACGGGTCCACTCGATCCTCCTCGCAGGCAGCGGGCACACCGATCCTGACGTCGAGGCCCGGCTCGCAGATGAACTGCATGCCTTCCGGGCCGAAGGAGGCCATGCCGCGTCGGTCGGCCGTCACGCCCTCGGGATCGACATGGTGCAGCCGGACAACGTGGGGGGCGCGAGACTCGCTGCCTGCCACCTCCTCGAGCAGGGCCACGAGCGGTTCGGCGTCCTCGCGGGACCGGCGTCGCTCACCACGATCGAGGACCGGCTACACGGCTTCCGCACCGAGATCGAGAGGTCGGGCGGATCGGTGCCGGAGGAGCACGTCTGCTACGGCGATTTCACCCGCTCGGGGGGGTACGAAGCCGCTTCCAGGCTCCTCGAGCGCGCTCCGGAGGTGACCGGGGTCTTCTCGCTCAACGACGCCATGGCGGTCGGGGCCCTCGCCGCCTTCCGCGATCACGGTGTCGACGTTCCCTCCGAGGTGTCGCTGGTGGGCTTCGATGACATCTCGTTAGCTGCGGACGTACATCCCCCGCTCACGACCGTCCACGTCCCGATGGAGGAACTGGGACGACGCGTCACGGAACTGGCTGTGGGCGCCGCGGCCGTGGACGGCGACGGCCCCGCCGTGGTCGAGGTTCCGAGCGAGTTCGTCGTGCGGGCAAGCACGGCTCCTCCGCGCCCCAAGATCCGCTGATCGCCAGCGGATAGGGGTGGGGCTTCTCGCGGCACTGGGAGGACGCGGCCGCCCATCCGGATCAGGAGCTCGGCGGAGGTTGCGTCGCGGCGGAGCTGGTGTCGGGGAGTGGCCAGCGGTCGACGACGCGAGCCATGATCGGACCCAGTGTTGCGGTGAGTAGGACGTAGCCGGCCGCGATCGCGGAGAGTCGTGACGATCCGCCGGCCGCGAGTCCGAGCCCGGCGATGATGATGGAGAACTCCCCGCGGGCGCTCAGCAGGGTCGCTGCCCGCCACCGGCTCCGCGCACCGATGCCGACCCGGGCGCCACCGATCCAGGCGACGAGCCACTTCGTGGCGGTGGTGACGACCGCCAGCGCGACGACCGGGCCGATGACCGCCGGCAGGACCGACGGGTCGGTGGAGAGCCCGAAGAAGCCGAAGAAGACGGCAGCGAACAGGTCCCGGAGGGGCGCGAGCAACGCCTCTGCACGGTGGGCGGCTGGGCCCGAGATCCCGATCCCGACCAGGAACGCCCCGACGGCCGCGGAGACGTGGATCAACTCGGCAGCGCCGGCGACCAGAAGAGCAGCACCCATCACGGTCAGGAGGTTGACCTCGTCGGAGTCGGAGAAGGCCAGGCTGCTGACCTGTTCCCCATGGCGAACGGACAGGAACAGCACGAGCGCGACCGCGCTGAGCGCCACGACCACGGACACGATGGCCCCGGTCAGCGTCCCACCGAGCGCGATCGCGCCGAGCACCGGCAGGATCACCGCCATGGCGAGGTCCTCGAAGACCAGCACGGACAGGACGAGCGGGGTCTCCCGGTTCCCGGACCACCCGAGGTCGCCGACGACCTTGGCGACCACCCCCGACGACGAGATGTAGGTCACCCCGCCCAGGAACAGCGCCGGCACCGTCCCGAGGTCCAAGAGGAGACCGGCGAGGAAGCCGGGGGTGAAGTTGAGCCCGACATCGAGCAGCCCTACGGGTGTCGCCCGACGCAGGTTGCCGACCAGTTCCCGGCCCGAGTACTCGAGCCCGAGCATGAGCAGTAGCAGGATCACACCGATGTCCGCGCCGGTCTCGACGAACGACTTGGAGGTCACGAGCGGCAAGAGCCCGCCCTCGCCGAGCGCCAGACCGGCGGCGAGGTACAGCGGGATCGGCGAGATGGCGAATCGACCAGCGACCCGGGCCATGATCGCGAGCAGGGACAGCACGCCCCCGAGCTCGAGGAAGATCAGGACCGTGTGGTTCACGTCAGCCCGACCGCAGCAGCGTCCGCACGGCATCCACCCCGTCGGCCGTACCCGCAACGACCAGCGTGTCCCCGGCTTCGATCACGAAGCTCGGCTCGGGGGCGGGCACCGAGCCCTCGGGACGGATCACCGCGACGATGCTGGCGCCCGTGCGCGTACGGACCCGCAGCTGCCCGATGGAGCGACCAACGACCGGCGAATCCGTCTCGGCGTCGAGCCATTCGAAGACGAGGCCCGCGACGTCGTAGGTCCGCTTGTTCGTCTCCTCGCTGACCGACACGACGCCCAGTGCATCGACCAGACTGTGGGCATCGTCCTCCGTGAGCTTGACCGTGAACTGCGCGCTGTCCGGGTCCCCGGGCGGGCAAAGGAAGACCTCCCGCCGCCCCCCATGGTGCTGGACGACACCCATGCGACGACCATCGTCGGTGACGAACTCCACCCGCGTACCGATGCCCGGAAGCTGGGTCTCGTCCATGTGGGCCACGATGCTGCTCCTGCTCCGTTGCCAAGTGCGGTGACGCTAACGCAGAGGAGACCAGACCGCCCAGTGGACCTCGACGGGCCTCCTGCTACTCGCCCCACCATGTTCGACCACCAGGTCGGGCCCCTGCACGCAGACTGCGTCCCACACTCACCCATCGACATGGCGGCCGGGTGAGCTCGGGCATACTTGGCGACCCCGGCGATGGAGCGCGACGGTGGGTCTGATACGTCACGGGGTGCAGCGCGCGAAGATCGCGCTCGCCCAGGAGGAGGTCAACCAGCGTCAGCACGCCTACGACCGGGCAACCAAGCGGGTGCGCATCCTCCGGGCCTTCGCCCGGATGGCCGTCGTACTGGCCGGGCTCGGCCTCATCGTCCTGATCGCGCTGGGTGGGGTCCCTGAAGACGAGTTCCAACTCGAGACCGGGGCGGTCGTCTACCGCTGCGACGCCGACGGCGGCATCGAGGGCGCCAGCGGGACCAACGACGAGAGCCGCCAACGGATCTCGAGCGATGGCGTGCCATCGGAGCCCTGCCAGCGGGCGGCGGACGAACGCCGGTGGGAGCATCGTCGGGAACAGATCGTCTTGACCGGCCTCATCCTCATCAGCGGACTGGCCGCCCGCCACTCGTTCCAGAAGCTGCCGCAGCTCGAGGGTGCCGTCGAGCACGACCGGCAGCTGCTGGAGGAAGCCCAGGCGGAACGGTCAGCACTGACCGAGCGGTCGGATGGCTCATCTTCCGAGCCTCAACGGCGGCCCTGACACTCCGAGGCGTACGCCGCAGCCTGAGGCGCTACACCATGCTCGGATCACTCGGCAGCCGAGCTACGGATCGGTGGCCGCTCCCCAACGAGGAGACAGCGAGCCCTCGCCGCGCGACGATCGAGGCGCGTCGTGTGCGTCCCAGGCGAACCAGCCTCTTGTCCAGGGGTCGGAGGACCCGGACCGGACCCCTATCCTTCACGACGCGGTTGCCCGACCGGCCGGCTCCACACGGTACGTAGCCGGAGCTCGAACGGATCCTGCCGCGGAAGCCCTGCCCCCGTAGCTCAGTGGATAGAGCGTCGGTTTCCTAAACCGTGCGTCGCAGGTT
>JBBDSW010000148.1:0-15497 GCA_040904745.1 Nitriliruptoraceae bacterium
GAGCGAGCCGATGTGCCGTGTCTCCATCGCGCACCTCTGCGGCAGACGGTGGACCCGATCGGATTCGAACCGACGACTTCTGCCATGCAAAGGCAGCGCTCTGCCAGGCTGAGCTACGGGCCCTCTCGCCCGGGTCCGACCCGGGCGCGCCGTAGGGTACGGGACGCATCCCCGCGGGGGTTACGCTCCCGGCCGTCCCAGGCGGAGGAGGGCGGCGGTGACCCGGCATCGGCACGCCGACGAGCCTCGGCCACGATCGGTCATCGCGACTCCCGGGGTCGTCGCGGCCGGCCATCAGGACACCGTGGACGCGGCGATCACCCTGCTCGAGGCCGGTGGGAACGCCTACGACGCCACGCTGGCCGCCGGCTTCGCCGCCGCGGTCGCCGAACCATGCCTCTCGAGCCTCGGAGGCGGAGGGTTCCTGCTCGCCCGCCCGGCGATGGGCGAGCCCGTCCTGTTCGACTTCTTCGTGGACACCCCCGGTCGGGGTCGGGAGCGACAGGAGCCGGCACCGCCCCTGACCCCGGTCACACTGACCTTCGGGGGCGCTCAGCAGGTCTTCCACGTCGGGGACGCCTCGATCGCGTCGCCGGGGTGCCTTGCGGGCTACCTCCACGTCCATCGGCGGCTCGGTCGAGCACCGCTGGCCGAGGTGGTCGCACCCGCCCGCCGTCTCGCCGAGGCTGGCGCGGTCCTCGGGGCGGACCAGGCCAGCGTGGTCCGACTCCTCGAGCCGATCTTCTCCCTCACCGCCGAGGCCCGGGAACTGTTCGTACCGCCGACGCGTCCCTTCGCCGATGACGATCGCGTCCAGAACCCGGCGCTGGCCGCCTTCCTCGCGGCGGTGGCCGACGGTGAGGTCACCGGCTTCGGCGACCCGGACCTCGCCCGTGAGATCGGCGCGCAGAGCGCGGCCCACGGTGGGGTGCTGACCGCAGAGGATCTGCGGACCTACCGGGTGCACGAGCACGACCCGCTCGCACTGGCCTACGGCGACGCGACGATCCTGACCAACCCCGAGCCGTCCTACGGCGGCCGGCTGATCACCCGCGCGCTCCGGCTGCTGGAGCGCGAAGGGCTCGCGGGTACCCCGGGCTCAGGTGCTCGGCTGTCCCAGTTGGCTCACGTGCTCGCCGAGGTGTCGGCCGGCCATGCGGGTGGTGACGGTGGGGTTCGCACCGCCCGCGGCACGACGCACGTCAGCGTGGCCGATGCGGCGGGCAATCTCGCGTCGATGACGACCTCGAACGGCAGCGGATCGGGTATCACGCTCGGTGCCACGGGTGTGCTCGCGAACAACATCATGGGCGAGACCGACCTCCACCCCGAGGGGTTCCACCGCGCGCCCGCCGGGATGCGGGTCGGCTCCATGATGGCCCCCACGGTCCTGGAACGGGCGGGGCGGCCGGCGGTGGCTCTGGGCTCCGGTGGCAGCGAGCGGATCCGGAGCGCCCTGACGCAGGTGCTGGTGGCACTCGTGGACGATGGGTCCTCGCTGGAGGAAGCCGTCATGGCCCCACGTATCCACTGGGACGGGGAACACGTCCAGGTCGAGCCCGGGTTCGACGAGGCGGCGGTCGACGTGCTCGCCGAGGCCTGGCCGGTGAACCGCTGGGAGGTCAGCGACCTCTACTTCGGCGGGGTCCATGCCGTGGCCACCGACGGTTCCCGGGTCGGTGATCCACGCCGGGGCGGGCGGACCGGCATCGTCACGCGCGGCGCACGTCACCGCGGACCGGGTGTGGCACCCTGATGGTCGCCGACCGTCGGTGCCGGCCGGAACGAGGTGCGTCGTGATCCTGCTCGTGATCCCCGCCGTCGCGTTGGCGGTGCTGATCGGGGTCAACCACGGATGGCAGTGGGTGCTGGCACCCCTGCTCGGCTACGCCCTCCTGCGATGGTCGATCGCGAGCCTGCGTGTGCTGGTGCACGACGGCAAGGAACTCGGCGGCGATGACGACGATGCGGGACCGGCCGCGGCCGACGGACGGACCCTGTTCTGGTGCGAGGAGTGCGGAACCGAACTGCTGCTGTTGGTGCGGGGGAGCGCCCGTGCGCCGAGCCACTGCGGCCAACGCATGCACGAACGCACCGAGATCCGTGACGGCTGACCACCCATAGCCCTGTGGATAACTACTGTGGATGGGACGCAGGTCCCGGTCGGTTATCCACAAAAGGCCCGGTTATCGGGCGATGATGTCCTGGCAGGCGCGCAGTGGTGTGCGTTCAGCGCCAGCGGGTGAGGAAGCCGAACCCCACGGCGATGACGAGGAAGCCACCGACCAGACCCCAGTTCGTCCCCGGCCAGACCCACCCGGCGGTCACCGACTGCGCGGCGGGGAGGTAGCCGAGCAGGATGATCACGACGCCGGCCACCAGCAGACCCGCACCGACCTTGGGTACCCATGCCGGCGACGGGGGCGGGTTGTGCTCCGGTGCGTGCGTCTGGTGCTCCCGCGGCCGGTTGCGGCCACCTCGACGGTGCTTGCTCTTCGGCATCGGGTCCCCTCGGCGTGCGTGGCTCGTGTGCGGAGAGCAGCGTACCCGCGACGGAAGCGTCCCCAAGGGGCGAGGGTTACCCTCCCGCTGCTCCGTTCCTTCGGGGAGACAGGAGGTCGTCGGTGTCCAAGGTGGTGCGGGGGGCGGGTTGGCTCCTGGTCGTCAGCGGCGCCGTTGTCCTGCTCTACGTCGTCTACCTGTTGTGGTTCACGAACTTCGAGACCGAGCGGGCGCAGAACGATCTCGCCGAGACGTGGGCCGAGACCGAGTCCGACGGCACCGCGGTGGAGACCGGCGACACCGTCGAGGGCACGGACGACGGAAGCGACCATGACGACGACATCGAGGTCGAGGACGCCTACGCCGCGATGTGGTTCGAGCGCGACGGCGAGCGGATCATCCAGGACGAGGAGATCTACGTCGTCGAAGGTGTCAGCCTGGATCGGCTGCGATCCGGGCCGGGGCACTACCCCGATTCGGACCGGCCAGGCGGCGCCGGCAACTTCGCCATCGCCGGACACCGGACCACCTACGGTGCGCCGTTCTGGTCGCTGGACGAGCTCCAGGAGGGCGACACGATCCACGTCATCGATCGGGAACGCCGGGAGTGGGTCTACGCCTACCGCACCCAGGAGGTCGTCGCCCCGACCGCGCTCTGGGTCGTCGGGAGGGACCCCTTGGAGAGCGGGGAGGCGACCATCACCTTGACGACCTGTCACCCACGTGGCAGTGCCGCTGAGCGGCTGATCGTCTGGGGTGCGCTACTCGACGAACCGATCGAGTCCACGGCGGCCGACGTCCCCGCCGAAGAGATCGCGGAGGGCTGAACGATGAGCGAGTCGACGGAGCGTCCGCGCTGGGCGAAGCCGGTGCTGCTGACCCTGGTGATCGCCGTGGCCATCGTGGTGCTGTTCACCTGGGTGTTCCCGTGGGTCGAGTCGATGCAGCAGGACCCGACCCTTGGTGCCGCCGCTCAGCTGCTCCGGGCGCCGAGGTAGTCGGCGACCGCCGACAGGCTCTTCCGCGAGGCGGCGGGTAGCGACAACCCGTCCAGCGCCATCCTTGCCTCATCGACGTAGGTGCTGATCCGGGCGAGGGTGGCGTCGCGAGCTCCGGAGGCGACGAGCAGTTCGCGGAGCGCGGCGGTGGTCTCGTGGTCGAGGTCGTCGCGTCCGAGCGCCTCCTCCAATCGGGCGAGCTCGGCGCCCTCGAGCCGCTCGACCGCCTCGGCGATCAGATACGTCCGCTTGCCCTCGGCGAGGTCGGAGGACGTCGACTTGCCGGTCTCCGCCGCGTCCCCGAACACCCCGAGCAGATCATCGGCGAGCTGGAAGGCCCGTCCGAGCGGATCCCCGAACGCGCGGAGCCCGGTGACGAGCTCCTCGCTCGCGCCGGCCAACGTCGCGCCGATCTCCAGCGGCCGCGCCACCGAGTAGCGACCGGACTTCAGCGTGGCGATCTCGATGGCCAGCGCCCGTTCGGTGAGCCTGGCCGTGGCCGCTTGGAGATCCAGGTACTGGCCGACCATGACCTCCTCGCGCAGGGTCGTGAACCGTCGGAAGGCCGCGAGCAGCTGCCGGTCCGGGACCTCGGCGGCGAGGAACAGCTCATCGGCGAGCACGAAGGCCAGGTCGCCGATGAGGATCGCGATGGCGCGGCCGTAGGCGTCCGGATCACCGGCCCACCCGGCGGTGCGATGGCGATCGGCCGCCGCGTGGTGGATGCTCGCCCGGCCCCGCCGGGTCGCCGCTTGATCGATGACGTCGTCGTGGATGAGCGCACAGGTGTGCAGCAGTTCCAGAGCCAGTGCGGGGCCCTCGACGGGGGGAAGCGCCCCACCGCCGCCAGCCTCGAATCCGAGGAGCAACAGGGCAGGGCGGATGCGTTTCCCGCCGCCGGTGAACGAACGCAGCTCGGAGGTGACGTCGGCCACGCTCGGGTGGCTCGCCTCGATCCGTGGCAGCGCGCGGTCCAGCGCCTGGGAGAGCGCGCGATCGATCCGGGTACGTAGCGCCGTGAGCGCTGGTGGCTCCGAGCGGGCGCGTTCGTCGGGGGCCCCTGCCGCCGCGTTCTGGTCGCCGGTGATCGCACCTCTCCTGGTCGCTGAGGAGGCCGGTGTCGGCCCGGCTGCGCCACGCTATCCACCGCGGCCGAGGCCGGCGTACCTCGAAGCTGCGGCGATAGGCTCGCCAGGCCGGCCCGGGCCCCACGGGCCAACGGACGCACAGGAGGCGGTCACCGGTGACGCGACCGCCTCGACCCGATGCCGTGACGCGTCCGTGGCTGCAGGTCTACCCGCCGGGTGTCCCGCCCACCTTCCCGATCCCGCAGGTCCCCCTGCCACGGCTGCTGGACGATGCGGTCCGGGACTTCCCGGAACAGGTCGCGCTCCGCGACGCCGACGGTGTCGAGCTCACGCATCGGGCCCTGCGGGACCGCGTCGGCGAGGTGGTGGCCGTCCTCGGCGGCCTCGCCGTCGGGCGGGGCGATCGTGTCCTGCTCGCGACCGGCAACACGCTGACGACCCCGATCGTGCTGTTGGCGTTGTGGCGGCTCGCCGCGGTGCCCGTCCCTGCGTCCCGCCTCCGCTCGAAGGACGGGCAACCCACCCTCGCCGTCGCGGATGCCCGTGCGGCCGAGGTGGTCGGGATGTTCGGACCACGCGCGACCCTCCGCGAGCTGTTCCGAGGTGGCCTCGAGGTCGGGTGGCAACTGGAGACCGACGACGAGGGGTGGTTCGCGTCGTCGTCCCGCTGGCGTCCACGTCTCCCCCGACGACGGCGGGACCATCCGGAGGAGCCACCCCGGACGCTGGCGGAGCGCGTCCGCCTCGTCGCCGGGCAGCCGGTGACCGGTGCCGCCGACGGCCCGCCCGCCCCCGGTGCGCCGGCTTGGTTGCTGCACCGCGAGCGTCGGGGGGTGTCCCGCGGCATCGTCCTCACCCACGCCAACCTGGTGGCAGCGAGCTTCCAGGCGCGGCTGTGGGTGCCCGACATCCAGGCCGGACGTGAGCGCGTGCTGGTCGGCGGGGACCTCACCGCTCTCGGCCCGCTCGTACTGGGGTGGCTGGCCGGTCTCCTCGCGGCGTCGTCGGTGGAGCTCGCCCCCGGCGGGGACGGCGCCACCCTGGCACGCACGATCGAACGACGTCGACCGACGGTGGCGGTCCTGGAGCCTGCTGCGGTCACCGCCCTGCTCGCCGACGACGACCGCGCCAAGCGCGATCTGTCCTCCCTCCGGGTGGTCCTGGCGGCCGGGGCGCCGCTGGACGTCGACGTCGCCCGCGAGCTCGAGCGACGCACCGGTGGGGCGCGCGTGCGCGAGGGGTTCTGCGTCTCGGAGGCCGGCCCGCTCACCCACGCACAACCGGTCTACGGCCGCACGACGCCGGGGGCGATGGGGCTCCCGGTCACCGAGAGCGTGGCCGTGGTCGTCGACCCGGATGATCTCTCCGTGGTCAAAGGACCCGGACAGCCGGGGCTGCTGTTGCTGGCCGGACCGCAGGTCGCCGGCGGCTACTGGCAGGATCCGGCGGCGAGCGCGGAGCGGTTCGTCGACGGCTGGGTGGTCACCGATGACCTGGCCGAGATCGACGGGGACGGGGTGTTCACCCACCTCGGCCACCGCGACGAGGTCCTCCCGCGCGGTGGTTCCTACGTCTCGCCCCGCCGGATCGAGGCCGTGCTCGAGCGCCACCCGGCGGTGTCACGGGCCGGGGTCACCACGGATCCGGAGACGGGCATGCTGATCGCCGGTGTGCGCTGCCGACGTTGGCACCAGCCGAGTCCACAGGAGCTCATCGCCTACGGTCAGGCGCACCTGGACTCGCGCGCAGCGCCCGAGCAGGTCATCCTGGTGGACGAGTTCCCCGAGACCGACACCGGTGAGCTCGCACGCGATGCCCTGCGCCAGCTGTTGACCCGGAGGTGAGAGACGTGGATCCCACCACCGCCGCGGGGACGCGTCTGTTGCTCATCGACAACTACGACTCGTTCACCTACAACCTCGCCCAGGAACTCGGGGAGCTCGGCGCCACCGTCGAGGTGGTGCGCAACGACGCCTTCACCATCCCCGAGCTCCTCGACGATCTCCCCGACGGGATCGTGATCTCCCCCGGCCCGGGCGATCCGAGCGACGCCGGGTTGTCCAACGAGGTGATCCGTGCGGTGGCCGGTCTTCGGCCGCTGCTGGGTGTGTGTCTCGGACACCAGTGCATCGGCGAGGTCTACGGCGGCGAGGTGGTCCGTGCCCCGGTGCTGATGCACGGCAAGACCTCGCCGATCTACCACCGCCGTGAGGGTGTGTTCGCCGGACTCCCCGTCCCCTTCGACGCGACGCGCTACCACTCGTTGATCGTGGACCGGGGCAGCCTGCCCAGCGTGCTCAAGGTCACCGCCGAGACCTCCGACGGCCTCGTGATGGGCCTGGTCCACCGCGAACTCGACGTCGAGGGCGTGCAGTTCCATCCCGAGTCGGTGTTGACCAGTTCCGGCATGCAACTGCTCGGCACCTTCCTGGCGCGCTGTGTGCGGGCCACCTCGGCGCCGGTCGGCTAGTCCGCGGAGGGGCGGAGCGCCTCCAGGGCCTCTTCGAGGCTCGACACCCCGATGATCTCGAGGCCCTCCGGCGCGTCCGCGCGGGCCTCGTCGAGGTGGGGCCGCGGCACCAGCATGACCTCGGCACCGGCCGCATGGGCCGCGCGGACCTTCTCGGGGACGCCGCTGACGGTTCCGACCCGCCCATCGGCGTCCAAGGTGCCGGTTCCGGTCACGTACCGGCCGGCGAGCAGGTTCTCCTCGCTCAGGAGGTCGTAGATGGTCACCCCGACCATCAGCCCAGCGCTCGGGCCACCGATGCGGGTGTCCTCGGCCAGGCGGACGTCGAACGGCAGCCGGACCTCATCGACCGCGGTCTGGATCCCCACCCCGATGCGCGGTTCGTCCACCCCCCCGAAGGCTGCGAGCTCGACGTCGACCTCCCGACGCTCCCCATCGCGGCGGACGGTGAGCGTGAGCACGTCGCCGAGCTCGCCTTCCCGCGAGATCGCCTGGAGCTCCTCTGCGGAGCCCAGCGGCTCCCCGTCGACCGCGACCACGACCTCGCCGGGGGTCAGCCGGCCACTTGCGGGGCTCCCGGGCAGGACCTGGACGACCACGACCTCGGTGACCAGTTCCGTCTCCACGCCGGCCGCCGACGCCCCGACCGCGGCGGCGATGTCGAACTGTCGCGCGAAGCGTGCCCGCTCGAGCCGTCGGATCTCCTCGCGGTCGACCTCGCGCGGGTAGACCTCCTCGTAGGGGATGAGGTCCCGGGCCGGATCGATCAAAGCAGCGAGGGCGGGCACCGTGGGCTGTTGCCGCAGGAAGACGGTCAGCAGTGCCACGTCACCGTCGAGCTCGGTCGTCTCGACCCCGTCGATCTCGATCAGCGGTGGGATCGAGGTGGGACTGGCCGGGACGTACTCGATGACGGGCAGCGGCACGAGGAACGCTGCCCACGCGACCAGCGCCGCGGTGGCCGAGAAGAAGGCGATGCGGCTGAAGCGTCGGCGTCGTGGGTGCCCGTTCTCGGTCGGGCTCATGTGACGGACCGGCCGCGTTGCAGCCGCGCGATCGCGCGTGCGACCTCACGCTCGCTCAGCACCCCGATGGTCCGGCCGTCGGCCACGATCCGGACGACGTCGTGGTCGCCCTGGAAGGCGTCGATCAACGTGTGCAGGTCGTCGTCGAGTCCGACGGCGGGGACCGGGCTGAGGGGCTCGACGAACTCACCGACCGTCCCCGCGGCCGGTGGCGGACCGCCCGGCCCGTCGGCTCCCACCAGGGCCGACCGCTCCACGATGCCGAGCAGCCCCCTCTCCTCCTGCGCGTCGTCGGTGGCTCGCGCGGTCTCCGGTGCGTCGTCCTCGCGGACCGCATGGAGGTCACCGCCGTCCGCCAGGGCGCGTCGGTCCAACCCTGCGATCGCCTGTGCGGCGTGCAGGGGCTCTGGAGGGACCACGAACAGATCCAGGACGCGACGGGCGCCGAGTGCCTCGTCGAGCTCGGCGTGCTTGAGCTCACGCGCGGCAGCTCGGATCAGGAAGACCCCGGACAGCGCCAGGGCAGCGGCTAACAGCCCGGCGCGCGACCCGTCCCGGACGAACGCCAACAGCGCGACCGCGACCAGCAGCACCCCGATCAGCTGCCCGGCGCGGACGGAGACCCGCAGCGCCGCGAGCCGGTTACCGAAGACCATCCACAGGACGGCACGCAGCACGCGGCCGCCGTCCAGGGGAGCGCCCGGCACGATGTTGAACACCGCGAGCACGACGTTCCACCACCCGAGGACGCCGGCAACCTGTCCGGCGGGCCCGGCGACCGCGGTGGGGAAGAGGTCGTCGGCGAAGGTGGCGATGAGTCCGAAGCCGGCGCCGCACACCAGGCTGATCCACGGACCGACGACCGCGATCGCGAGCTCGTCCCGGGCGCTCTGTCCGTCGGCGTGCATCTCGGTGACACCGCCGAACAGCAGGAGGGTCACCGCCTCGACATGCAAACCCCGATGCCGTGCCTCCAGGGCGTGCGCGAACTCGTGCGCCAGCGTCGTGGCCACGACCAGCACGGCAGCCACCGCGGCCATCGCGAGGGCGGTCCCGATGCCGTTGTCGGTGCGGAACACCGTGGTGAACGCCCAGGCGACGAGCACGATGAGCACGAACACCGAGACGTCGAGTCGGACCTCGACGTCGGCGATGTTGATGGTCGGCAGGAGGCGGGTCCGCATGGTGTGACGGTACCCGGGGGTGCTCCGACGCTCGGCCACGGTCGTCCGAGCCCGCCTGGTCCCTACCGCCGCCCCGCTCGCCGGGTTACGTTGCAGGGTGCGAGCCGCGCTCGGCGCGAGCCGGGTGTGGTACCGACCGGAACGCAGCGAGGGCATATTGAACATCGACGATGGCATCATCCGTGACCTGTTGACGTTCGAGGATGAGCGCGGGGTCCTCTCCTTCTACGCAGGACATGTCCCGTCGCAGGCGGCCGACCCGCAGCCGACCGCCCCGATCGAGCTTCGGAACCAGCTCAAGGCCCTGCGCTCGAGGCTCGAAGGTGAGGACCGTGACCTCCAGCGGGCCGTCGAGAAGCGGCTGTCCGCGCTGGACGGCGCGGTGGAGGCACTCCTCGATCCGAAGGCCACCGGCCGTGGGCGGGCGCTGTTCGTCGGCGTCGAGTCAGGCGAACAGCGCGAGGTCGCGCTCCACGTGCCGTTCAAGGAGCGCGTGGTCTTCGACGCCACCGCCTACGTGCGCCCGCTCGTGGCCGCGCGTGACGAGGGCCGTCCGGCGACGATCGTGGTCGTCTCGCGCTCCGGCGCGCGGGTGCTGCGTTGGGACACCGGCGAGGCCTCGGTGACCGCGGAACACGACTTCGAACCGCCCGAGGAACTCTTCGACGGAGACAGCACCGGACCGTCCACCAGCAACCCGCAGCGGGCCATGTACGCCCGCTCGGACCGGGACGGGCTGACCGACCGGATCGACGAGCACCGCCACCGGTTCCTGCGCGGTGTGCTGGATGAGGTGGTCCGGTCCACGACCGCGGCCGGGATCGACCGCCTGGTCCTCTCCGCGCCCCCGAAGCTCCGCGACGAGGTCCGGGGGCTCGTCCACGACGATGACCGCCTGCGCGTGCTGATGGCCGATCAGGCCTGGGAGTCGGACTCCCCGGCGGAGATCGCGACGGCGGCCTGGTCCCTGCTGCGCTCGGTCCACGTCGACCGCGAGGTGGAGCTCGTCACCGAGGTGAAGGAGCGGGCGCTGGCCGGCGGTGCCGGAGCGCTCGGGATGCGCAACGTCTGCGATGCGCTCAACGAGGGGCGCGTCGCCCACCTGCTCTACGACGACGAGTTGACCTGGGCGGGCTACGTCTCCTCGGAGGGCACCCTGCATCCACGCATCGAGGGGCTGGCCGCCGACTCGGATCTCACCTTCGAGCGCGATCCGTTGTTCATCGAACGGCTCGTCGAGCGGGCGATCGCCACGTCGGCGAACGCGACCCCACTCGGCCCCGACGAGGCGCTGCCGCTGCGGGTGTACGAGGGCGTCGCCGCCCTGCTGCGCTGGTGACCCCGCAGGAGGCCCGCGCCCGGGCGGACGCGGTGATGGAGCTCCACGAGGGTGGCGCCAGCGACGAGGCGTTCGCCGAGGTGGAGCGGCTCCTCGCCGAGCTCGCCACCGGCCATGACCTGAGCGACCTCGTGCTCCGGGAGTCGTTGTTCACCGCCCGGTTCGAACGGGCCGTGCTGCTCACCGAGCGCGAGGACCTCGACGCAGCCGCGGATGCCTACGCGTTGGCCGCTCAGACCCCGGTCGACCTCGAGGACCCCGATCAGCGGCACGAGATCGCACTGGCGGCGCTGAACCACGGCATCTGCCTCGACGCCCTCGGCGACCACGCCGGGGCGGCGGAGGTCTACGCCGCGATCGTGGCGCGCCTCGGTGACGCCGACGATCCGGTCACCGCGGACCAGGTGGCCCGCGCCCGGGTCAACCATGCGGCGGCTCTGCTGGCACTCGATCGGCTCGAGGAGGCTGCCTCGGTCGCGGGCGAGGTCATCGAGGCGCTCGATCCGAGCGATGTCCTCGACGCGGAGCAGCACGCGATGGCGCTGCGGGTCCGCGCCGAGGCGCTCGCCGCGTCCGGACATCGGGAGGAGGCGATCGCCACGCTGAGCCGTGCCGTCCGGGTGACCAGGGAGGATCCCGGCGCCCGGGTGCAGCGGGCGGCAGCAGCCCGGGAGCAGGGCCTGGCGCTCGCCGAACTGGGCCGGAGCGTGGAGGCGGTCGAGGTCCTCGATGCCGCCCTGGCGGATGCTGAGACCGAGCAGGACCCCGAGGTCCACGACATCCTCGAGGAGATCCGAGCCGAACGGGAGCGCCTGGCGGGTCGGTGAGCAACCGACCGCCCGGGATGCGAGACTCCCCACTCCGCTCTCGACCACCCTGGAGCTGCAGCGGTGACTCGCTCCCTCGATGCTCGACCACGCCTGGCGTGGCGGTGGCTGATGGTGCCCGCGGCCACGCTGGCCGTGCTGCTCCTGGTCACCGCCGGGCCGGCCTCCGCGCACGCCAGTCTGGTCGACGCGGACCCCGCCGACCGCTCGGAGCTGATCGAGGCACCCTCCGAGGTCCGACTGATCTTCAGCGAGCCGGTCGCCGTCCCGACCGCGGGTGTGCGGGTCCTCGATGCCGGGGCCGAACGGGTCGACCTCGGCACGGTCGAGACCGGTGACCCCACGGTCGTGGCCGTCGAACTCCCCGACGACCTGCCGGACGGTGGCTACGTCGTCATCTTCCGCGTCGTGTCGGAGGACAGCCACCCGGTGTCCGGGGTGCGGACCTTCACCGTCGGTGACGCCGAGGCGGTCGATGATGCGCTCCTGCAGGACCTGTCGGGCTCAGCCGATGCAGGGCTGGCCCTGCAGGTCGGACGCGGGGTGCGCACGCTCGGCTACCTCGCGACGCTGCTGGCTGCCGGCGCCGCGTTCGCGGCCTGGCGGCTGGTCCGCCGCCCCGAGGAGATGCGTACGGCCCACCGGTTGGCCACCGGTGCCACGCGTGCCGGGCTCCTGGTGGCGCTGATCGCCGTGCCGGTGCAGGCGGTCTCCGTTGCGGGGGAGCTGTCGGCGGCCTGGTCGCCGGTGGCGCTGTGGGAGACCGCGACCTCACCGTTCGGCGTCGCGGTGACCCTGCGGGTGATCTGGCTGGCGGCGCTGGCGGTGCTGTTGTGGTTGCGCGCCTCGTGGGTCGCGGCGACCGGCGCCGGGGCGCTGGCGGTGGCGAGCTTCGTCCTCGACGGGCACCAACGGAGCGTGGAGCCAGCCTGGCTGCTGGTCGGCGGCGATCTCCTCCACCTCGCGGCTGCGGCGGTCTGGCTCGGCGGGCTCGCACTGTTGGTGCTGGAGTTGCGCCTCCCGGATGCGCGCGAGGACCCGGTCGGCGCGGCCGCGCTCGTCGCCCGGTTCAGCACCCTGGCCCTGGTCACCATCGGCGTGCTCGCGGTCGGAGGCGTGCTGATGGCCCCGCCGTTGCTCGGCTCCCTCGACGCGCTCACCGCGACCGACTACGGGCTGCTGTTCCTCGGCAAGCTGGCGCTGGTCGCGGTGGTCGTGGTGGTCGCGGCCTACAACCGAGGGCGGCTGGTGCCGGCCATCGCCGGCGGAGGCGAGCCCACCGGACAGGCCCGCGTCGATCGGGCCTTCTCCCAGCTGTCACGCACGCTCCGGGTGGAGGCGGGCGTGGTCGTGGCCGTGCTGTCCGTGACGGCCGTTCTGGCCACCACGCAGCCGGCGTCCGAGTCGGCCGGGTTCGGTGGGGTGTTCCAGACGACGGTGCCGTTCGGTGAGGAGCATCAGCTCGAGCTGGTCGTGGATCCGAACGTCGCGGGCACCAACGCCCTGCACCTGTTCGCCGTGGACGACACGGGCCGCCCGTCGGAGGCGATCGAGGACGTCCGGGTGGAGCTGACCTACCTGCCTGAGGGGATCGGGCCGATCGAGATCACCCCGTTCACCGCCGGTCCGGGGCACTGGACCACGACCACCGACGAACTGCGGTTCCCTGGCGAGTGGGAGGTGCGCGTCATCGGTGGGCTGGACCGTTTCAGCGAGGTCGATGCCCGGATCGTCGTCCCCGTCGGCGGCTGACCCGCTGCCACCGACCGTCCCCCACCCCCGCGAGGAGATCGCGATGTCCGTCCTGGGTCCCCGCCGCTACCGGCCACGATCGGCCCTGGTCTCGGCCGGCCTGCTCGCCCTGCTCCTCCTACCGGCCCGCCCTGCCGGCGCCCACCCGTTCGTCGAGGGGGGCGGCGAACTCCCGGTCGACTCGCTGGTGGAGATCACCCTGAAGATCGCGCACGGCTGCGGGGATGAGGGTGACGGTGAGGGCGCGGAGACGCGTGAGGTCGCCCTGGAGGTCCCCGAGTGGCTCCGCGTCGTCGAGGTTCTCGATCACGACGGCTACGCCCCCGACGTCGAGGTGTCGGACGGCCGAACCTCGGTGGTCACCTGGCGGGACGCGGGTGGCGCGCAGCCGGCGCCGGCGTTCGACCTCACGGTCGTCGCCGATGGCGACGTGGGCGAGAGCCGCTACCTGCGGGTGTTCCAGGGCTGCGACGACGCGTCCTACCGGTGGATCGGGACCCCGGACGAACCCGCCGACGATCCCGCGATCGAGGTCGAGTTGACCGCCGCCGACCCGGACCGGCCGGCACCGCCACCGGAGCCGGAGGAGCCGGAGGCCGACACCGAGACGGACCCCGAGGGTGACGAGGAGCCGGTCGAGGAGCCCTCGGTGGAGGACCCGTCCGACGACCGACCGGACGAGGAGACACCTCCCACCGTCGATGCCCGTGACGAGCCGGAGGAGGTCACCGACGAGGGCGAGGACGGCGGCCTCCCCCGCTGGCTGCTCCCGGGCCTGGCGGCGGTCGCGGTGATCGGGCTCGGGGTCGTCGGTGCCCGACGCCGATGACGCCCGCTGACCCGAGGAACTGCCCATGATCCGCTCCCTGCATCTCGTCGCTCTGGTGACGCTCGTACTGCTCGCCCCGGCGGCGCCGGCGGCTGCCGACGCGGCGGGCCCGACCAACTACCGCTCGGAGGTGACCGCGGTCGTCTCAGACGGTGGTGAGCCCGTCCCGATCGAGGTCGAGATGCTCGGGGGCGATGCCTTCCTGGTGCTTCGCGTCGAACCTGGGGTCGAGGTCGATGTGCCCGGCTACGACGGAGAGCCCTACGTGCGCGTCCACCCCGACGGCACGGTCGAGGTCAACGACCGTTCACCGACACGCTGGGTGAACGACGAGCGGTACGGCGAGCGGGACACCGAGGTACCGGCGGAGGCCGACGCCGCTGCGCCACCTACCTGGGTGCGGGCCGCCGATGACGGCACCTATGCCTGGCATGATCACCGCGTGCACTTCATGTCCCCGGCACTGCCCCGGCAGGTCGACCCTGACGCGGGCGGGGTCCAGCACGTCCAGGACTGGGAGGTGCCGCTGCGGATCGATGGCGAGGACGTCCGTGTCCAAGGCGAGCTCACCTGGGTCCCGGGTCCGAGCCCCCTGTGGCCGATCGGACTGGCGGTCGCGGGGCTCGGGTTGCTGGTCGCGCTGGTGCGCGGCGGCGAGATGTGGCGGGGCGCTGCAACGATGGCCGCGGTCGTGGGGAGCGCGCTGGTCGGGGTGTCGGCAACGTGGGGGCTGCCACCCGGCGCCGACGCGGAGGCCGCCTGGCTGGCGCTTCCGGTGGTCGCCGGTGTGGCCTGGCTGGCGGGGTCGCTGGCGGCCCGTGGCCGGGGTGGGCGCCTGGCCTGGCTCCAGAGCGCCGCGGCGGTGCCGCTGCTCGCATGGGCGGTGGTCTGGGCAGGCGCGCTCGTGCGCCCGATCGCGCCGACCCCGTTGCCGATCGGCGTCGTGCGCGGCGCGGTGTCCCTGGCGGGTGTGGCCGGCGTCCTGGGACTCATCGGGCTCGTCCGCGCCGGGCTGGCGGCCACCTCGTTGGATCGGGACGACGAGGTCGGGACCTAGTCCCGGTGCAGGTGATCCCCATCGTCCCGTGAGGCCGGGGGCTCGTCGGGGAGCCACAGTCGGAACGACGCGCCGCCGCCCTCGCGCGCCTCGACCCAGGTGCGGCCACCGTGGAGGTCGATGAACCCACGGACGAGCGCGAGTCCGAGTCCGGTTCCGGAGACCTCCGCGTCGGCTGCTCCCCGCTCGAACGGTTCGAAGATGGTCTCGGAGAGCTCGTCGGGGACCCCGCGTCCGTGGTCCTCGACGGCGATGGTGACCCCCTCGTCCTCCGGCCAGGCCCGAACGGCGATCGGTGCGTCGGTCGGTCCGTGCTTGATCGCGTTGGCCAGGAGGTTCTCGAGCACCCGCTCGAGCTTGGAGCGGTCGCCGTGGATCACGAGGTCGTCGACCTCGAGGCGGATGTCCCGACCGTCCAGCTCCATC
>JBBDSW010000148.1:15597-24281 GCA_040904745.1 Nitriliruptoraceae bacterium
GTGGATCACGAGGTCGTCGACCTCGAGGCGGATGTCCCGACCGTCCAGCTCCATCGCATCGATCACCTCCGCGACGAGCGGGCTCACGGGCAGTTCGCGCACCGTCAGCATCATGGCGCCGCGGCTGAGGCGGTCGAGGTCCAGGATCGAGGTCAGGAGTTCATCGAGGCGCTGGGCGTTGCGCTCCAGGGCGACCACCGCGGCGTCGCGGTTGGAGGGGGGCAGGCTGTCCCCATGGGTGAGCAGTAGCTCCGCGAACCCCCGCAGGACGGTCAGCGGGGTCCTGAGTTCGTGCGAGATCGCGGAGAGCAGCGCGTCCTTGGTGGTGCTGATCTCGCGCAGCTCCTCGGTCGCCCGACGCTCGTGCTCCAGGGCCCGCTGGAGGGCTTCGTTGCTGGCTCGGTCGGCGGTCACGTCACGGGTCGCGCCGCTGATGACCGCGATGTGACCGTCGTGGTCGCGTTCGGCGATGAACACGGTCTCGACCCAGGTCGCCGCCCCGTCCCGGTGGACGATCCGGTAGGGCTCGGTCCGCACGCTGTCCTCCGGCAGCTCGCCGGGTGGAGGCAGGGCTCCGAGATCCTCGGGTGGGACGAGTGCCCGCCAGGCCTCGATCGAAGCCCCCAGCTCCTCCCGGCTGAGGCCGGTGAGCTCAGCGAAGCGTGGGCTCAGGTACTCGACGCGCTCGGTCGGCCGCAGGCGCAGCCGGAAGAAGGCGTCGGTCGAGTGCTCCGCGAACCGTTCGAAGCGTGTCTCGGCTCCGTCGCGCTCGGCCTCGGCCCGGCGGCGAGCTCCGGACAGGCTCAGGATCGCGGCGACCGACCGCAGGAGGTCCTCGCCTCCCTCCGCGCGGCGACCGTCATCGACGCACAGCAGCACCCGATCATCGTCTTCACCGGGAAGCCGTAGGACGAGACACGCAGATCCGTCGCCCAGCGGGTCGGTGCACGGTCGCACGACGTCGGGCGGCAGTGCGTCCAAGCGCGTGTGCCATCCGGCAGTCACGCTGCGTCCGACCCGGTCGGCTTCGGTGCCACTCGCGACCGACCATCCGCCGTGATCGTTCGTCAGGAGCTCCGCCCGGTGACAGGGCACGAGGTGTTGAAGGGTGGCGAGCGCCGCTCGTTGGAGTCGCTCGTGCTCGCCGTGCACCCCCAGCACCGCGAGGTGCGCCAGTGCCGCGTCCCGGGTGACGGGGATGACCTCACTCGTGTGTGCAGGGTCAGACAAGAGGTTCTCCGGTGGCGACCGTGGGGGTCCTCTGGAGGCAGACTATGCGCCGCCTCCACCGCCACCGTTGCCGTCGTCCGGAGGCGGGTCGTCCGGTTCGGGCTCTGGTTCCGGGTCTGGTTCCGGGTCTGGTTCCGGCTCGACGACCGGTGGCTCCTCTTCCTCTTCCTCCTCCTCGTCGGCCGGATCGGGGCCACGGGAGATGACGATCTCGACCTCGGAGCCGGGGTCGACCTGCTCACCCGGCGCCGGGTCCTGGCTGATCACGAAGCCCTCGCCGACCGCGTTGGAGTACTCGCGGTCCGCGATGGCCGGCTCCAGACCGGCGTCGGTGATCGCCTCCAGGGCGTTGTCCTCGGAGAAGTTCACCACCCGGGGCACCCGGACCTGGTCGAGGGGGACGCTCACCGTGATGTCGACCGCCGAGCCCGGCTCGACCTCCTCGCCGGGGGCCGGGGACTGGTCGAGGACGGTGCGCGGGTCGTTGTCCGGATCCTCCTCCTCGGTCGTCTCACCGACGGTGAGTCCGGCCGCGCGCAGCTCCGCCAGCGCGTCGTTCTCGCTCAGGTCGACCAGGTTCGGCACGGCGACCAACTCCTGGCCACCCGAGATGACCAGGTCGACGGCCGTTCCCTCCTCGGCATCGGTGTCACCCGCCGGCGACTGACGGATGACACGGCCCTCCTCGACGTCGTCGCTCGGCTCGGTGGTGACCTCACCGACCTCCAGGCCGTTCTGGACGATGCGATCCTCGGCGGTCTCCTGGGTCTCGCCCACGACGTTGGGGACGGTCGTGAGCTCGACGTCCTCACCGGCGAGCAGCGAGGCCAGGGCGATCCCACCGAAGACCAGGGCGGCGATGCCGAGGAGGACGAGCAGGACCGCGACCAGGCCCCGCCGGCGCCGTTGCTGCTCGTGGGTGCGGAGCCCGCGGGCGCTGGGGGCGGGGGTGAGTAGGGCGGTCTCGTCCGCAGGGAGGATCGCGGGCGCTGCCACCGGCTGGCCGACGCGTGCGTTGGCGAGGTCGGTGCGCATCTCGCTGGCGTACTGGTAGCGGTTGGCCGGGTTCTTCGCGAGCGCCCGCATCGTGACCGCTTCGGCAGCCGGTGAGATGCCGGGTTCCAGCTCGCGGGGGGGCCGGGGCTGTTCCTGGACGTGCTGGTAGGCGACGGTGACCGGGGAGTCCCCGGAGAACGGCTGACGGCCCGTCAACGACTCGTACAGCACGACCCCGAGCGAGTAGAGGTCGCTGCGCGGGTCGACATCGAACCCCTGCGCCTGCTCGGGGGAGAGGTAGGCGGCCGTGCCGAGGACCGACGCGGTCCGGGTGACCGACTCGTTGTCCACCGCGCGTGCGATGCCGAAGTCGGTCACCTTCACGCTGCCGTCATCGGCCAGGAGGATGTTCCCGGGCTTGACGTCGCGGTGGATCAGGCCCCGATCGTGGGCGTAGGCCAGCGCCGCGCACACGTCCCCGGCGACCTCCAGGGCACGGTCCTCGGTCAGGCCACCGGCCGCGATCGCCTGCTGGAGCGAGCGGCCCTCGACCAGCTCCATCACGATGTAGGGCTGGCCCTGGTCGGCGCCGGTGTCGTAGACCGCGACGAGGTTGGGGTGGTTGAGGCGGGCGACGTGCCGGGCCTCGGCCTGGAAGCGGCGTGTGAACGACTCGTCCTCGCGGAAGCGCTCGAGCAGGAGCTTGATGGCGACCTCACGGTCGAGCGTGCGGTCGTAGGCGGCATGGACCTCGGCCATGCCCCCCCGCCCGAGCACGCGGCGCAGCTCGTAGCGGCCCGCGAGTACTCGTCCTTGGCTCACGTGCTCCCTCCAGGGAGTGAGATGACGGCTGAGGCTACCAACGGGTCACCCTCCGGCCTCCGTGGCGGCCACCATCACTTGACGGGCTATCGGGGCGGCCAGCGCGCCGCCCCCCTGGTCCACGTCGGGGACGGCGACCGCGACGGCGACCCCGTTGCCGGCGAATCCGATGAACCAGGCGACCGATCCGGATCCGACCGCGGTCTGCGCCGTGCCGGTCTTCCCACCCACCTCGACGCCGTCGATCCGGGCGTTGGCGCCGGTGGCGCCCGGGCCCTCGACTGCGTCGACCATCAGGCGGCGCAGCTGCTGGGCGGTGCGGGGTGAGATGGGCCGGCCGTCGCTCGGTGGATCCTCCCACCGACCGACATCGGGGCCGCGGAGGATCTCGCCGTCGGGGGCCCGGATCGCGTCGACCAGGTGGGGTCGGAGCAGCTGTCCGCCGTTGGACACGGTGGCGGCGACCATGGCCATCTGCAGGACGGTGGCCCGCACGTCGCGCTGGCCGATGGCGGTCTGTGCCGTGGCTGGCACGTCCTGCTCGGAAGGGATGGCGCTGGCGGCAGCCGGCAGCTCGAACGGTGGGGTGTGGTTGAAACCGAAGGCCTCGGCCTGTGCCGCGATGTCCTCGGATCCGAGTTCGATCCCGAGCCGGGCGAACACCGTGTTGCAGGACCGGCGGAAGGCGGTCTCCAGGGTCACCTCCTCGCCGTCGCCGCAGCGGGCATCACCGGCGTTGGAGATGTCGGAGGTGGTCTGGGGCACGTCGAAGGTGGCTTCGTTCGGGAACGTCCGGCTCGGATCGGATCCCGCCTCGAGCGCGGCGGCGGTGACGAGCACCTTGAACGCGGAGCCGGGCGGATACAGCTCACCGCGGGCCCGGTCCACGAGCGGTCGTGCCGGATCGTCGCGCAGTGGCGCCCAGGCGTCGTTGATCTCCGCGGTGTCGTGGCTGGACAGCGGGTTCGGGTCGAACGTCGGGTTCGCGTAACTGGCGAGCACCGCGCCGCTGCGGGGATCGAGCGCGACGACGGCGCCCACCCGGCCGTCGAGAGCGTTCCGGGCGGCGCGTTGGACCTCCGGGTCGATCGTGAGCTCCACGGCGTTGCCGGGACGGTTGGCACCGCCGAGCAGTTCGCCGAGGTTCTGCGCCACCACCTCGGTGGTTCGACCGGTCAACTCCTCGTTGAGGGCCCGTTCGAGTCCGGAGCGTTGCAGCACGATCGAGTAGTAGCCGGTCAGATGGGCGTAGAGCTCCGGTTCGGAGTAGGTGCGCAGGTAGCGGAACTCACCCTCGTCGGTGGGGATGCTGCGTGCGATCGCCTCCTCGCCGACGACGATCGGGCCCCGCTCGATCGCGTACTCCCGGATGATCAGGCGGCGGTTGGCCGGGTGGTTCGCCAGTTCGTCGGCCTGCCACAGTGTGATGACGTTGAGGTTGACGAACAGCGCCCCGAACAGCACGAGCAGGACGATGCCGACGCGGGAGATCTGTCGGTTCATGCCGGCGCTCCTTTGGCGCCGCGGGGACCGCGACGACCGAGCGCTGCACCACGGGACTCGTCGCTGATGCGGAGCAGCAACGCGATCAGGAGGTAGTTCGACAGGAGGGACGAGCCGCCGTAAGACACGAACGGCAGTGTGATGCCGGTCAGCGGGACGAGCCGCGTCAGCCCTCCGATGATCACGAAGGTCTGGAACGCGACGATCACGGTCAGGCCCATCGCGAGCAGCGTCGCGAACTCGTCGTTGGCGGTGCGCGCGATGTGCAGGCCCCGGACCACGAGTACGAGGAAGAGCAGCAGGATCGCGGTGGCGCCGAGCAGGCCGAGCTCCTCACCGATCACCACGAAGATCGCGTCGGTGGCGGCGAACGGCACGTCCTGTGGGCGTCCGAACCCGAGCCCGGTCCCCGTGAGTCCGCCGGTTCCGAGTGCGAACAGGCTCTGTGCGAGTTGGTAGCTGCTGGCGCTGACGTCCGCCCACGGATCCAGCCAGATCTCCACGCGGACCCGGACGTGGTCGAACGCGTTGTAGGCGATGAAGGCGCCGATGACGAACGCCACGCCGCCGAGCATCGGATAGGCGAGCCGACCGGTGGCGATGTAGAGCATCACGATGAACGTCCCGAAGAACAGCAGCGCGCTGCCGAGGTCGCGCAGACCCGCCATGATCACCAGGGCGAGCCCGGCGGCCAGGAGCAGGGGGGCGAGGTGGCGGCGAGCAGGGAGCAGCACCGGTCCGATGCGCTGGGTCGCGACCGACAGCAGCGCCCGGTTGCGTTCCAGGTAGGCGGCGAGGAAGACCACCATGGTGAGCTTGCCGATCTCGCCCGGTTGGAACCGCATCCCGAACAGCTCGACCCACAGCCGCGCACCGTTGATCACCCCGGCGGACAGGCCCGGGGTGAGCGGCAGGAGGAGCAGGACGAGGGTGAGGAGCCCGAACGTGTACTGGAGACGACCGAGCGGTCGGACCTCGCGGATCACGAGCAGCAGGGCGCAGAACACGCCGACCGAGACGGCGGTCCACACGGTCTGGGTGGCGGCCAGTTCGCTCCCGGTCGCGCTGTCGACCCGCTGGACGAACACGAGTCCCAGGCCGTTGAGCAGGAACGCCGTCGGGAGCAGCACCGGGTCGGCGTCGGGGGCGGTGGCGCGGACGCCGAGGTGGGCGACGACGGCGATGACCGCCAGCGCGATCCCGGTGACCATCACCGACGGTGGCAGGTCGCTCGTCCGCGACCAGCCGAGCAGCACCCCGGCGGCGGAGGTGATGACCACAGCACCGACCAGGAGCCGCGCCTCGGTGGCTCGCGGCCCGTCACCGGTCACCACGGCGGCCGCGGTCACGTGGTCGGATCCGCGTCCGGGTCCTCGGCCTCCTCGCGCAGCGGGATGCTGCGGACCGTGCTGCGGGCGTCCCCGAGGTCGGCCGCGACCGCGCCGGTCTCCAACTGGGGGCGGTACCACCGCTGCACATCGTCGATCGTGACCTCGGAGCGCTCCACCACGCGGTAGAGCTCGAACGGGCCCACCTCGCGGTTGATGCCCTCGTAGATCACGACCTGGTCGCCGTCGAGCCCGACGAAGAAGCTTCGGGACAGCAGGAACTGCCCGCCACCGAGCACGAGCCCCAGGATCACCACCAGCGCCAGCACGATCGCGCTGGCTCGTCCGAGGATCCCGCTGACCGTGCGCTGGTCCTCGCTGGACTCGGTGGCGGCCGCCGGACCCCCCTTGGACAGGGCGCCGTAGCGACCCATCTCGCCGGCCCAGTTGCGATCCCCTGACTCGACCCGACTGGAGATCGAGATGGTCGCGTTGCGCCGTCCTTCCTCGGGCGTGTCCGGGTCCTCGTATCGGAGCAGCAGGACGGTGATGTTGTCCGGTCCGCCGGCCTCGTTGGCGAGCGCGATCAGGGCGGCGACGGCCTCGTCGGGGTCGGCGTGCTCGAGCAGCGTCGTCGCGATCACCTCGTCCTCGACGACCCCGGTCAGCCCGTCCGAGCAGAGCAGCAGCTGGTCGTTGCCCTGGAGGTCCAGCGACATGGAGTCGACGTCGACGTCGTCGGAGACCCCGATCGCCCGGGTGACGACGGAGCGTTGCGGGTGGCGGGCGGCCTCCTCGCGGGTGATCTCGCCCTCGTCGATCAGGTGTTGGACCAACGTGTGGTCGTCGGTGAGCTGGCTGAACTGACCGTCGCGCAGCAGATAGGCACGAGAGTCGCCCACGTGGGCGACGTGCAGCCGCCGGCCTTCGACCAGCGCCGCGGTCAGGGTCGTGCCCATCCCGCGGTAGTTGGGGTTGTCCTTGGCGAGCTTGGAGACCCGCTCGTTGGCGGCCACGACCGCGTCCCGCAGCGCCGTCACCGCGTGGGTGGCGTCCTGGAAGATCTTGCCGTCGAGGTGTTCGACCGGCTCGAGCGCGGTGGCCGATGCCACCTCGCCGGCGAGGTGTCCGCCCATCCCGTCGGCGACCGCGTACACGCTGTCGCGGATCAGCAGGGCGTCCTCGTTGCCCTCACGGACCTGCCCGACGTCGGTGTCCCCGGTCGCGATCAGCCGCCTCATCGCCGCACCTCGATCCGGGTCTTGCCGAGCCGGACCTGGTCACCGACGGCCAGCGGGGTCGGTCGGGTCACCTTGGCACCGTTCAGGAACGTCCCGTTGGTGGAGCCGAGGTCGCGCACCGACCAGCTCCCGTCATCCGGCAGGATCTCCGCGTGCTCGTCGGAGGCGTAGACGTCGTCGATGTAGACGTCTGCGCTCTGCCCCCGGCCGAGCACCACCCCGTGACCCGACAGGCCGACGGTCCGCGGGCTACCGGTCGGGGGATGGACGATGAGCTCCTTCGGGATCCGACGCGACCGACGGTTCGGCTCCGAGGGGGCCGCCACGGCGGGACGCGGCGCCGGCTTGCTGGGGCGCCGGCGGTTGGGGGCGACCTCGGCGGCGAACACCTTGACCGTCCGGCCGACGAACAGGTAGAGCAGGCCGAGCAACGCGAACTTCAGCAGGGTGAGGAGCTCGACCGGCACGTCAACCCCCCACGAGCTGCACGACCGCGTCGCCAAGCTCGATGCGGTCACCTGGTTCCAGCGGGTGCTCGGCCGCCCGCCGACCGTTGACCTTGGTGCCGTTCGTCGAGCCGAGGTCGACGACCCACCACTGGCCCCCGCGACGCACGAACGCCGCGTGCTCGCGGGAGACGGTGCTGTCGTCGATCGTGAGGTCGCAGCGCTCCAGACGACCGGCGGTCAGCCGTGGTCCGGTGACCGCTATCCGGGTCCCGGCGCCGGTCTGGGCCCGATGGACGACGAGGTGGAGGCCGCTGGGCGGGGCGGTGGTCACGACCTGCGTGTGGTCGATGCCGCTGCCGGTGACCGGTGGGTCCGCCGTCGGGCTCGGAGGCTGAGCGGACGCGGAGGCGCCGGGCTGCGGCGTCGCGCCGGCCGCAGGGTCGTGACTGTGCTGGCCGCTGCCCGCATCGCCCTCGACCACCTCGATACGGCCGGTGAGCCGGAAGCGTCCGAGCTTGACCTCGTCGTCGACCGCGATCCGGACCTTCGCGGGCCCCCGGAGGAGCCAGCCGTGCTCGGCTGCGGTCTCCACGACCACCTCGGCGAGTTCGCGGGGGAGGGACGCTCCGAAGCCTGCGAGCCGCTCATGGTCCTTCGGGCCCACCGTCACCCGGTAGACGTTGGGGACGACGACACCGTCGTGGGTGACGTGCTGGTTGTCTGCGGCGTAGCGCTGGACGGCCTTGGCGAGCTCGATCGGCTGGATGCCGGAACGGAACGCGCGTGCGAAGAAGCCCTCGACGGCCCCTTCGAGCCGGCGTTCGAACTCCTGCAGCACGCCCATGGTGTCCACCGGTTCCGATCGCGTCGAACGGGGCTCGGTCGTGCCCGACGGGCCGGCCGGTCCGGCCGACGTCGGCGGGAGACGCTGCCACCTGGTGGGGACCGCCCCGTCCCGGACGAAAGGGTAGCCGAGGGGTGTGCGCGGCCCACCCGTCCGAAGGGAGCGGGAACGCGTCCATTGGCTGGGTCGTGAGCACGTTGGTACGCTCCGCGCCTCGCACCCGGGCGGGTGGCGGAATTGGCAGACGCGCACGGTTCAGGTCCGTGTGTCC
>JBBDSW010000149.1:0-9433 GCA_040904745.1 Nitriliruptoraceae bacterium
CGGGGTGCGGTTCGCCCGCTCCTTCGTCGTCCTCGTGCCGCTGGGGATGGCGCTGGTCGGCTTGAACATCGGTGACGGCAGGGCGGCCTTCCAGACCGCCAGCGGGCAGGCGTGGGTGCTGGTCGCCTTCGCCATGATCGCTGGCTGCTGGATCTGGGCCGGTCGACTGCTGAGGCTCCCCGAGGAGGACCGTGTCTTCCACCAGGACGACACGGTCCAACAGGGGGCACGGTGAACCTCCTGCTGCTGGGCGCCGGCCTGTTGCTGTGGGTCGGTGCCACCCTCCTCCTGGCCGAGGTGCGATGGTTCGCACGTCGCCCACTGGCCGCACGTCTCGGCCCCTACGTGCCCGGCGGGATGGGACGCAGCTCGCACACGGGGATCCTCTCGGTCGAGTCGTTCCGCGAGGCGGTGGGGCCACTGGCTCGCTCACTCGGGTCCCGCGTCTCACGCCTGGTCGGCGTGTCCGAGGAGCTGGACCGACGTCTGCGCCGGGTGCACGCCGAACTGGATGTGACCGAGTTCCGGGTCCGGCAGATCGGTTGGGCCCTCGCCGGCCTCGGCATCGGCGCGCTGGCCACGACCGCGACGCGACCACCACCCGTGATCGCCATGCTCTTGACGCTCGGCGGCATGCTGCTCGCCTTCCTGCTGTTGGAGCAGCAGGTGACCTTGGCCTCGGATCGCTGGAAGCGTGCGGTGCATCTGGAGCTGCCGGTGCTCGCCGAGCAGATCGGCATGCTGCTCGGCGCGGGCTACTCGCTCGTCGGCGCCCTCGACCGGGTCTCCCGGCGTGGTCGTGGTGCGATCGCCAGCGACCTGAAGGTGGTGCTGTCCCGCATCCGCCAGGGCGTCGGTGAGGTGACGGCGCTCCGCGAGTGGGCCGACCTCGCGGACACCCCGGCGGTGGAGCGGTTCGTGTCGGTGCTCGCGCTCAACAGCGAGGCCAGCGATCTCGGGCGGCTGATCGCCGGGGAGGCCCGTGGGATCCGCCGCGACGTGCAACGTGACCTGGTCGAGAAACTCGATCGTCGCGGCGAGCAGGTCTGGATCCCGGTCACCGTCGCGACGCTGCTGCCCGGCGTGATCTTCCTCGGCATCCCCTTCTACTCGGCGCTCTCCGGGTTCCTCGGCTGAACGTCTGCAGCTCCCGCTGCCCTCGATGCGTGACCGACCGGTCACGCCGCCCATCCCCGTCCCGTCGCGCCGCGGCGGACCGAACGCAACGGAGTCGACCATGCAGTACCGCCACCACGCTCGCACCGCCCGCACCCGCCTGCGGCACCAGGAGGCCGGTGAGGGCGTCATCTCGACCGCGATCGCCGTCCTCATCATGGCGTTCATCGGGGCCGCGATGTGGGTCGCCTTCAACGCCGTGTTCGAGGGCGCCGAGCAGGACATCACCGACCAGGTCGGTCGCATCGGCGAGGCATCGGCACCATGAGCGCTGCGATGCCGACCCGGGCGGCGGAGCAGGGATCGAGCCCGGTCACCTCGGTGTTCGGCGTCGCGATGTTCCTGGGCTTCCTGCTGCTCGCTTCCCAGGTGCTCGTCCACCTCTACGCGACATCGACGGTGACCGCCGTCGCCTTCGACGAGGCCCGGCGTGCCAGCGTCGACGGTGGCAGCTGCGCGGCCGTCGAGGGGCGGGTACGTGAACGCCTGGGGGAGTGGGGTGCCGACCTGCGCGTCGGCGTCGGCTGTGACCCGGGCGTGGTGGGCGGAGCCCCCACCACGGTCCGCGTGCACGGTCCGTCGCCGGCCCGCGCACTGGCCATGTTCACGCGTAGCGCAGCGACGGAGATCGACCGCTCGGCCAGCTTCCTGACCGAGCCGGCGGCCTCCCCGTGAGCGGCCGGTCTCGGTGGCGGCTCCCCGCGGTCGGGGACCAGTCGGGCTTCAGCGGCGGGCTCGAGTCGCTGGCCTTCGGGGCGCTGGTCTTCGTCTTCGGCACCCTCATCATCCTGAACGCGTGGGCGGTCGTCGACGCGCGGTTCGCGACCGCCGCGGCGGCGCGGGAGGCCGTGCGTGCCGTGGTCGAAGCCGAGGCTGGACGCTCCGAGGCGGAGCTCGCCGTCCGAGCCGAGCAGGCGGCGATGCAGGCGCTCAGCGCCCACGGCCACCTCGCGGAGCCGACCCTCGAGTTCGGTGACCTGCAGCAGGCACGTTGCGCGACGATCGCGGTGACCGTCGGGCTCGAGATCCGGGCCACCTTCGTGCCGGGGTTCGCCGACGCCGTGACCTACCCGGTCCGCTCGAGCCATGCGGAGGTCATCGATCCGTTCCGGCCGGGGCTCACCGCTGGCGACGGGGTGGTGGACTGTGGTTTCTGAGCGACGGCGAGATGCCCCGCCTCGGCGATGCCGCGGGGAGTCGGGCAACACGCTCGTGCTGTTCCCCGTGGCGATCCTGATCCTGTTCGGTCTGGGTGCCCTGGCACTGGACAGCGCGACGGTGTTCCTCGGTCAGCGGCGACTCGTGGACCTGACCACCGCTGTCGCTGGCGACGCGATCGCGGCGGTCGACGTCGAGCGCTTCTACGCCCAGGAGCCCGGCCAGGAGCTGGTCCCCCTCGACCATGGGCGCGCCCAGGCGCGCCTCGAACAGCTCGTCGCCGGGCACGTCGACGATGCCTCGCTGGCCGGTGTGACCTGCACCCTCCGTCTCGACGACGGGCCACCGGCCCGTGCGGAGGCCACCTGCAGCGGGGTGGCGGCGCCGATCCTCGCACCACTGCTACCCGGGGCGCCGCGCGTGCGCCCGCTGCGGAGCACCGAGGTGGCGGTCGGTGTCCAGGGCGGTGCTCGGTCGCCGTGATAGCGCCGGTCGAGACCGAACAGCGGGGGTCGGATCAGCTCTGCAGCGCCGCCCGCGCGAAGGCGATCCCGCCCGGCGTCGGGACGCCCGGCCAGCGTGCCCCGTCCGTTTCGGCGAGGACGCCGAGGCGGCGCAGGACCCACACGTTGTCGCTCAGGATGTGGGCCAGCGACATCTCGTCGAGCCGGGTCCCGTCGCTGTGGCGCCATCCGCGGGCCTCGAGCACGTCGCGTGCCAGGTGTCGCGGGTCGTCCCGCGAGCCGGCGGCGGTCGCCAGCAGCAGCACCACGCCGGCCTGGCGGACCGCCTCGTCCCTGCTGCCGAGCGGCATCCGCTCGGCCAGGTGGTGCCACAGTGCGAGGGGATCGGCCACCAGCGCCCGCCCGCGCTTGGTCACCAGCAGACGTCCGCGGTACTTGCGCAGCAGGCCGAGCTCCTGCGCGGACTCACGCAGTTGCAGCACGGGGATCGTGTCGCTCTCGCGGTTGCCCTCGCCGATCCACTCCTCCGCCAGGTCGAGCTCGGTGAAGGCCGCCTGGACGTGGACGGGCGGGAGGTAGCCGGCTGCGGTCAGTGCGATCCCGTCGTCTCCGACACGGTCCAGGAGCCACCGGTAGGGGTGGACCATACGGCCCGCGGTGTCGACGTCGATGACCGGGGGCTGCTCGGGCCGTGCGGCGGCGATGAGCGTCAGCAGGCGGCGTCTGAGTGCCGGGTCCAACACGGCGGACAGCAGCTCGCTGACCGTGTCGGGGAGGAGGCGGATCCGCGGGCGCGGTGACAGCTCGAGGGTGGCCAGCGCCGCGTTGATGGCCTCCCGGTCGAACGGCACGACACCGACGTCCGATGGCTCGACCTCGTAGCCGTAGCGCTCGAGGAACTCCTGCCTGGCTGCGCGGTGCTCCGGATGCGTGGCATCGGCGACGGCGAGCAGCAGTTCGTACCCCTCGACCCCACCGCAGTCCTCCGGTGGTCCGGGTCGCTCGCCATCGACACAGACCGCCAGCGGTGCGTCTCTCGTCGCGGTGGCCACGGCCTCGAGCTCGAGCACGTGCCGCCAGTCGTCCCCGTAGTCGTACTGGTAGAAGAGGCGGTCCCCGACCTCGCGGAGCACGTCGTCGAGCCGTACGCGTTCCTCCGGCGTCCCCGTGTCCCCCTCCCGGACGTCGAACGGGCACAGGAAGGCGTCGTGGTCGGGCTCGTCCTGCGGCCCGGTCGTGAAACGGTGCAGGTGGCTCTCGGTCCACCCGCATGCCACCTGCAGGACGTCGTGGAGCTGATCGAGGTGGAGGGCACCGGAGACCTCGAGACGGCGCCACATCGGCGGGTCGGTGTCCGCGAGGTCCACCCGCAGCCGGTAGCGACGCCGGCGATCGCCGGTCTCGTCCGTGTCGCCGCCGGTGTGACTCGCGAGCGTCATGCGCCGTCCTCCCATGCTCGGCACATCACGCTACTTCGCCGTCAGGGCGTCCGCGCCGTACCGTCCACCGGCCCGTCCGCCCCGTGAGGACCGCGCCCGTGCCGTCGCGTCACCGCCGCCTGGTCGCACTGGCAGTCCCGGCGACCGCCACGCTCGTCGCCGACCCCCTGATGGGTCTGGTCGACACGGCGGTGGTCGGCCGGCTCGGAGCCGCGGACCTCGGCGCGTTGGGCCTGGCCGTCTCGGTGCTGGCCGCCGGCTCCTGGGTCTTCAACTTCCTCGTCTTCGGCACGACCTCGGCGGTGGCCAAGGGCGTCGGGGCCGGGGAGCGGGAGCTGGCGGGCCGCCGGGTCAGCCACGCCGCGCAGCTGGCCCTGGCGCTCGGAGTGGCCGTCGGCCTGCTGATCCTCGTGTCGGCGCCGCTGCTGCTCCGAGGTGTCGGCGCGGTCGAGGCGCTCCTCGCACCGGCCACCACCTACCTGCGGATCCGGGCGGTGGGTATCCCGCTGCTGCTGCTCGGGTTCGTCGGGCACGGCGCCTTCCGGGGCGTGTCCGACACCCGCACACCGCTCGCGATCGCGATCGTCGCCAACGTGGTCAACGCCGTGCTCACGTTCTGGCTCGTACTGGGTGTGGGGATGGGCATCGCCGGAGCCGCCTGGGCGACGGTCGCCGCCGAGGCCATCACGGTGCTGGCCTTCGTCGTGCTCCTGCCGCGCACCCGCCTTCCGCTGGCGGGCCACGGCATCCCGACCCGGCCGGAGCTCCGGGTGTTGCTGGCCGTCAGCCGCGACCTGGTGCTCCGGACCGGCGGGCTGGTCCTCGGGTTGCTGGCCATCTCCGCCGCGGCGGCCCGCATCGATGCGACGACCGCGGCGGCCTACCAGGTCCTCTACCAGACGATGATGCTGCTCTCGTTCCTGATGGACGGGCTCGCGATCGCCGGTCAGGCCATGGTCGGGACCGCGCTCGGCGCCGGCGAGGAGGACGAGGCCCGCGCCACCGGTCGCGTCGTGCTGGCCTGGGGCGCGGTCGGCGGCGCCGTGCTCGCGGTCCTGCTCTGGGCCGCCACGGGCGTGCTGCCGCGCGTCCTGACCGACGACGTGGGTGTCCTGGCGGCCGTGGGGACGGCGTGGTGGCTGCTGGCGGCGAGCCAGGTGGTGAACGGACCCGTCTACGCGCTGGACGGCGTGCTGATGGGGGCCGAGGACTTCGCCTACCTGCGCACCTCCACGGTCACCGCCGGGGTGATCGGTGGGGTGGCCGGCCAGCTGGTCGCCACCTTCGGTGGGGGGCTGCTCGGCCTCTGGGTCGCGGTGCAGGTGTTGATGCTGGTGCGGTTCGTCGCGCTGGTGACCCGCCTGCGTGGGGGCCGATGGCTCACAACCGCTCGTCGTCCGGCATCGCCTCGACCAGGCGGCGCAGCTCGTCGGCGACCTCGTTGACGAAGCGGTGGACGGTGGCCTCCGCGAGCCGGCCGAGCGCCAGGCGGTCCGCGCCGGCACCGACCGCGCCGAGCGGTGGCTCGTAGGTCCCGTTCAGCGTCAGCTGGGTCAGCGGTGGATCGAACACCAGCGCCGCGACCTCGAGCTCGGCGATCAGCTCGGGGAAGAGCAGCCGACCGGCCTCCGCATGCCAGCGCAACGGCACCACGGACGAGGTCAGTCGACGGGGCTCGAACTCCCCGACCTCGATGACCACCTCGCGGCAGACGCTGAAACCCCCGACCTCGACCTCGAGCGTGCGGGACAGGACGCTGGCCTGCTCCCGGGCGTCATCGGTGGCACGCTGGAAGACCCGCGTCGCGTTCTCCGCGAGCAGCCGCGCGCACAGGTCGAACGGCGCTTCGACGTAGGCGTAGACGTGCAGATCGCGGGCCACGGAACCCCTCCTGTATGGCTCCTACGCTAGGCGGCCGGGCTCGCTTGGGTGAAGGTGGCCACCACCTCGACGTGGTGGGTCATGGGGAACAGGTCGAGCGGTGCGGCGCGGCGCAGTTCGTAGCCGGCATCGGCGAGGTGGCGGGTGTCGCGGGACAGGGCGGCCACGTCACAGGCCACGTAGACGATCGCCGCGGGATGCAGTGCGCTCAATGCCGCGATCACGTCGCGGCCGGCCCCGGTGCGGGGGGGGTCGAGCACGACGATGTCGGGGGGCTCGGCCGTCGCCCGGGCGGTCGCTTGATCCGTCGCGCCGGGGCCGCGTCCGGCGTGCCGTGCGAAGGTGCCGACCGGCTCGGCGACCACGGTCAGGGGCAGGGCGTTGGCCTCGGCGTTGGCGCGGGCGGCCTCGGCGGCCTGGGCATCACCCTCGACGGCGATGACCTCGGCACCCGCCCGGGCGAGCCCGAGCGAGAGCAGCCCGACGCCCGCGTACAGGTCCCAGGTCAACGCCCCCTCGATCGGTCCGGCAGCCGCCACCACCTCGCGGAGCAGGGCCTCGGCGGCACCGACCCCCGGTTGGAAGAAGCTCAGTGCCGGCACGGTGAAGGTCAACCCGTCCGCCTCCACCTGGATCCGGCCGTCGCCGCGCATCGCGACGGTGCTCGCATCGGGTTGTGCCAACAGGATGTCGAAGTCCCCGCCGGGCAGCTCCAGTGGCCCGGGCCCGGGGGTGAGCACGACGGAGCCGTCCCCCCCGGGCGTGAACCGGCGCAGGCGGACCTCCTCGGCGCCCGTCTCGTCGCCGAGGAGGTCGCGGAGCGCCTGCGCGGCCTCGGTCAGTACGAGGCAGTGTTCGATGGCGACGACCTCGCTGCTGCCCGCCCGGTGGAAGCCGAGATGTCCGTCCGCATCCGCGTGCATACGTGCCTGTGCGCGATAGCCGGTGTCGGGGCCGACGGGTCGGCAGGCGAGCACCGGGGGTTCGCTCACCCGGCCGAGCCGGACCAGCTGTTCGCGCACGACCCGGGTCTTCAGCGCCCGCTGCGCGTCGGGGCTGACGTGCTGGAGGTCGCAGCCGCCGCAGTCCGGCACGTACGGGCAGGGCGGCTCCACCCGGTCGGGGCTCGCCTCGACCACCTCGAGCAGCTCGGCGCGGGCCCAGCTGGCCCGGTCGTCGTCGACGCGGACCACCACGGTCTCGCCGGGCAGCCCCCCGGGGACGAAGACCGCCTTGCCCTCGATGCGGGCGACCCCCTCCCCGCCGTGGGTGAACCCGTCGACGACCACCTGTTGTGGATCGCGTGGCAGGGGACGCTGGTCGCGGGAACCTCGGCTCATGGCGCGTCCTCGGGCGCTGGCGGTCCGAGTTCCTCCGCGTCGTCGGCTCCGCCCTCCGGCGCGGGGTCGTCGTCGGTGATGGTGCTGCTCAGGGCGATCTCGACGACCTCGAGGTGTCCAGCGGCGGACCGTGCGGCCTCCTGCGCGAGCTCCAGGTCATCGGTCGTGGTCGCGAGCGCGGTCCAGCCGATGGCCCGGGTCCCCTCGCCGGAGAGCGTGAGGACCCGCTCCGTCGCCCGCTCGAGATCCCCGGACTCCGCGCCCTGCGCAGCCGCCTCCTCCGCGGTCGCGACCATCCCTGGAGCGTCCAGCTCCCAGGCGCCCAGATCACCGGCGACGACGTCGCGCAGCGCCGCGAGCACGTCGCGTCCGAGCGGGTCGTCGAGCTCCCGGGCGCTCGCCAACAGGTCGGTCAGTGCGTCCTCGCCATCTCGCGACGTGCTCCGCTCCGAGGGCTGGGACGGGAACAGCGCGCGAGGGCCGTCCGGGCCGGCGCTCACCAGCAGGACCCGTGCGTCCTCCGCGGCTGACCTGAGGTCCTGGGTCGTGCTCGCCTCGGCCGCCTCCGCGAGTGCCGTGCGGGCCTCTGCGACCAGGGCGAGCACCCCTTCGACCTCCGTGGTCAGTGCCCGGGCCTCGGGGCTCGCCTCCGGCTCCGCGGCGCCCTGCTCCTCCGAGGGATCCGCGGCGCCGTCCGGACCGTCGCTGCCCGGTCCGAGGACCCCGCCGTCGGAGCAGGCGAGGGCCAGGACGGCCAGGATGGCGATGCCCGCCCGGCTCGTGCGCCGCAGCCGATGGCGCGACGAGCTGGCCGCAGGCTGGCTCGGACCCGTGACCGAGAGCCGGGCCGCGATCCAGCCGTCCCGCGAGCGGACCTCCTCGAGGCGTGCCCCGGCCGCGGTGAGCGCGTCCAGGGCGTCATCGCGCCGTCCCTCGGTGATGCCGCTCACGATCAGTTCGCTCCGGGTCACCGCGACGAGGTCGTCCGCCAGCGCGATGACGACATCGGTGACCAGGTTGGCGACCACGACCTCCGCCGGTGCTCGCAGGGCGTCCACGCTGCCGGTCGCCACTGCCACCTCGACGTGGTTGCGTCGGGCGTTGTCACGGGTGACGGCGACGGCGTCCTCGTCGATGTCGACCCCGGTGGCCTCGGCCCCGCGGGCGGCCGCCGCGATGGCCAGGATCCCGCTGCCGCAACCGATGTCCGCCACCGTCCGTCCGGCGAGTCGGCCGGCGAGGTCGCGCGCGTCGAGCAGTTCGAGGCACAGCGCCGTGGTGGCGTGATGGCCGGTGCCGAACGCGCGACCGGGATCGAGGATCAGCGTGAGCTCGTCCTCCGCTGGCACGTGGGATGCCGCCAGCCACGTGGGGACGACGGCGATGCGGCCGGCACGGATCGGGGAGATCGTGGCCTTCCAGGCCTCCTGCCAATCGCGGTCGACCTCGACGCTCGTGGTCACCGTGCTCGGTGCCAGCTCGTCCACCAGCTTCGAGGCCGCAGCCAGGTCGGGCCCGGGGGCCGCGAACCATGCCACCGTGACCCCGGGTCGTTCCCACACGCCGCTGGCCCCGAGGTGCCACAGGTGCGCGGCGACGACCTCACGCCGGTCGGGCCGGACGGGGATCTCCAGCCGCAGAGGCGGGTCGTCGGGCACGGGATCTCCCGCCGGAGGGTCGACGGACATGGTGCGGCCCCGTGCGACGGGGGGACACACGGGGCCGCGGCAGCTCGAAGGCCGCCTCCTTGAGCCTACTGTGCTCCTCGTCGGCGTGTCCACCGGAGCGCCGCACGTGCGGGCGCCCGGCGCGCTCCGGTGCACGCTGGGAGCGCTCGGCTGCCCCTGGCTACGCTGCCCGGTCCGCCGCTCCACGCCTCCTCGACCTCGTGAGTCTCCCGTGTCCGAGCACGTCCCGCCTGCGCCTGCGACCGCGTCCGCGCCTGCGACCGCGTCCGCGCCTGCGACCGCGTCCG
>JBBDSW010000149.1:9533-23753 GCA_040904745.1 Nitriliruptoraceae bacterium
GCGCCTGCGACCGCGTCCGCGCCTGCGACCGCGTCCGCGCCTGCGACCGCGTCCGAAGGACCGGCGATCGAGGTCGTGGGCTTGACCAAGCGCTACGGGCACGTGAGGGCCGTGGCTGGGCTCGACCTGACCGTGGGGGTCGGCGAGACCATCGCCCTCCTGGGGCCGAACGGGGCCGGCAAGACGACCACGGTGGAGTGCTGCGAGGGGTACCGGGTCCCCGATGCCGGCTTCGTGCGGGTGCTCGGTCTCGACCCGCGACGTGATGCCGCCAGGCTCAGGCCCTTCGTCGGGCTTATGCTCCAGGAGGGCGGCGTCTACCCGCTGGCCTACCCCGGCGAGGTGCTGCGGCTGTTCGCCTCCTTCTACCGGGACCCGCGCGACCCGGGGGAGCTGCTGGAGCGGGTCGGGCTCCTCGGCGCCGAGCGCACCCGCTTCCGTGACCTCTCCGGCGGCCAGAAGCAGCGGCTCTCGCTGGCACTGGCGCTGGTCGGGCGACCGGCCGTCGTCTACCTCGACGAGCCGACCGCAGGGCTGGATGTCGCCGCGCGACGACGGACCTGGGAGCTCATCGCCGAGCTCCAGGCCGACCGCGTCACCGTCGTCCTCACCACCCACCTGCTGGACGAGGCCGAGGAGCTCGCCGACCGGGTCGCGATCATCGACCGGGGGGAGCTCGTGGCGCTCGGCACCCCGGCCGAGCTGACCCGCCGCGAGCATGCCAGCATCGAGTTCACGGCCCGCCCCGGTCTGGACGTCGCCGCGCTCGCGGCCAGGCTCGGGGTCCCCGTCCACGCCGGAGCGGCAGGCCACTACGTCCTCGCGGCGGACAACGACCCGGCCCTGATCGCTCGGCTGACCGCCTGGTTGGCGGAGCGGGACGAGCGGCTCGAGCTCCTGCGTGCCGGACGCTCCAGCCTCGAGGACGTCTTCCTGCGACTGACCAGCGACGCCGAGGTGGCTGGATGACGCGCCCTGCCGCAGCCACGGGAGAGCACACCCGGGACCGGCGCACGCCGTGGGTCCGCGCCACCCGTGCCCAGGCCGTCATGGAGCTCAAGCTCCTGGTGCGTTCGGCCGAGAGCCTCCTGGTCACGCTCGGGATCCCGCTCGGCGTCCTGGTGTTCTTCTCGGTGGTCGACGTCCTGCCCACCGGGGAGGGGGATGCGGTCGACTTCCTGGTACCGGGCGTGCTCGCCATCTCGGTGATCGCCACGGGGTTGGTCGCCGTCTCGATCCAGACCGCGTTCGAGCGCAAGTACGCGGTGCTGAAGCGCCTCGGGGGCACCCCCTTGTCGCGCACGGCCTTCCTCGTGGCCAAGGCACTGGCCGTCACCGCGCTGCTGCTGGTCCAGACCGGGCTCGTGCTGGTGATCGCCACGTTCGGGCTCGGGTGGTCGCCCAGCGGTGGCTTGGTGCTGGCGCCGCTGCTGGTGCTCCTGGGCGCTTTCACCGCGACGACGCTCGGCCTGCTGTTGGCCGGGACCCTGCGTGCCGAGGCGACCCTGGCCGCCTCCAACGGGCTGTTCCTCGTGTTGCTGGCGGTCAGCGGCGTCACCTTCGACGCCCAGACGCTCCCGGAACCGCTCGCGCTGGCCGGTGCGCTGCTGCCCATGGGTGCGCTCGGGCGGGCGCTGTCATCCGCCCTCGGCGGGGACGGTCTGGACCTGGTGTCGACGGTCGCGCTGGCTGGCTGGGGTCTGGCGGCCCTGCTCGTCGCGGGTCGAACGTTCCGGTGGGAGCCGTAGGGCCCTATGACTAGGGCCGTCGGTTGGGAATCACCCCGGCCGAACGGCTACTCTCCGCGCTCCAGGTGGGTTGTCCGCGACCCGTCGAGCCTCTCCACGGGACCAGCGCGCCACCGGGCGCAGTCTGCCGGTGGTGGGGCGTGAGCAGCGGTGTTCCTGGCTCCCACGTTCACGGGGTCCGGGACCGAGGATGGCCGTCACAGGGCTCCCACGAGCGAGCCCACCGACCAGGAGACGACACGTTGCGCGAGCACCCTGTTGTGCGTCGGAGCACCCGTCGCCGGAGCCCGCTCAGCCTCGGTGTCCTGCTCCTCGGTGCGGTCGTCCTCGCTGCCTGCGGCGATGCCGAACAGAACGCGCTCGACCCGGCCGGCCCGTTCGCCCAGCTGCCGCACGACCTGATCGTCCCGGTCGCCTGGATCGCGCTGGCCGTGTTCATCCTGGTGCAGGGGCTGATCGTCTTCTCGGTCATCCGGTTCCGGACCCGCAAGGACGATGACGGGTCGCTGCCCACGCAGGTCCACGGCAACACCCGGCTGGAGATCGTCTGGACCGTGATCCCCGCCCTGATCCTCGCCGTGATCGCCGTGCCGACCGTGCAGGGCATCTTCGAGGTCATGGAGGAGCCGGACGATGCGTTGAAGGTCGAGGTCGTCGGGCATCGGTGGTGGTTCGAGTACTACTACCCGGACTACGACATCTACACCGCGAACGAGCTGTTCATCCCGACGGACCGGCCGATCCGGCTCGAGATGACGGCCGCCGATCTCGTCCGCTCGCCCGACCAGGCCGTCATCCACTCCTTCTGGGTGCCCCGCCTCGGTGGCAAGCAGGATCTGGCCCCCGGGCAGACCACGCACCTCAACATCCAGGCGGACGACCCGGGCCGCTACCTCGGCCAGTGCGCCGAGTACTGCGGGCTCTCCCACGCCAACATGCGCATCCGGGTCGAGGCGCTGGAGCCGGGCGACTTCGAGGCCTGGGTCGAGGAGCAGAGCACGCCTGCCGCCACCCCGGCGGACGGCACACTGGCCGCCGACGGCCGCGAACTCTTCGGTGACCTCGGCGACGGTCGTCCCGCCTGCGCCTCCTGCCACCAGGTGTATGAGGAGGGTGGGAACCGCTCCGCCGGGCAGGGGCCGGACCTCACGCATCTGCTGAGCCGGGAGGAGTTCGCCGGCGCGATCGCCGACCTCTCCGAGGAGAACCTCCGTCAGTGGCTCGCCGATCCGAACTCGATCAAGCCGATGCAGTACGACACCACGGGCATCGGGATGCCCAACCTCGATCTCAGTGAGGACGAGCTGGACGCGTTGGTCGCGTACCTGCTCAGCCTCGACTGACGACCAGGGGCATCCTCCGCCCTCAGGGGCACCTCACCGAGAGCCAGCCAGGAGACACCTCGATGTCGACCAGCACCGCGGAGCGCACCGGCTACACCGGTCGACCGTCCCGCCGCGACGGCTTCGTCGGGTGGATCACGACGACCGATCACAAGAAGATCGGGATCATGTACCTCGTGACCACCCTCGTGTTCTTCACCCTGGGCGGTCTCGAGTCGGGCTTCATCCGCTGGCAGCTCGCCCAGGCCGAGCAGACCGTCCTCACCGAGGAGGTCTACAACCAGTTCTTCACGATGCACGGCATCACGATGGTGTTCCTCGTCGTGATGCCCATGTCGGCCGCCTTCTTCAACTACCTCATCCCGCTGATGATCGGCGCGCGGGACGTCGCCTTCCCGCGGCTGAACGCGTTCAGCTACTGGGTCTACCTGTTCGGCGGGCTGTTCCTCTACAGCTCCTTCCTCCTCGGTGGCGCGCCGAACGGCAGCTGGGTCGGCTACGTCCCGCTGTCGACCGACGCGGTGTCGAACATGAACTTCTACGCCGTCGGGATCAACTTCCTCGGGATCTCCTCGCTGGCGGCGGCCGTCAACTTCATCGTCACCATCCTGAACATGCGTGCGCCGGGCATGACGTTCATGCGGCTGCCCGTGTTCATCTGGATGGCACTGGTCACCAACTTCCTGCTGCTGTTCGCGCTGCCGATCATCGCCGTCGCGCTGTTCATGCTGAACATCGATGCGGTGTTCGGGGGGCAGTTCTTCGAGCCGGCGACGGGTGGGGACCCGATCCTCTACCAGCATCTGTTCTGGTTGTTCGGACATCCCGAGGTCTACATCATGGTCCTGCCGGCGATGGGGATCATCTCCGAGATCCTGCCCGTCGGCGCTCGCAAGCCCCTGTTCGGCTACGCCGCGGTCGTGTTCGCCGGGGCGGCCATCGGGTTCATCGGGTTCGGCGTGTGGGCCCACCACATGTTCACCTCGGCGATCGGGCCGGTCGCCCGGTCCGCGTTCGCCCTGACGACGATGTTCATCGCCGTGCCCACCGGCATCAAGATCTTCAACTGGGTGTTCACGATGTGGGGCGGGAAGCTGCGCTTCACGACCCCGATGCTGTTCTCGATCGGGTTCATCTCGATGTTCACGATCGGCGGGCTCTCCGGCGTCACCCACGCGATCGTCCCGCACAACGCCCAGCAGCACGACACCTACTACGTCGTCGCCCACTTCCACTACGTGCTCTTCGGCGGCGCACTGTTCGGCCTGATCGCCGGGATCTACTACTGGTTCCCGAAGGTCACCGGCAAGCTCATGAGCGAGAAGCTCGGCAAGGTGCACTTCTGGACCTGGCTGCTCGGGTTCAACCTGACCTTCGGGCCGATGCACCTCTCCGGCCTGCTCGGGCAGCCGCGGCGCACCGCCGTGCTCCCGGAGGAGCTCGGTGGCACGGTCGAGCTCTACAACCTGTTGTCCTCGATCGGCTACCTGGTCCTGTTCGGCTCCGCCCTGGTCTTCCTCTACAACCTGATCCGCTCGTTGCGCTCCGGCGAGGCGTCCGGGGACGATCCGTGGGACGCCCGGACCCTCGAGTGGCTCACGCCGTCCCCGACGCCGCACGAGAACTTCCACACGATCCCGACCGTCACCCATCGCGATGAGTTCTGGCACCGCAAGTACGCCGAGGACGAGGCCGGCAAGGCGATCCGCGTCCCGGCCGGTGCGGCGGAGGACCATGACGCCGAGGCATCCCACGACGAGCACATCCACATGCCGGACCCGTCCTACTGGCCGCTGGTCCAGACGCTCGGTTTCTTCCCGCTCGGCTACGGCCTCGCGTTCGGCACCTTCTGGCTGATCGGTCTCGGCGTGGTATGGCTCGTGATCGGGACCTACGGCTGGATCATCGAGCCCGTGGCCGAGGGCGATGACGACGATCCCGGCGAGTTGACACCGACGAGCACCGGCGCCACGGCAGGTGCCGCGTCCCACTGACCACGACGACGAGCCCGCGACGCCACGCGGGGGGATGCGCCCGACGGGCGTGACGGGAGCGCCCGCCGGACCGGGTGCACGAGGAGGCGAGTCACGTGGCCACCGAAGCAGCGACGACGACGCTCGGGCTCGATCACCGCAAGCTGGGGATGTGGACCTTCCTCGGCTCGGAGTTCCTGTTCTTCGGCGCGTTCATCTCCACCTACCTGCTCTACCTCGACGCGACGGCGGATGGGCCCGGGGTCGCGATCTTCGACATCCCCTTCACGTCGATCAGTTCGTTCGTGCTGCTGATGAGTTCGCTGACGATGGTGCTCGCTCACCATGCCCACACCAAGGGGGACCTGCGGCGGATGCGGCTGTGGATCCTCGCGACCGCCGGGCAGGGGGCGGTGTTCCTCGGTGGGCAGGTCTTCGAGTTCAGCGTGTTCTTCCGTGAGGGGATGGCGCTCTCGACCTCGCCCTTCGCCTCGTCCTTCTACGTGCTCACCGGGTTCCACGGCCTCCACGTGTTCGTCGGCATCCTCCTGCTGTCCAGCCTCTACGTCCTGTCGCTGACGGGGAAGATCAAGCCGAACCAGTCACTGAAGACCGAGATGATCGGGCTGTACTGGCACTTCGTCGACATCATCTGGGTGGTCATCTTCACCGTCGTCTACCTGATCCCGGAGATCGCCGTCGGCAGTTGATGCCGGCCGCGGAGGAGACCCCGCACCATGAGCAGCACCGAGGCGCCCGAGACCGGGCAGCACGCCGACGCACACGATGCGCACCCGACCCCGCGCGAGTACGTGCACATCGCCGTGGTCCTCGCCGTCCTGACCGCGCTGGAGGTCTCGACCTACTTCGTCGACTTCGGCGCGCTGGCGATCCCGATGCTCATCGTGCTGATGGCCATCAAGTTCCTGTACGTGGCCGGCTGGTTCATGCATCTGAAGTTCGACTCGCCGGTGTTCAAGCGGTTGATGGGCACCGGGCTCTCCTTCGCCCTCGTCCTCTACGCGGTCGTCGCGCTCGTGACCCTCTTCGACCACGCCCCGAGCGTGTAGGCCCGGTGCCCCCCAATGATCCTGTGAGGCGGATGTGAAACCCGATCTCCGAAGCCGCGTGATCCTCCCGATCGTGCTCCCGATCCTGGTGCTCGTCGTCATCCTCGCCTGCGTGGGTGCCGTGGCGGCCGTGTTGCTGTTCAACACGAAGCTGGGGGCGCTCGCGCTCGCGGCGGTGGCCGCGGCCGGGATCCTGTTCACCGTGAGCCTCGCCTCCAGCCACGACGAGCTCGACGCCCCGCGCCGGACGGCGGTGGTCCTCGCCGCAGCCCTGCCCTTGCTCGTGGGAGGGGCCCTAGCGGCCGGCGTGATCCCCGGGATCGAGGACGAGGATCGGATGATCAACGTCGAGCCGCTGGTCTCGATCCCGGAGGACGCCCCGCTCATCGCGGCCCAGAACGCCCAGAGCTTCTGCATCTACGACGACTCGGGCGAGTGCGTCGACACCGATTCCTGGGAGGTCACCCCGGAGCCGGACCAGGACCTGCTGTCCTACGTGTTCGACAACATCGACCCCGGGATCCCCCACAACGTGGTCGTGACCTCCCTGGAGGGCAGCCCGGCGGACCCCGCCCGTGGCGAGGACGAGTTCGCCAGCTCCTCGGTGATCACGGGACCAGCCATCGAGTACTACCTCTCCGAGGACGACGTCTCCTGGGAGGACCTCCCCGACGAGTGGTACTTCTACTGCGCCGTGCACCCCAACATGCAGGGCGTCGGGACCCTGGCCGGCGACGCCTGAGATCAGGGCCGCTCCCCGTTCCCTGCCCTGAGCGCCGCGGCGGTCGGCTCCGGGAGGCCCGGCACCGCTCGTTGGCCGGTCAGCTGCGGGGCGAGCGCATCCGCGAGCGCTCGCCCGATCGCGGCATGGACGGGTGCGGGCCAGTGGATCCCGTCGGGGTTCAGTTCGTCGAGGTGACGCTCCACCAGCGGCCAGGCGGCCACCGTGGCGAAGCCGTGCCGTGCGGCCAGGCCGAGCTGACGCGACTCGGCACGCGCGTGACCGGGATGGCGGTGGCCGTAGTAGGCGCTGCGGTGGCTCGTCGGTCCGAGCACCACCCCGGCTGCGCGACCCCAGGTGACGTTGCGGACCTGGTCGAGGAGGAGCGCGTACAGGCGTGCGAACTCACCCGGCGGTGTGCGGGCGCCGTGTCCGCGTCGCAGTCCCACGAGCCGTGGGTAGGCCGCGTGCAGCCCGCGGGGCACGGCCCGACGAAGGCTGGCGGGGCGCACGAACGGCACCAGTGACTGCAGCGCGGCCGGTACGCCGGCCGGCGCGTGGTCGAAGCTGCCGATCGCGACGACCACCGCGTCCGCCGGGGCCAGGAGGTCGAACACGACGTGGCGGTCCTTGGTGACGGCACGCCACGCCTCGCGGACGGTTGCGCCGGGCTGCGCCACCACGGTGACCGCGACCTCCCGCCGGAGGCGGGCTTCGAGCTCGGCTCGCAGGACGTTCGGGTAGAGGTGGTCCGCGCTCGGCGGCTGAGGTCCCCGGTGATCGGTGAAGGCGGTCGAGTCGCCGATCACGAGCAGGCGCACGGGCAGAGTCACCGTGATGCGGCGTGTTCGCGCGCCCGCGCCCACGTGAGCACCGCCGTCAACCACATGGCCGTGGCTCCGACGATGTGCAACGAGACCAGGGTGGGCGGCACCCCGAGCACGTACTGGAGGTAGCCGAGCGCGCCCTGCGCGAGCTGGATCGCCAGCAGGAGTCGGAGCGTCCGACGGAACCGCGATGGTGGATGGCTCCAGGTGACCGCGACGCTCGCTGCCGTCACCCCGACCAGCAACCACACCGCGTCGGCGTGCGCGATCGCCATGACTCGCAGATCGAAGCCGAGCCGCGGCGCGCCCAGATCACCGCCGTGGGGGCCGCTTCCGGTGACCAGGGTCCCGAGCACGAGGACGGCCATGCCCACGATCACGATCACCGTCGTGGCGTGCTGCAGTCCCCGCCCCGGTACCGGCTCACCGTCCGGCTGGCGGACCAGCTCGTAGACCCCGGCGGCGGCGGCGATCAACAGCATCGAGAACAGGAAGTGCCCGGCGACCGTGTAGGGCGACAGGCCGGTCAGCACCGTCACCCCGCCGAGCACGATCTGTGCGAGCACCCCGAGGGGCAGCAGGAGCGCGAGTCGCCGCACGAGCACCGGGTGTGGGCCGGTCCGGCGCACCAACCACCACACGAGCAGGGCCGCGAGGAGGACCGGGAGGCTCAACAGACGGTTGCCGAACTCGACGTAGCCCTGCCAGGCCGCGTGCCCCCCGTCCCCAGCAAGCGGCGTGATGTTGCTGCCGTCGCAGGTGGGCCAGTCCGCGCAGCCGAGCCCGGAACCGCTGACCCGGACGACGCCCCCCGTGAAGACGATCAGGACGTTGGTCACGACCGCCGCCAGCGCTGCCCACCGCAACGACCGGTCGGTGGGCGTCAGCAGGGTGGTACGGATGGCCGTGAGCATGGCGCGCAGCGTAGCTCTGGGCAGGTTCGCGGCCGTCCACGGCTCGCCGCGATGGTCGGGCACGGCCTACCCTCGCGGCTCCCGTCCCGAGGCTCTGCGTGCTCCGACCCCCGCCCCGAACCGAGACCATCACGGTCTCGGCGCGTACCCAGCACGTCCGTGGCTGGATACTCGTGGCGCTCGGCATCTTCCAGCTGTGGCTGTGGGGGACCCGGATCGCGAACCTGCTCGCCGAGGTGGGCAGCTTCCCCGCCGCGTTCGTCGCGGTCCACCTGGTGCTCTACGTGGCCGCGATCGGTGCGGGCCTGGTGCTGCTCGGGCTCGGCTGGCGGCTGTTGCGCGAGGTCGGGTCCCGGTGAGCCCGCCCGACCCCGCAGGCGCCGCCGATCGGCGTGCCGTGCCCCCGCAGGCACCGGAGCCGGACCCGACCGGCGCCGTCGGGCCGATGCACGATGAGGGACGCTACGAAGGGCACGGCCGGCGTGAGGTGATCCGGCGCTACGTGCTGGTCACCAAACCACGGATCATCGAACTGCTGCTCGTCACGACCGTGCCGGCGATGGTCGTCGCCGAAGGTGGCTGGCCCTCGACCTGGCTCGTGCTGGCCACGCTGATCGGCGGGACCTTCTCGGCCGGGAGCGCCAACGCGCTCAACAACCACCTCGACCGCGACATCGACCGTCAGATGCAGCGCACCTCCGCGCGGCCGACGGCCACCGACGACATCGCGCCGCAGGGGGCCCTCTACCTCGGCGTCGCGCTCGGGGTGGTCGGGTTCGTCTGGCTCGCCCTGCTGGTCAACCTGGTCGCCGCGGCACTCGCCACGTTCGCCATCCTCTTCTACGTGTTCGTCTACACCCTGGGGCTCAAGCGGCGGAGCTCCCAGGGGGTGGTCATCGGCGGCATCGCCGGCTGCATCCCGGTGCTGACCGGCTGGGCCGCGGTGACCGGAGGCTCGCTCGCCGATCCGAGGCCGTGGCTGCTGTTCGCCATCATGCTGTGGTGGCAGCCACCGCACTTCTGGGCGCTGGCGATGAAGTACCGGGAGGACTACGCGGCCGCCGGGCTGCCGATGTTCCCGGTGACCCACGGCAACGCGGAGACCACCCGCCAGATCCTGCTGTACAGCTACCTGCTGCTGTCGCTGGTCCTGCTCTACATCGCGGGAGCACAGGCCGGCTGGCTGTTCATCGTGCCGTCCCTGGTCCTGACCGCGATCTGGCTGCTGCTCGCCCACGAGCTACGGCGGGCGGTGGACGTGCGTACGGCCATGCGGCTGTTCCACTTCTCGACCGTTTACCTGGCGCTGGTGTTCGTGGCCGCGGCCGTCGATGCGGCCGCACGGTGACCGCGTCGTAGGGTGTCCTCCCGTGAGGCGAGCAAGGAGGACCCCGTGGTCCGCTGCAAGGTCGGGGTGCAACTGCATCCACAGGCGACGACGACGGACGCGCTCCGGGCCGCCGCCCGTGCTGTGGAGGAGGCCGGGTTCGACAGCCTGTGGACCTGGGACCACTTCTTCCCGCTCTACGGTGACCCCGACGCGGCCCACTTCGAGGCCTGGACGCTCCTCAGCGCGTTCGCCGTCGAGACCAGCCGGGTCCAGCTCGGGCTCCTGGTCTCCGCTGCCAGCTACCGCAACCCCCATCTGCTGGCCGACATGGCCCGCACGGTCGACCACCTGAGCCACGGACGGGCCGTGCTCGGGATCGGCGCCGGCTGGTTCGAGCGGGACTACACCGAGTACGAGTTCCCGTTCGGGACCGGCGGGGGACGCCTCCGCGACCTCGAGGGCGCCCTCCACCGCATCAGCAGGCGCCTGGACCGGCTGGTCCCTCCGCCGGCGGGCGACCTCCCGCTCCTGATCGGCGGTGGGGGCGAGACGGTCACGCTCCGCATCGTCGCCGAGCGGGCCGACATCTGGAACGGCATCGGGCCGCCGGAGCTGATCGCGCACAAGAACGCGGTCCTGGACCGCTGGTGTGCCGATGTCGACCGCGACCCGGCGGAGATCGAACGGTCGGTGCTCATCAAGGCCGAGCAGACCCACCTCCTCGACGACTACCTCGAGGCGGGTGTCGACCACCTCATGGTCGAGTGCGGGGACCCGTTCGACCTCGGTCCCGCTGAAGCCCTGCTGGCCGCGGTCAGGACCTGAGCGCCCGCACCCCCGGGGAGCGCGCGCCGGAAGGCCCTTGACAGCTGTTGAACGATGGTTCAGCGTACTGAACATGGGTTCAACCACCTCGTCTGCGACGACCCCGCCCTCTCCGATCTCCGGCGACGACCGGTCGAGCCCGGCGCGCATCCGCGACGCCGCGATCACCCGGTTCGCAGCCGACGGCGTCGACCGCACCAGCGTGCGCGCCATCGCCACCGAGGCCGGGGTCTCGGCCGGGCTGGTGCTCCACCACTTCGGGTCGAAGGAGCAGCTCCGCGCCGCATGCGATGAGCACGTGGCCGGGCTCATCCGCGATCAGAAGCACGCGGCCATGCAGGCAGGCGCGGGGCTCGATCCCGCCGCGGTGCTCCGCAGCTACGGCGACGGGCCGCCGTTGCTCGCCTACCTCGCCCGCACCCTGGTCGACGGATCCCCGAAGGTGAACACCCTGATCGACGAGATGGTCGCCGACGCCGAGGAGTACCTGGCCGAGGGCGAGCGCAGCGGGCTGCTCCGGCCGAGCGACGACCCCCGCGGCCGCGCCTGTGTGCTCGTGCTGTTCTCGCTCGGCGCCGTGGTGCTGCACGAGCATGCCGAGCGGCTGCTGGGCGCCGATCTCCTCGGCGCGCCCGATGGCCTCGGCCCCTACATGCTTCCCGCCTTCGAGGTCCTCGCAGGCGGGATCCTGACCCCCGACAGCTACGCCGAACTGCGTCCGCTCCTGGAGGACGCGGTCACCGGCGAGGAGACGTGACCATGTCCGATGTCGTCATCCGCACCGCGGGGCTCATCAAGGACTACGCGACCGGCAGCAGGCGCATCCGCGCTCTCGATGGTCTCGATCTGGAGATCCAGCGCGGCGAGGTGTTCGGGTTCCTGGGGCCGAACGGCGCCGGGAAGTCGACGATGATCCGGATCCTGCTCGATCAGCTCCGGCCGACCGACGGGCACGCCGAGGTGCTCGGCAGCGACCCCCGCGAGGGCGGTCCGGCGCTCCGGGCGCGCCTCGGCTACCTCCCCGGTGAGCTGGCCCTGACCGGTCGTGCGACGGCGGGCGACCTGCTCCGGCATCTCTCCCGCCTGCGCGGTGGGACCGGCGCCGAGGCGATCCCGGCGCTCGCCGAGCGGCTCTCGCTCGATCTCGATCGGCCGATCCGCGGGCTCTCCAAGGGGAACAAGCAGAAGGTCGGGGTCCTCCAGGCGTTCATGCACGGCCCGGAGCTCCTGATCCTCGACGAGCCCACCAGCGGGCTCGATCCGCTCCTGCAGCACGAGTTCCTGACCATGGTCCGCGAGGCCCAGGCGGGCGGCGCCACCGTGTTCATGTCCTCCCACGTGCTCAGTGAGGTCGAGCTGATCGCGGAGCGGGTGGCGATCGTCCGCGCCGGCCGCATCGTCGACCTGGACGACGTGGCCGCCCTGCGCCACCACGCCGGCCAACGGGTCGAGTTGCACTTCGCCGAGGCCGTACCCGCCGACGCCTTCTCCGGGCTCGAGGGGATCAGCAACGTCGAGGTGGCCGACCACCGGATGACGTGCCTGCTTCGCGGTGAGCCGGACCCGCTGCTCAAGGCGGCGGCCCGCTACCACGTCACCCGCTGGAGCGCCGAGGACCGCGAGCTCGAGGATCTGTTCCTCGACCACTACCGGACCCCGCTGGGCGGGGAGAGCGAACAGGAGGCGAGCCCCGATGGCCGCTGATGTCACCACCTCGACCCCCGCGAAGACGTCGTCCGAGGCGGTGCGCGGCCTACCCCGTGGCCTTCCCGCCTTCCGGTGGGTGGTGCGCATGCGTCGGCGCGCGCTGCTCGGATGGGGGCTGGCGGTGGGCGTGGTCTCCGCCATCTACGTGAGCTTCTACCCGACGATGGGGGACGCCGGCGAGCTGGAGTCCCTGATCGAGGGCATGCCGGACGGGCTCGTCAGCGCGCTCGGCTACGACACGATCGGCACCGCGGCCGGCTACCTCGAGAGCACCGTGTACGGCCTGCTCGCCCCGATCCTGATGCTCGTCTTCGCGCTGGGGTTCGCGGCCCGTGTGCTCGCCGGCGAGGAGGAGGACGGGAGCCTCGAGCTCGAGACGGCCGCTCCCATCTCGCGGGTGCGGTCGCTGTCGGAGCGCTACCTGGCGCTCGTGGTCGGCATCGTGTGGCTCGGCGTGGTCACCGGCGCCGTCACTCTCGGACTGGTCCCCGCGCTCGCGATGGAGGTGGGGACCGCGGAGCTCGCCGCCACCACGCTCGGCCTGACCGTGTTCACGACCGCCCTGGCAAGCGTCACCTTCGCGGTCGGTGCCGCCACGGGCCGCCGGGTGGTCGCTCTGGCCACCGGTGCCGGCCTCGCCGTCGCCGGATACATCGCCAACGCGCTGGCGTCGCTCATGGACGATGGCGCGTGGCTGGAGCGCCTGTCGCCGTTCGCGTGGTACCTCGGCAACGAACCGCTGCGCAACGGACTGAGCCTCGGCGGCATGGCGGCCCTGCTCGGGCTCACGATCGTCTGCCTCGTCGCCGCGGTGGTCACCTTCGATCGTCGCGACCTCGGCGTGTGAGCTGATGGATCCCCGCCGTCGCGTGGGCGATCACAGCAGGTCGGTGAACCCGTGCGCGACGTGGCCGGTGAGACGTCGGTGCATGCGTGCCGCCGTGTCATCGGTCATCGCGCCGATGTGATCGGCGACCAGGCGCAGGATCTCGATCACGAAGATCCACAACAGGTCGCGCAGCACGTCGTCGAACTCGCCGCTCAGGTCCCGGAAGCCCTCGAAGGGGCCGTGTGGCTCGGTGAACAGCGCATCGAAGGCGGCGGCCATCTCCGCCGAGGTGTAGCGGGACGGATCGAGGTCGTCCGCCTCGTCCGCGAGCTTGCCACGGCTCCGGCGGCGGGCGATGAGTTGGGCGGCGATGCGCTCACGGGCCTCGCTGGACTGGGTGAGGAGTGCGATCGGGATGGAGCCGGCGAGGTAGAAGTCCTCGAGGTCATGGACGGCGTAGGACACGTCGTCGGCCCACTCCATCACCTGGGCCTCGAAGCTCTGCGCGTCACGGCGCGCGGCCGGAACCCCGTCGCGGACCCAGGCGGCCGTGGCACCCTCGGTCGGGTAGAAGCACCACTTGCGGGGATGGGCCGCTCCCCGCTCCCACGGGTACTTGATCGAGGCGTCCAGGGTCGCGCGGGCCAGGTTGAGACCTGGCAGGGCGCTCGAGCCGAACAGGCGACGGGTGACGAGCCGGAAGGTCTGCGCGTTGCCTTCGTAGCCCCCGACGTCCGCGGGGTCGAGCCCCCAGCTCCGTGCCGCGTCGTCGATCGCTCGCGAGAGCTCCTCCTCGCCGACGTGGCCGAACGGGGCGTGGCCGAAGTCGTGCATGATGGCGGCGGCCTCGACGACATCGGCATGAGCGCCGAGCTTCTACCCGAGCCGCCGGGAGAGCTGTGCCACCTCGATGGTGTGGGTCAGGCGGGTCCG
>JBBDSW010000150.1:0-22967 GCA_040904745.1 Nitriliruptoraceae bacterium
GGGTCGGCCCGCTTGATCGACAGGTCGACCTTGCCGTCCTCCTTGACGTCGAGGACCTTCACGTCCACCTCGTCGCCTTCAGCGAGGTAGGCGTAGATGTTCTCGACGAAGTCCGCATCGACCTCGGAGACGTGCACGAGGCCGGTCACGACCCCGCCTTCCTCCGTCGATACCTCTACGAACGCTCCGTACTCCTCGAGTCGGACGACCTTGCCCTTGACGATCTCTCCCTGCAGTGCGATCAACTCCTCGCGGATCGTGGGTGCCCGCGCCAGCACCGGAGATCCGGTTCGGCCGTGCCGAGCATGGTCGGCAACGACGATATCTGGAGAGAACCCACAGCCGACGAACCGGCCGGGGCGCGCGAGAGAAGATGTCTCACGACATCATCCGGCACCACGGTACGTACCCCCCGCCCGGACGGCAACACCGACCCGTGGTCGCGGGGTCACGCCGCGTCGCTCAGCCTCCGAGTCGATCCCAGGCCTCGTCCCAGAGGCGTACGTACCAGGGACGCTCCTCGGGCGCCGGTGTCTGACGGGAGGGTGTGATCCGGGGGCGGTCGACCTCGGGCGGTGACAGGGCGTAGGCGACCTCGCCTGGGCGCACGAGCCCGAGTTGCTCGCGAGCGAGGAGTTCGATCGTGGTGTCACGCTCGAGATCCTCGGTGCGCTGGGTGAGCTCCGCGTTCGCCTCGTCCAGGGCGTCGGCCTGGGCGGAGAGGTGCGCGACCCGGGCGCGCCCGTCGAGGTAGCTCTGGAGCGGCGAGGACACGATCACGACCCCCAACGCCACGACGCCCAGGAGGGCGAGGATCAACGGACGATCCCCGCGGATCGCACGGCGAAGCCCTTGCGAGAGGAGTCGCGTGCCACCGCGGATGCGGTGCGCGGCGCGCTGGAGGACCACGGGACCGCGAAGCACGCCGCCACGGCGTCGACGGCGCTCCAGATGGCGCAGTCGTCGACGCTCCTCCCAGCGGTGGCTCGCGGTCACGTGGTGGGTCCTCCAGTTCGGTCCGGCTCAGGCACGGCGGAACGCGTCACGGCCGGCGTAACGCGCGGCGTCGCCCAGTTCCTCCTCGATGCGGAGGAGTTGGTTGTACTTGGCGACGCGGTCGGAGCGCGCCGGGGCACCGGTCTTGATCTGCCCGGCGTTCACCGCCACCGCGATGTCGGCGATGATGGCGTCCTCGGTCTCGCCGGAGCGGTGGCTGATCATCGTCGTCCAGTTGGCGCGGTGCGCGAGCTGCACCGCGTCGAAGGTCTCGGTCAGCGACCCGATCTGGTTGACCTTGACGAGCACGCTGTTGGCGGCCTTCTCGTCGATGCCGCGGCGTACGAACGCGGGGTTGGTGACCAGCAGGTCGTCACCGACGATCTGCACGCGGTCACCGATGCGTTCGGTGAGCAGCTTCCAGCCGTCCCAGTCGCCCTCGTCCAGACCATCCTCGATCGAGAGGATGGGGTAGCGGCCGATCAGGTCCTCCCAGAGATCGACCATCTCCGCCGAGCTGAGGACCCGCCCCTCGCCTTCGAGGTGGTAGGCGCCATCACGGAAGATCTCCGAGGTGGCGGGATCCAGCGCGATCCCGAGGTCGTCTCCGGGTCGGTAACCGGCCGCCGCGATGGCCTCGACCAACAGATCGAGGGCGGCGCTGTTGGAGTCGAGGTCCGGCGCGAAGCCGCCTTCGTCCCCGAGGCCGGTGGACAGGCCCCGGTCCTTCAGCACCTGCTTGAGCGCGTGGTAGGTCTCCGCGCCCATCCGCAGGGCCTCGCGGAACGTCGGTGCGCCGATGGGCACGATCATGAACTCCTGGAAGTCCACGTTCGAGTCCGCGTGGCTCCCACCGTTCAGCACGTTCATGCAGGGCACGGGCAGCACGTGGGCGTTCGGACCACCGAGGTACTGGTAGAGGGGCAGTTCGCTCACCTGTGCCGCCGCTCGCGCCACCGCCAGTGACACGCCGAGGATGGCGTTCGCCCCGAGCTCGGCCTTGTTGTCCGTCCCGTCGAGCGAGAGCAACAACGCGTCGATCTCGCGCTGACGCGTCACATCGAGCCCGAGCAGCTCGGGGGCGATGCGTTCGTTGACGTTGGCAACCGCCCGGGAGACCCCCTTGCCGAGGTAGCGCGACTGATCCCCGTCGCGCAGTTCGACGGCTTCCGCTTCCCCGGTCGATGCGCCGGACGGCACGGCGGCGCGACCGAGCGCACCCATCATGCCGGCGGTGACCTCGACCTCGACGGTCGGGTTCCCCCGGCTGTCGAGGATCTCACGTGCGTGCACGTGCTGGATGTTCGTCATGTCCATGGGTTCCTCATAGCTCAGGCACGTTCCGGCGTCGCGACGGTGCCCGCGGGGGAACGAACCCTCGGAGACCGTACGACACCCGCGTGCACTCGTACAACAACCTCAACATCTACAACAGGGTCGCCCGGCCGGAGGGGCCGCGGGCGAGGTCACCCGCGCAGCTCCCACAGACGGCGAGACACCCCAGCGGTGACCGCACCGGCAACGGCCCCCAGCATGGCACCGACGATACGACGCCGCTCGGGCAGGATGGCCCCGACGGCGGCGCCGATGGCCACTCCGGCCGCGACCACGATCGTGTCGACCGGGAGGGGGCGCTGATCGTTCGCCCACCCGGCCATCTCGGCGGCGTCCGCCCCGACGTCCCATCCCGCGAGCACGTCATCGTCCTCATCGCGGACGGTCTCAGGGTCGAGGTCCGGCGGTCGGACCGATCCGGCCGATCCGGCCGATCCGGCCGATGGACCGTCACCTGCGACGGCAGCGGCGCTCAGCGGTGTCTCGCAGCGCGGGCACGGCAGACGCTCCTCGGCGAGCCTGCTGACCAGTTCGTTCGACAGGAAGCGCCCACACTCGGGGCAACGCTTCGGTGGCACCAGGTCCTCCGGGTCGAGTGCGCGTCAGACTAGTGCGCGCGGACGCGACGAACGAGGACACCGGGGGCACGCACCGGCGACCGGCACCGCTCAGCCGTCGTGGCCGGAACCCCGCACCGCTGACCAGGCCGCCCGCCACCGCTCGGGATCCACCGTCGAGCCGTCGACGGGTAGACCGCCCAGTTCGGCCAGCGCCTGCTCGGTCCGCTCCCGGAGCGCGCGTCCCTCCCGGCGGGCCGCCACCTCGGGATCCACGTCGAGCTCGGCAGCCAGCCCGACGGCCGCGCTCAGCAGGGCGCCGATCGCATCCTCGCGGGCATCGTCGTCCCGGGCCGAACGGGCCGTCGCGGCCTGCTCGCCGAGTGCCTGCTCCGCTGGTGGCCGATCGGGGTCCAGCAGCCCGTGCCGGGCTGCCTTGCGCTGGAGCGTGTGGAGGAGGTCCAGGCCCGGTGCCGCCGCCGGGACCCCGTCGAAGGGTGACCCGCGGTCCTTCTCCTCGGCCTTCAGCTCATCCCACCGAGCCTGCACCTCATCGGCGCTCGAGGCATCGCCATCGGCGAAGACGTGGGGATGTCGACGGATCAGCTTCTCCGCGATGCCCCGAGCCACGTCGTCGATCCCGAACGCCGACCGGTCGCTGGCGACCTGCGCGTGGAACACCACCTGGAGCAGGACGTCGCCGAGCTCCTCCTGGAGGTCGCTGTCGTCCCCCTCCTCGACCGCCTCGACGAGCTCGTAAGCCTCCTCGACCAGGTAACGGAGCAGGCTGCGGTGGTCCTGTTCGAGGTCCCAGGGACAGCCGTCCTCCGGGTCCCGGAGCCGACGCAGCACGTCCACGAGCCGGAGGAACTCGGTGCCCGGTGGTTGCTGGGCGAGGAACACGAGCTCGATCTCGAGGTCGTGTTCGGCCGCCATCCCGGCCAGCGCCGGTGCGGTCCCCCGGTCGTCCGGTCCGAGGAGGTAGACCACGCGGCCCCGATCGAGCGCCGCCTGCACCAACGCCTTGGCGATCCGACGGTCGTCGGGCAGACCCGGGCGGGTCAGGTCGAGGTCGCCGCGCCCGAGCGTCGCAGGTTCGATCGTGACCAGGTCGAGGCCAGCGAGGTGGAGCTGCTCGGCGGAGGGGTGGCTGTCCGCATCCCGGACGAGGATGACCTCGGCGGTGCCGAGCACGTCCCAAGCCTGGAAGGGCAGCAAGCCCGGGAGCAGGTCCGACGTCTCGACCAGGGCGACGCTCGGAGCGTCGCCACCAAGATCTCGTCCCCCGCTGGCGGTCACTGGTCCTCGAGCTGCTCGAGCAGTTCCTGGAGCTCCTCCTCGCTCAGCTCCGCCCCGGGCTCGCCGCCCGGCGCAGGGGACACCGGCGCATCGCCCACCGGTTCGCTCGGCTCGAGCACCGGGTTGGCGGGGTCGGCCGTCCAGGTGCCGAACGCCGGATCGACCCGGACCTCGGTGTCGGTCACGGCCGCAGAGAAACGCTCCTCGAGCTCCCCGGCGACGAACTGTTGCGCCTGGGCCTCGTCGAGCTCCTCGATCGGGCGTTCGTCCTCCGCGACCACCTCGATGACGTGGAACCCGGCCTGGCTCTCCACCGGGCCGACGATCTCGCCGACCTCGGCCTCCCAGACGGCAGCGTCGAACGCCGGGAGCCACGTACCACGGGGCGCGGCCGTGAGTGCGCCCCCCTGCGGCGCGCTGCCCTGATCCACCGACACCTCGGTCGCCAGCTCCGCGAACTCCGCCCCCTCCTCGAGCTCGGCGATCGCCTCGCGCGCCGCATCCTCGGTCTCGACGAGGATGTGCCGCGGCTCGCGAACCTCGAGGGAGGCACCCGTGAGGAGATCCTCCCGGAGGACGGCGAGCAGCGCCTCCTGCTCGACGATCACCTCCTCGAAGACCTCCTCGGTGAACCCTGCCTGTGCGAGCGCCTCCGGGAGCGCGTCCTCGCCCCCGATCGAGGCGAGCAACGTCTCACGAGCCGTGCCACGGGCCTCATCGGTGGCCTCCACCCCGGCGTCGTCGCTCACGATGCGGACCAGCTCCAAGCGGATGTAGAGGTCGAGCACCCGTCGCTGGGTCTCCTCGACGACGTTGGCCACCTCCTCGTCGATCGCCTCCCGGCGCTCCGTAGCGCTCAGCTCGGCCGGCAGCTGCGCCGCCACCGCCTCGCGCAGCTCGTCGAGGTCGAGCGCCTCGACCGCTCGCTCGATCGCCGAACGCGGGATGTCGGTTCCTCCGACCGTCGCGGCCGCACCGGTCGACGGGAAGGAGCCGCAGCCAGCGAGCAACACGGCCGCCAGCGCGCTTGCGAGGAGGGGACGAACGAGGGGGCGCACAACGGCTCCAAGGGTTCGATCGGGGTTTCGCCACAGGGCGGCCCGAGGCGCGAGAGGCGTCGCGGGGGTGCGGTGTGCGGCCGTGAGCGGTCCCGCACATGGCGAGAGTCTAACGCTGGGCAGGGCAGCACCGACCACCCGCAGGGGGGTGCCCCGTGGAGCCGCACTGATCGTTCCGAGAACCGCATAGGCTCGTGGCATGGCCTCCGAGATCCACGACATCGTCGATGAGCAGCTCCGGCGTACCCGTCAGCGGTACACGCACGGCCGCCAGCAGCTCGTCGATCTGCTCATGGCCACGGGCCGTCCCGTCACCATCCCCGAGCTGCTCTCCCACGGTGCCGCCCAGTCACAGAGCTCCCTGTACCGCAACCTCGCGATCCTGGAACAGTGTGGAGCGGTCCACCGGATCACCTCGACCGATGACGTCGCGCGCTACGAGCTGACCGAAGAGCTCTCCGTGCACCACCATCACGTCGTCTGCGCGGTCTGCGGCAGGATCGACGACGTGGTGCTGCCTCCCACGATCGAGCGCGCGCTGGCCGAGGCCGCCGCGGAAGCGCACATGCAGCAGGGCTACGACGTCGACTCGCACCGGCTCGAACTGGTCGGCACCTGCCGCGGCTGTACCTGACGACGGCACCGCGATCAGGCGGTGGTGCGGGTCCGGGTCCGCATCTGGTCGACCTCCGTGCCGCCAGCACCGGCGAGTCGACGCGCACCGTCGACCGCTTCGCGGATCGTCAGGACGACGAAGAAGGTCAGGACCGAGACACCTGCGATCGTCGCCGCCGTGGCCGTCGCGAAGTGGTAGCTGACCAGGAGCCCCGTCACGACGCCGAGCGCACCGACCAGCACCGAGACCGCCATCATCACCGGGACCCGGCGTGCCACCAGAGCGGCGGTGGCCGGGGGCGCGACGAGGAAGGCGAAGACGAGCAGCGTCCCGACCGTGCGGAACGAGGTCAGCACGACCATGGCGACCAGTGCGAGCATGAGCAGGTGCGCGAGCCTCGGATGGAGACCCAGCACCTGCGCCTTGGCCCGACTGAAGGTGAGCACCAGGAACGGGCGGTAGAGGAGGAAGGTCGCCAGCACCGTGACCACGCCGGCGATCGCCACGATCCGCAGATCGGTCCGGGTGACGCCCAGCGGGTCACCGAACAGGATCGTGGTCAGGTCACCCGCGTACGCGCCTCCGGCGGAGATGATGGCGACACCGGCCGCCAGCATCCCGACGAACAGCAACCCGATGGCCGTGTCCTCACCGAGGCGGCTCCGCGCGGACGCCAGCGTCACACCGGCGATCATGATGACCGCGCTGACCGCTCCTCCGACCAGCAGGTTGCCCCCGAGGAGGAACGCCACGGCGATGCCCGGCAGGACACCGTGCGCGAGGGCATCACCCATGAACGACAGCCCCCGGATGACCACCCACGTACCGACCAGCGAGGCCGCGATGACGGTCAGGATCCCCGCATAGAGGGCGTTGCGCATGAACTCGAACGCGAACGGCTCCAACAACAGCTCGAACACGGGGCGTCTCCTGGCGGGTGCGACGGGGGAGCCGGATCTCACCGCGACGCGAACCTAGCGCCGGGGCCGGGCGCTCGGGCCTTCCGTCCACCCGGGAGGCGGGGTCAGCCGTCCGCCGACAGCGCGTCGGCGATCAACCGTGCGTTGGTGCGCAGGAGATCGACGTAGGTCTCCGCGCCCGAGCCGGCTTCCCCGAGACCACCGGTGTGCAACGTCACCACCGCGAGGTCGATCAGACCCCGCCCGGCCAGTTCCCGGTCCAACTGCTCGGCGAGCGCCGTCGAATCGGTCGTCTCGACGAAGACCACCGACACCGACTCGCGCTCGAGCGTCTCCACGAGTTCGCCGAAGGCACGGGGATCGGGCTCGGCCTGTGTCGAGGTGCCAGGGATCACGGTCCCGATGATCTCGAAGTCGAAGCGGTCGGCGAGGTAGGCCAGCGCGTCGTGGTTGGTCACGAGCTTGCGGCGATCCGTCGGGATGCGCTCGAACTCCGTAGCCATCTCCGATTCCACGGCGCGCAACTCCTCGGCGTACGCCGCGGCACGAGCCGTCCAGTCCGGCCTCCCCGGGGCTCCATCGACCGACGCCAGCTCCGCGCCGAGGAGCTCGACGCCGTCAGCGGTCCGAACCGGGTCGAGCCAGAAGTGCGGATCCTCCTCGCCGTGCCCGTGGTCGTCATCCGCATGCTCATCGTCGGCATGCTCGCCATCCGCATGCTCATCGTCCGCGTGGTCGTCCCCCTCGAACGCCAGCGGGTCGACCTTGTCAGCCACCGTGAAGACGCGCACCCCTTCCTCCTCGGCGGACTCGAGGGACGAGATGAGGCTCTCCTCCAGTTGCAACCCGTTGGCCACGACCAGATCCGCCTCGCGCAGGAGCCGCGCGTCGCGCGCGGAGGGCTGGAACCCGTGCGGATCGGAGGCTGGTGGCATGATGACGGACACCTCGGCGTCATCCTCGGCCAGTGCCCCGACGATGTCACCCAGGATGGAGGTCGTCGCGACGATGTGGAGTTGCTCACCACCGTCGGTCTCGGCAGCGAGATCGGCCTCGGTGGGGGCGCCGCAGGCGGTGAGGACGAGGCCGACGGCGGCAGCGCCGAGCCAGGTGCGCTGCCGCGGGGGGCGAGGGTGGGTGCGGTGCATCGAGGTCCCTGTGGTCGGATGGGCGGCCGCTACCGTGCGGCCGAAGCAGAACCAGGAAGATAATAGGAACGGTTCCTAATATGCCAACCACCCCTCCCCCTGATGAGCACGCAGCGCGCGTGTCGAGCCCGGGGCCGACGATCGACATCGAACGGGTCTCGGTCTCCTACGGGTCGATCCACGCGGTGCGCGATGCGTCGGTCCACGTGTCACCGGGCACGGTGGTGGCGATCATCGGCCCGAACGGGTCCGGCAAGTCGACGTTGCTCTCGACCATCTCGGGGCTCGTGCGCCCGAGCAGGGGACGCATCCGCCTGACCGACCGGCAGGGCCGTCCGAGCCGCAACGGGGTGGCGCACGTCCTCCAGGCCACCGTCGCCAACGAGGCCGTTCCCCTCACCGTCCTCGAGACGGTGCGCATGGGTGCCTATGGGCGTCGAGGGGCCATCGGGCGGCTCACGGCTGAGGACCGGACCGCGATCGAGGACGCCATCGACCGTATGCAGGTCAGCGATCTGCGACACCGCCAGCTCCACGAGCTGTCCGGCGGCCAACGGCAGCGTGTCTACGTGGCGCAGGGTCTGGCCCAGCGTGCCGCCGTGCTCCTGCTCGACGAGCCGATCACCGGTCTCGACATGGTCACCCAGAACGCGATCACCGACCTGATCGCGGTGGAACGGACCCGCGGAAACATCGTCGTCATGACCACGCACGACGTCGGGACGGCGCGGCTCGCCGACATGGCGATCCTCATGGCCAACGAGGTGGTGGCCAGCGGACCACCGGCGGAGACGCTCACCCCGGCCAACATGGCCCGGGCCTACGGCGCCTACGTCCACGTCCTCGATGACGGCACGATGGTCCTCGACGAACCCCACCACCACGACCACCGTCACGACGACCAGCTCCGGCGCTGATCGCGACCGGATCACGGCTCCAGATCGACCACGACGGGGGCATGGTCCGAGGGCTTGTCCCCCGCGACGTTGGGCTCCCGGAAGCGCGTGTCGACCGCGCACCGCGCCGTCGCGAGGTCCCGGCTGGCCAGCACGACATCGATGCGCATGCCCCAACCCCGCCGGTAGGACTGCATCCGGTAGTCCCACCAGGTGAAACCCGGGCCATCCGGCTCGACCGCTCGGAAGACGTCGACGAAGCCGACGTCGAGCAACGCATCGATCCCGGCCCGCTCCTCCGGGGTGATGTGCGTGGAGATCCCGAGCTGTGCGACGTCCCAGACGTCCCGGTCCTCGCGGGCCACGTTGAGGTCTCCGGCCACGACCGCCGGCCCCTCACCGACGAGCCCGATCAGCCGGTCACGCATCGCTGCGAGGAAGCGGAGCTTGACCGCGAACATGGGGTGGTCACGATCACGTCCGTTGGGGACGTAGACCGAAGCGATGCGGACACCATCGACGAGGGCCTCGATCCACCGTGCTTCGTCGGGCGCGGGCTCTCCGGGCAGGACCGTGCGCACGTCGCCGACGGAGAGGCCATCGCGGACGAGGAGGGCCACGCCGTTCCAGCGACCCTCGGAGCGTTCGACCGCCCGGTACCCGACCGCCGCGAGCGCGTCATGGGGGAACGTCGCGTTCGTCGCCTTGGTCTCCTGGACGCAGACGACCTCCGGTGCGTGGGCATCGAGGAGCTCGAGCACCCGCGGCAGCCGGGCGCGTATCGAGTTCACGTTCCAGGTGACCAGGCGCATGTGCGCGACCGTACCGCCGTGGCGCGAGCGCTACGGTCCGCCCGTCACGACGCTGAGGAGACCGGTGGCCCAGGACCCACGGACCGCCCACGCCCGGTGGTGGCGACCCGGGTGGCTGAGCGCCCCGGTGCTGGTGGTCGGCATCCTGTCGATCGCATCGGGCATCGCCCAGTTCGGTGTCACCACCGTCATCGGGGACGTCGCCGTCGCCTTCGGCGAGCCGGTCGGTGACGAGGCGCTCGATCAACTCGGGCTCCCGGTGACCACGCTCGGGATCTCCCTCGCCCTGATCCGTCTCGCGTCACTGGCCAGCCTGCCGATCGCTGCGGTCGCTGACCGGGTCGGACGTCGACGGGTCCTGGTGACCGCCACGGCGCTCGGACTCGCCTTCACATCACTGTCGGCGCTGGCACCCGCGTACTGGGTCTTCGTCGCACTCGTCGCCCTCGCACGCCCGCTGCTCTCGGCCATCAACGCCCTGGCCGGGGTGATCGCCGCTGAGGAGACCCGGAGCGTCGGACGCTCGGCAGCCGTGGCCCTCGTCGCGGCGGCCTATGGCCTCGGTTCCGGCATCGTGGCGGTTGGGCGGGGCGTCCTGCCCGGAGAGGCGTCCTTCCGGGTCGTGATGGCCTTCTCGCTGGTGCCCCTGGTCCTGCTCCCGCTGCTGGCACGACGGGTGCGTGAACCGGCGATCGCGGCGAACCAGGTGCCGGCCACCGGCCTTCCCGGGCGGGTACCGCGAGCACTCGTGCCCCGGGTCCTCCTGCTCGCCGGGCTGACCGGAAGCATCGCGCTGGCCACCGGCCCCGGCTTCACCTACCTCTTCGTCTACGGCGAAGGCGTGCTGGGCACCTCACCGCTGCTGCTCTCCATGCTGGTGCTCGGCGCGGGACCGGCCGGGCTCATCGGCATCCTCGTCGGCCGGTACGGCGCCGACCGCCTCGGCCGGACCGTGACCGCCGGCATGGCGATGGGGCTGACCGGACTGGCCGTGGCCTACGCGTACGCCGGCACCCCGCGGGACCTGGCGATCGGCTACCTCGTCGCGATCGCGGCCAGCAGCGCCTTCGCGCCCCCGACCGGAGCGCTGGTCGCCGAGCTCGTGCCGACCAGCGTCAGGGCGACGGTCGCCGGCTGGGAGATCGTGGCGGGCGTCCTCGGGTCGGTCATCGGGCTGACCTCGTTCGGGGTGCTGGCCGACCTCACGGGCGGCTTCGCGGCCGCCGCCCGCTGGATCGGGATCATCGTGGCCGTCGTGGCCATCGGGTTCCGGGCGCTTCCCGAGACGCGCGGACGCGAACTCGACGAGCCGAGCCTCTGACCGGGCCCCGACGTCCCGGCACGGTCACCGCGAGGCGAACACCTCGCGCAGCACACCGGCAACCCAGCCGACCACGTCCGAAGGGTTCGGCCGGGGCATCGGCACCAGCAGAACCTGCTGATCGTGCTTGATGCGGTGCCCCGGATAGCGGCGCTCGAGGCGGACCTGCTGCGCCTCCGACAACGCGACCGGCGCGACCCTCAGCTGCCCCTTCGGCGTGAGCGCCACCTCGGTCAGGTTCCACCGACGCAACGCAGCCTTCAGCGCCGCGATCGTCAGCAGGCGATCCGCCGGTTCGGGCAGCGGTCCGTAGCGATCCTCGAGCTCGGCCCGGACGTCGCGCACGCCGCCGGCGTCTCGCACCGCACTGATGCGTTGGTAGAGCTCGAGCCGCTGGCTCGCATCCTCGACGTAGTCGTGCGGGAGATGCGCGTCGACCGGCAGGTCGACCTTGACCTCGACCTCCTCCTCGACGGGTTCCCCGGTCAGCTCCCCGATCTCCTCCTTGAGCAGCTGCGAGTACATGTCGAACCCGACGGCGGCGACGTGGCCGGACTGTTCCGCGCCGACGACGTTGCCGGCACCCCGGATCTCCAGATCACGCATCGCGATGGCGAGCCCGGAGCCGAGCCGGTTGTGCTCCGCCAGGGTCCCCAGCCGCTCGTAGGCCGGCTCGGTGATGCTCGCTCCCTCCGGGAAGAGGAAGTAGGCGTACCCCCGCTCGGAGGAGCGCCCCACCCGACCACGGAGCTGGTGCAACTGGGAGAGCCCGAGCAGGTCCGCACGCTCGATGACCAGGGTGTTGGCGTTGGGGACGTCGAGGCCGGACTCGATGATCGTCGTGGAGACCAGCACGTCGATGTCACGATCCCAGAACCGCACCATGACGTGTTCGAGCTGCCGCTCGTCCATCTGCCCGTGCGCCACCTCGACACGGGCGTCCGGGACCAGCTCGGCGATCCAGGCCGCGACCCGGTTGATCGTGTCGATCTGGTTGTGGACGTAGAACACCTGCCCGTCGCGCAACAGCTCGCGACGCAGGGCGAGCGCGACCTGTGCCTCGTCGAACTCCTGGACGGAGGTGAGGACCGGCTGACGGTCCTCCGGCGGCGTCTCGATGACGGAGAGGTCGCGGATACCCGAGACCGCCATCTCCAGCGTGCGGGGGATCGGCGTGGCCGACATCGACAGGACGTCCACCGAGGTACGCAACTGCTTGAGCCGTTCCTTCTGGCTCACCCCGAAGCGCTGCTCCTCGTCGACGATCACCAGGCCCAGATCCTTCCACTGCACGCGCTTGCCGAGCAGCGAGTGGGTCCCGACGACGATGTCGACGGTGCCAGCCGCCAGCCCATCGAGCACACGGCGCTTGCCACGATCCGTGACGAACCGACTCAGCTCCTCGACGGTGACGGGGAAGCCGGAGAAACGCTCCCGGAAGGTCTCGAGGTGCTGCTGGGCCAGGATCGTCGTGGGTACGAGCACGGCGACCTGCTTCCCGTCGAACACGGCCTTGCCGGCGGCGCGGATAGCGACCTCGGTCTTGCCGAACCCGACATCACCCGCCAGGAGCCGGTCCATCGGCAGCGGGGCCTCCATGTCCCGCTTGATCTCCTCGGCGACCGTGAGCTGATCGACGGTCTCGACGTGCGCGAAGGAGTCCTCGAGCTCGGCCTGCAGTTCGCCGTCAGCACCGAACGCGTGCCCCGGCGAGTGCATCCGCGCGACGTAGAGTCGGATGAGTTCGGCCGCGATGTCGCGGACCGCCCCCCGCACCCGGTTCTTGGCACGCTCCCACTGCGCCCCACCGAGCGTCATCACGCTGGGGGTCTCGCCACCCTGGTAGCGCGCGATCGCATCCACCTGATCGGATGGCACGTACAGGGTGTCGCCATCGGCGTACTCGAGCAGGACGTAATCGCGCTTCGCCCGCCGGCCGTCCACCCCGGTCAGCTCACGGGTGACCATGCCGCGGTAGCGGCCGACCCCGTGCGTGCGGTGGACGACCGCATCGCCCGCCTCGAGCTGGAGGGCGGTGTCCGCCGCGGTCGTGCGGGTCCCGAGCCGGCGGCTCGCTCGGCGACGACGTGGGCCGAAGACGTCCCAGGTCCCGAGGACGGCGAGGTCGAGCTCCTCGGACCGGAACCCGGTCCGAAGCTGGCTGACGACGATCTCCACGCGGCCGGCAGAGGGCTCGGTAGCCAGGGCGTCGCCCAACGTGGCAGGCACGCCCTGCTCGCCCAGGACGTCCGCGATCCGGCGTGCCGGGCCGTCCGCATCGACCGAGACCACGACCCGCTCCCCGTCGCGGAGCAGCGACCGGAGGTGTTCGGAGAGCGCGACGACGTCCCCGCGGAACGAGTCCCATGGCTCACCCACGAGTTCGGTCCCACCCGCGGCGCCGAACGGGCTCAGCCGCCACCGGCGCTCGGGCCCGCTCGCGATGAGCTCACCGGGCGCCGCGAACCCGTCACCGTGCCCGTCACCATCGGTAGCTGGGGCCCCGACGCCAACGCTCGCGGTCGTGCGCCAGGCCGTCTCCGCGAGGATCTGCGCCTCCTCGCGGAGCTTGCCTGCCCGCTCCTCGAGCAGCATCGGGTCGACCAGGGCCAGGGACGCACCGCCGGGCAGGAAATCCACGAGCAGCGCCGGTTCCGGCTCGAGCAGCGCCGCCAGGGCCTCGGCACCTTCGAAGGCCTGGCCCTCGGCGAGCTGGTCCAGTTCACCGGCGAGCGCCGGGAGCCGTCCCACCGCCCCGCGCGCACGCTCACGGACCTGGTCGTCGAGGAGCAGCTCCCGTGCCGGGTCGAGCACCACCTCGCCGACCGGGCCGGTGGAGCGTTGGTCGGCGACGGCGAAGCCGCGCAGGGACTCCACGTCGTCGCCGAAGAACTCGATCCGCACCGCCTGATCCCCGGCGGTCGGGAAGACGTCGACGATGCCACCACGCACCGCGAACTCCCCCCGACGCTCGACCTGCGGCGTGCGGCTGTAGCCGAGTGCGGCGAGCCCCTCGATGAGCTCGTCGTAGCCGTGCGTCCGAGGATCGACGGTGATCGGCCGACGGTCTGCCAGCCGGGGGTCCATGCGCTGGAGGGCGGCACGGACCGGAGCGACCACGGCCAGGAGCGGCTCGTCGTGCGAGTCCGGGTAGGCGAGGCGATCGAGGACGTGCAGGCGACGCCCGACGGTGCTGGCCTGTGGGGAGAGCCGCTCGTGTGGCAGCGTCTCCCAGGCCGGGAAGACCGCGACCCGTCGCTCACCGAGGAAGGCGGCGAGGCCGTCGGCCACCGCCTCGGCATCGGAGGTCCGTGGCACCACGACCAGCAGGGGTGCGGCGCGCTCCGCGAGGAGGCTGAGCACGTACGGACGCAGCGCCGGCGTGACGAGCAGGTCCTCGTCTGCCACCTCGACGTCCCAGACATCGCGGCCAGGTCTGAGGGCAGCGGCCAGTGGCCCGGCCGACAGGCCGGGGTCGAGCACGTCATCGACGCTTCGCGGAGCGACGCTCTCGGTCACAGGGATCCCCGCCGGTGCTCGATGGCGCCCGGGTCAGCGGGGCCGCGGACGACGACGGTTGGCAGCCGACATGGGGTCGATCCCCTTGGGGATCGGCAGGTCACGGTCGAGCGCCTTGAGCTTGCGCTCCAGGGCCGGCACCTCGTTCTTCTTGAGCGACCGCGGCAGCTTGGTCAGCGTGACCTGGAGCTTGGCGAGGACCACCTCACCGTCGCCATCACCCACGACGATCGTGGTGATCGCGGTGTCTCCGGCCGCCCGCCCCATGCGCTTGCGCTCCTTGGCCAGCAACCCCTTGACCCGCTGTGGCGCCCCTTCGCCGACGAGGACGATGCCGGGCCGCCCGACGACGCGGTGCACCATGTCCTGCTTGGCGTTGACCGCGGTCGCCGGGGTCACGAACCACTGGCCCCGCATCGACTGCAGGACGGCGGCAGCCGCCCCGGGCTGGCCCTCGATCGCCGCGTACTGGGCCTTGCTCGCTCGCCGGTTGAAGACGAGGAACGCCCCGACCACCGCGAAGAGCAGCCCGAACAGCGGCATCGCGATGAGCGGGTACAGCGGCATGAGGTAGCCGGTCCCGACGCCGAAGAGCAGCCCGAGGACCCCACCGAGCAGGACCCAGGGCACCACGCGCGGATCGATCTCGCGGACCTGCGTCCACGCCTGCTGCAGCTGGCGGAACCTCTCCCTCACGGGGTCCTCCTCGTCTGCGCCCTGCTCCCGGTACCTCCGGTGAGCGCGTGGTCGCGGTCGGTCAGTCGCGGGTGTGGTGGCGGTTCTGCGCCGGCTCGAGCCCCTCGGTCGCCAGGGTGGCGATCGCGTCCGCCGCGTGCTCGAGGCCGACGTCGATGGCGTCGCGCTCAGCCGGGGCGAAGCGCCGCAGCACGTGGTCGCGCGCCGGCATCCGCCCGGGCGGACGACCGATCCCGATCCGGACCCGGAGATAGTCCGGACCCCCGAGCGCGCGATCGATGTCCTTGAGCCCGTTGTGGCCGCCGTTACCGCCGCCGCGCTTGAGCCGCAAGCGGCCCGGCGCGAGGTCGAGATCATCGTGACACACGATCACACGCTCGAGAGGAACCTTGTACCAGGCCGCCGCAGCCTGCGTCGGACCACCGGATCGGTTCATGTAGGCGTCCGGCACCGCCAGCACCAGCCGCTCACCGTCGGCGGACACCTCGCAGATGTCACAACGAGCGCGCTTGTTGCGCGACCAGGAGCCGTGCTCCCGGGCGGCCAACAGCCGCACGGTCTCGGCTCCCACGTTGTGGCGGGTACCGGCGTAGCGCTCCCCCGGGTTGCCGAGACCGACCACCAACCAGCGGTCGCCGGCCACGTACGCCTCCCGGGTCGCTCGTCGTCCACCCGGCCGGGGGAGCTCCTCCCCCGGCCGACGGTGGCGTCAGTCCTCGTCGTCCTCGTGGCCACCTTCCTCGGTGGGCTCCTCGGACCCCTCGGCGTCCTCGTCCGCTTCCTCGCCGATGAGTTCGGGCTCCTCGCCCTCGACCCCGGCGGCTTCCTCGAGGGCCTCGAGCGCCTCTTCCGACATCGGAGCGTTCATGGTGACGACGGTGCGCTCGGTGTCGATGTCGAACTCCGCCCCCGCGGGCAGCGTCCCGGCCAGGTCCTCGACGCGTTTGACGTCACCGATCTCCATGTCGGCGATCGAGAGCTCGAGGTAGTTCGGCACATCGAGCGGCTTCACCAGCACCGGGATCGTGTAGAGGATGTGGTTGAGGATGCCGCCGTCGTCGGCGGTGTCGTCCTCGTCGGTGAGGTGGACGGGGACCTCGACCGAGATCCGCACGTCCTTGTTGACGGCGAGGAAATCGACGTGCTGGGTCTCACCCTTGACCGGATGACGCTGCATGTCACGCGCCACGGTCAGGTGGGTGTCTCCATCGAGCTCGAGGCGGATCAGGGCGTTCGTGCCAGCATCGGTGTGGAGGGCGTGGTAGAGCTCGAGCTGGTCCACGTGGACCGGGGTCGGCTCGACCTGGTAGCCGTACACGATGCCGGGCACCCGGCCGGTGCGGCGCAGTCGCCCGGTGGCTCCCTTGCCGAGGTCCGTGCGGGGCTCGACGGCGAGCTTGATCTGATCGGCCATGGTGGTGCTCCTGAGGTGGCTGGTCCCCGACGCGGGTCGGTCACCGTCACGACGGCGGCGAGGTGTCACGTGGGGCGCACGCACCCGGGTATCCGGCGACGCGGAGCATCGGCAGAGCCTCCTGCGGGCGGAGTGCCCCGGACACGCGCTCGGCCCGCGGTGGACGCGGGCCGTTAGATGTGAAGGTACCGCGCCGCTCGCCACCTCGGCAACCCGCGCACCGTCAGACGTTCTCTCCCTGGAAGATCTCCGAGACCGACTGATCCTCGAAGACCGCACGGAGCGCTGAGGCGATGATCGGCGCGATCGAGAGGACGACCAGCTTGTTGCTCCGCCGCTCCGGCGGGATCGGGATCGTGTTGGTGACCACGACCGACTCGATCACCGACTCCTCGAGTCGCCTGGCCGCCGGATCGGAGAAGATCGGATGCGTCGCACAAGCGATCACGCGTTCGGCTCCGCGCTGCATCAAGAGCTCCGCGGCCCCGCAGATGGTCCCGGCGGTGTCGATCATGTCGTCGATCAGGATCGCGGTGCGCCCTTCGACGTCACCGATGACGTCCAGCGTCTCCGACACGTTGTGCTGGCTCGGGTCCCGACGCTTGTGCAGGATGGCGATCGGTGCGCCGAGGTGGCCGGCGAACTTCTCGGTCAGGCGGACCCGCCCGGCGTCCGGGGACACGATGACCCGCTCGTCGGGGGCGGTGTGCTCCTCGATCCAGCCTTTGAGCAGCGGGAGCGCCGTCAGCGCATCGAACGGGTCGTGGAAGAACCCCTGGATCTGCCCGGTGTGCAGGTCGATCGACATGATCCGGTCGACCCCCACCGACTCGTACATGTCGGCCATCATCCGGGCGACGATCGCCTCACGGGACTGCGCCTTCTTGTCGGAACGCGAGTAGCCGTAGTACGGGATCACGGCCACGGTCCGCTTCGCCGACGCACGCTTGAGCGCGTCGAGCATCACGAGCTGCTCCATGATGAAGTCGTTGATGCTCATGCCGCCGGGCATCGACACGTGCGACTGGATCACGTAGACGTCCGCGCCACGAACCGACTCGGTGAACCGCGCGTACAACTCGCCGTTGGCGAACTGCGACAGCTTCACCTCGCCGAGCCGCATACCCAGGTGATCGGCCACCTCACGGGCCAGCTCCGGGTACGAGGACCCGGAGAAGATCATCATCCGCTTCCTGGTGACGAGTTCCATCTGCTCCCCGGTGGTTCCGGACCCGCTGGGCCCGGGACGCTAGTCCGCAGGCGGTCGGCACGCACCACGGGCCGGGGCAGGGCAGGCGGTCATGACGGTCGTAGCTGGTCCTCAGCCCGATCCGGCCCGCGGCCCGCCCGAGGCCCGCCCGAGGCCCGCCCGAGGCCCGCCCGAGGCCCGCCCGAGGCCCGCCCGCGGCCCGCGGCAACCGGTTCGATGGAACGATCCGACGTTCTAGACGTCGGATCGTTCCATCGAAGGCGGGTCGGAGGCGGGTTGACGCGCATCCAGGGGATGTTCGAGGCGCATCCGAAGCCGCTACCGGGTGGAGCGCCGCTGGGCCCAACCCTCCTTGGTGGTCTGGCGGGCACGGGCGATCCCGAGCGCCCCGGCGGGCACGTCCTCGGTGATCGTCGATCCGGCGGCCGTGTAGGCCCCGGACCCGATCGTGACCGGTGCGACCAGCATCGTGTCGCAGCCGACGAAGGCGCCATCCTCGATCGTCGTGTGGGACTTGGTCCGTCCGTCGTAGTTGACGGTGATCACCCCGCAGGCGATGTTGACCTGCTGCCCCACGGTGGCATCTCCGACGTAGGCGAGGTGGGGGATCTTGCTGCCGTGGCCCAGGGTGGCGTTCTTGGTCTCGGCGAACGCCCCGACCTTGGTCGCGGACCCGAGGCGGGTTCCGGGACGCAGGTGGGCGAAGGGGCCCACCTCGGCTCGATCCCCGATCACGGCGCCCTCCGCCCGCGTCGAGTGCACGGTGGCGCCCTCTCCGACCTCGCAGGCGGTGAGGTGCGTGTTCGGTCCGATGACGGCCCGCTCACCGATCCGGGTCCCGGCCTCCAGGATCGTCCCCGGCAGCAGCACCGCGTCCCGGCCCACGGTGACGTCCACGTCGACGTAGGTGGTCACCGGGTCCGTGACGCTGACCCCGACGTCGCGCAGGAGGTGGTCGAGGTGGTTGCGCCGCAACAGCGCCGCCGCGTCCGCCAGTTGCGCACGGTCGTTGACACCGGCGACCTCCGACGGCGGTGCCGGCACGGCGGTCACCGGTGCCCGGTCGGAGGCCAGGACCTCCACGACGTCGGTGAGGTAGAGCTCGCCCTGGGCGTTGTCGTCCCCTAGGCGCCCGATCGCACCCACCAGACGGGCGCGATCGAACTGGTACATACCGGCGTTGACCTCGCCGATCGCGCACTCCTCGGGGCCGGCGTCGCGCTCCTCCACGACCCGGGCCACCTCGCCGTCGTCCGCACGCACGACCCGCCCGTAGCCCGTGGGGTCTGCCGGCTCGGTCGTGAGCAGCGCCCCGCCCGGCGCACGCACCGCGAGCAGCGAACCCAGCCGTTCGGCGGTGATGAGCGGGGTGTCTCCGGGCAGGATCAGCACCCGTTCGATGCCCTCGTCGAGGGCCGGCATCGCCGCCTGGACGGCGTGGCCGGTCCCCCGCTGCTCCGACTGGAGGACCGTGGTCACCTCCGGCAACCCGACCCCGTCGATCTCCTGTTGGACGGCTTCGGCCTGGTGGCCGATCACCACGAGGACCTGGCCCGCCCCCAGTGGTCGGACGGCCTCGAGCACGTGGGCCACCAGGCTCCGACCGGCGGCTCGGTGCAGGACCTTCGCCGTGTCCGAACGGAAGCGCGTGCCCGCACCGGCGGCGAGCACGATCACGGCGACATCTCGGTTCACGGGGCACTCCTGGATCGGCGGTCATGGCCCTTCGTCTCGACCGGTCATCGCCCGGTGAGCCGACCTCGACGCTAACGGGTCGTGACCGAGGCGGCGAGAGCCGCGCTCGCAGGGCAACCAGGTGCGCACGACACGTCCAATGGCCCTGGCCCCGGGCTCGGTCGTCCCCCATGCTTGGAAGCGCACACGACGTCGTGGACCGGATGCCTCGTGGCAACGCCGGGTTCGTCCGAGAGCGACCTTCGCGTGCCACGTACGGTCGTCATCCCACTCGATGGATCGACCACGAGCCGCTCGGCGCTTCCGCTGGGGCACCTCCTCGCAGCACGCTTCCACGCGGTGGTCCAGACCGTCGCGGTGGAGCACGGAGGCACCCTGCCGGAGGTCGACGTCGTGCTCCGAGGGGAGCCGATCCCCGCGCTGCTCGACCACCTGGCGACCCTCGATGGTGCCCTGGTGGCGATGGCGAGCCACGGCCATGGCGGCATCCGGCGTCATCTGGTCGGAAGCGTCACCGAGGGGATCCTGAGGCGATCTCCCGCACCGGTCGTCGTGATCGGCCCGGCGGCCGAGGCTCCGGACCGCCGTCTGGCCCGCTCGCTCCTGGCGGGCATCTCCGCCGGGCCCCGGCTCGACCGTTTGATGGCGACGGTTGCCACGTGGGCTCCGCAGCTCCGCGCCTCGGTCACCTTGACGCACGTTCGACGTCCAACGTCGACCGAGCTGTACGTCAGCCGAACGACCGGACGACCGCCCCCTGGCCATCCCGAGCTCGGATCACTGGCGGCGGACCTGACCGCTCGCGGCATCGAGGCCAGCGCCCGTCCCGTGACCCGCGACGACCCGGTCGCTGCCCTGCTCGCTCTCGCCGAGCAGTTGCCGCCGCCGGTGCTGCTGGCCGTCGACACCCACCGTGGCGATCGGTCGGCCTACCACGACGTCGCGTACCGGTTGATCCGCGATGCGAGGTGGCCGGTGCTCGCAACCGTCGGATCCTGACCGTGGCGAGCACCTCGTCCGCTCGCGGCCGGGACCTCGTGCCCTGGCCGTCACCCGCCGGGTGAGCCATCATGGAGAGCACCGGGTGCAGGATCCGCCATGGAAGAGGACCTCCGAACACCGACGCAGAGACCGGCCCGCATCGTCGTGGGCGTCGATCAGTCACCGGGCTCACGCAGCGCGCTGGCCTGGGCTGCCGGCGTCGCCCGTCTCCTGAACCTCCGGCTCCGGGTCATCCAGGCCTGGCAGTACCCCTCTGACGCCATCGTGAGGGTCGGCTACGTCCACCTCACCGACGCGGAACACTCCGAGGACCGGCTGGCTGCCGACCTGCAGCGATTCGTCCGCGAGGTGGTGGGGGAGCCGTCCGGGCTGAAGATCCGCATCGAGGAGGCCCGGGGCCCGACGACCGAAGCCCTGCTGCGCGCGGCGAGCGAGCCGAACACGGCCATGCTCGTCGTCGGCTCCCGCGGCCTCGGCGGGTTCCGTGGTCTGCTGCTCGGCTCCGTCAGCCGCCAGTTGTGCGAGCACGCGCCCTGCCCGGTGACCGTCGTCCGGGGGGAGATCGCGAGCGACCAGGTGCGGCTGAAGACGCTGGTCGTCGGGTTGGACGGCTCGGAGCAGGCCAGCCGGGCGCTGGCGTTCGCCGGGGATCTCGCCGAGCAGACGGGCAGCCGGGTCGTCGTCGCCCACGCGGCCGAGCGCGGCACGAGCATCGAAGCGTCGGAGTTCCATCTCACCCCGGTCGCCACCGGGGTGCAGGAGGAGGTCGAGCGGTGGTGCGCGCAACTGCACCAGCGCGGGGTCGACCATGACGTCGCCATCAAGCACGGCGATCCCCGCACCGTCCTCCGCCAGGTCGTCGCGGAGCACGACGCAGACCTGTTGATCGTCGGCTCCCACGGAGCCACAACGGTGGCGCACCTGATGCTGGGAAGCGTGGCCAGTTCCCTGGCCCGGCACTGCGAGGTGCCGGTCACGATCGTGCCGCACGTGTCCCGCCGCTGACCAGCGGGAACACGCCTCGACCGTATCCGCCCGTTCCGCCCCGTGCTGACCACATCCAGCCGGTTCGTGGTCACGCCGTGGTCACGAACCGGGGTGTCCGCGCGCACGACCGATCGTCACCAGGCGCTCGGGGTCGTGTTCGAAGCCGTCGAGCAGCGCGAAGATCTCCGGGACCTCGTAGAGCCGGTTGCCCTTGCCGGCGCTCAACTGCGTGATGATGCCGACGTCCGCGAGTTCCTCGATGGCATCCTGCGCCGCGCGCCACGACCGGTCGAGCCGCTGGGCGAGATCGCGGGCGTGGAAGGCCGGCATGTCGGGCAGGATCTCGCACGCCGCGAGGACGGCCGCGTCCGCGCGCGGTGGTCGCAGCCCGGACCTCGCACGGGCCTCGGCGAGCTGCGCCAGCCACGACTGCTGGAGCGCTCCGACCTCGTGCGCGAGCCCGATCGTGGCGTGCGTCGCGAAGCTGATCGCCGTGGCGAACACGGTCAGCCAGCCATCGAGATCATCGCTGCGGAAGGCGTTCAGACCGTCCACGTAGCGAGCTTCGGGCCGAGCGAAGGCGATGGACAGCGGGGGCAGCACCGAGCTTGCCGTCTCGCGACGGAGCAACGTGTGCACCAGGCACCGTCCGACACGACCATTGCCGTCGTGATGCGGGTGGATCGACTCGAACTGGGCATGAGCGATCGCGGCCACCACCACCGGTGAGAGGTCGCGCCTGGTGTTGGCGAAGGCGACGAGATCCTCGAGCAACGCCGCGACCTCCTCGTGGGGAGGACCGACGTACTCGGCGTTGGTCGGGTTCGTCCCTCCGATGAACACCGGCCCATCTCGGACCTGCCCGGCGCGCGTGCGATCGTCCTCGGCGTTGGAGGTCGACAGCAGCGCACCGTGCATGGACAGCAGATCATCGACGGTGACGGGATCGCTGCGCGCGCCGATGTCCACCGCCGCGTCCATTGCACGCACGTTGCCCAGCACCCGCCGGGCCTCGTCGTAGCGACCGCCCGGGGCCCCCTGTTCCGCCTCGACCAGTCGCCGGTGCGACACCCGCAGCGCTTCGATCCATGACGAGGCGATCGCCTCCGATCGCAACAGACGTCGAGCCAGCGCCTCGAGACTCGGGAACCCAGCCGAGCTGTGAGCCAGCCGCATCAGCGCAGCTTCGGCATCAGCCACATCCGCGGCCGCGACCCCGGACAGACGCACCTCGATGTCCGCGATCGACGCGGGCACGAACGCCTCGTAGGACAGCCCCGCCTTGGCCGCCCGACCGCCGAAGGCGCCGAGATCCGCCGACCGGCGCTGTGTCACGTAGTGACCGCGCGTGAACGTCATCCTGAACCCTCTATCCAGACCTAGAGAATAGAAGGATAGAGCGATATCCTTCGATCTGCGGGGTTCGTCGCTCCCATCTCGGCACGGTGCTCGAGGCCGTCTGTACACACTTCAGGTGGCTGGGGGG
>JBBDSW010000151.1:0-4181 GCA_040904745.1 Nitriliruptoraceae bacterium
GGTCGCGGCGACCTCCTCGTCCTCGAACGACTCATGTGCCATCACGTGGCACCAGTGGCAGCTCGAGTAGCCCACCGAGAGGAAGATCGGGACGTCGCGGCGGCGCGCCTCGTCGAAGGCCTCCTCGCCCCAGGGGTGCCACTCCACCGGGTTGTCGGCGTGCTGCAACAGGTACGGCGAGGTCTCAGCGCCAAGTCGGTTCGCCATCGGAGCCCGCCTCGGGTCGGGGAGCCGATGACGGTACCGGCGCCCCGCGAGCCAACGGTCGGTCCCTCTCGCACGTTGAGACCTGAACACCTGTGCAGATACCTTCGTGAGTCCGAGCGAAGGGCGCGACGTGAGCCACCCCGACCCGGTCGTGGGGCTGGACACCTGCCTCGCCCCGGCTTCCGAGGAACGCGTCCGCGCCGCACAGGCAGTCGCACCGTCGGCGGAGGAGACGGCCGGCTTGGCGTCGCTGGGCCGCCTGTTGGGCGATCCCACCCGGATCCGGATCCGGGACACGCCGCTCGAAACCGGGGCCGTCCGCAACCGCCGTGAGGGCCGCACCATCCATCACCGCCACGACGACGTGGTGACCGACCGTGGCTGAGGGACACGGCCACACATCCGCCGCTACGACCCAGCGCGCCGGCGCCACCTACAAGCGACGGCTCTTCGCCGCGTTCCTGCTGATCGGCGCCTTCTTCGTCGTCGAACTGGTCGGCGGGCTGGTCACCAACTCGCTGGCGCTGCTCTCGGATGCCGGCCACATGCTCACCGACGTGATCGGCCTCGGGATGGCGCTCGCGGCCATCCAGGCCGCCAGCGCCGCGAGCAGGAACCAGCAGCGCACCTTCGGGCTGTATCGACTCGAGATCCTGGCCGCCCTGGCCAACGCCGTCCTGCTGTTCGCCGTGGCCGTGTGGATCCTCTGGGAGTCGATCCAACGGTTCGCCGACCCCCCCGAGGTCCTGGGGACCCCGATGCTCATCGTGGCCGTCATCGGGCTGCTGGTGAACCTGGTGGCGTTCCAGCTGCTGCGCGGAGGCGCCGCGGACAGCCTCAACATCGAAGGAGCCTACCTCGAGGTGCTGGCCGACACCCTCGGCTCGGTCGGGGTGGTCATCGCCGCGGTCGTCATCCAGACCACCGGGTTCACGCTCATCGATCCCATCTTCGGCGTCGCGATCGGTCTCTTCGTGCTGCCGCGGACCTGGCGGTTGGGCTCCAAGGCGCTACGCATCCTGCTCCAGTCGGCCCCCGAGCACGTCGACGTGGACGAACTCGCGACGGAGCTCACCGCCCTCGACGGCGTGGCTGGCACCCACGACCTGCACGTGTGGACCCTGACCTCGGGGATGGAGGTCGCCTCCGTCCACCTGCGACTCGACACCGACATCGACCCCCACCGGGTCCTCGACGAGGCCCGGGCGATCCTGCGCGACCACTGGCAGGTCGAGCACGCCACGATCCAGATCGAACCGGCCGCGCACGGTGGCTGCGCCGACTGCGAGAAGCAGACGTGGTGACACCCGCCGTGGACGCGCCCCGCCCGGCTACTCGTAGACCTTCTCGTCGCTGGCGAGAGCGTTGACCGCATCGGCCTCGAGGTCCCGCGAGCTCCCCCGGGCGGCACGGCGCTCCGCCAGGCGGCGGGCGTGCTCCTCGTACCACTCGTGGGCGATGATCATGCTCATCACCTCGTTGGTCCCGGTCCAGATGGAGGCCAGGCGCAGGTCCCGGTAGTGGCGCTCGATCGGGTAGACGTCGGTGTAGCCGATGCCGCCCATGACCTGCATGGCGTTGTGGACCACCTGCTGACAGGACTCGGTGACGAACCGCTTCGTCTCGCTGATGTGTCGACGCGTCGTCGCGTCGTCCACGCCCGCATCCACCGCCCGGGCGGTCGTGTAGACCAGCGACCGCGAGGCGTCGAGCAGCATCGAGGCCTCGGCGACCTGGAAGCTCACGCCCTGGAAACGGTTGATCGTGCGCCCGAAGGCCTTGCGCCGGGTCGTGTAGCCGCCGGCCACCTCCAGCGCCGCCGCGGCCGGCCCGACGGTCATCGCAGCCGTCCCGAGCCGCTCGGGGATCATCATCGTGTTGAACACCTCGACGCCCCCGTGCACCCGCCCGACGACGTTCTCCCTGGGGACCTCGACGTCGGTGAACCGCAGTCGGCCGGTGCCGCCCCCGCGTGAACCCATCAGCCCGTAGAGGTGCTCGACGGTGACCCCCGTACCGCGGTCCACGAGGAAGGCCGTGATGGCCTCGTGATCCTTGGCATCGGGGTCGCTGCGGGCGTAGACCAGGAAGAAGTCCGCCCCTTCAGCACCGACGATGAAACGCTTCTGCCCGTTGAGGACGAAGTGGTCGCCCCGATCCTCGGCCGTCATCGTGGCGCCGAAGAAGTCCGATCCGCCGCGCGGCTCGGTGAGCGCCTCGGCGGCGAAGAGCTCACCGCTGAGCAACGGGCGGACGTAGCGCTCCTTCTGGTCGTCGGTGCCGTGCTTCAGGATCGCGTCGCACACGAGCTCCGCACCGACACCGAACGTGCAGGCGAAGATGTAGCCGAGCGTGCCGATCTCCTCCATGACCATGCAGGTCGAGACCCAGTCGAGACCACGGCCGCCCCACTGCTCCGGGTAGCGGACGCCGAGCAGGTGGCGCCGCCCCGCCTCCCTGAGGAAGCTGCTGGGGAAGTGGATCTCGTCGCGATCCATCTGGGTGATCATGTCGCGCGGGACCCAGCGCACCAACTCCTGGGCCTCGGCCTTCAGCGCCTGCTGTGCTTCGGTGAGGAGGAAGTCGTGCACATCGTCTCCGACCTGGAGCTCGTGCCGGCCAGTCTGGCACGTCGCCCACCCACTGTGGTCATCGCCGACGACGCTCGTGGCCGCGGCGATGCGCCCCACTACCGTCACGTGGTCGCAACGACCGGAGGCGGGGACATCGTGATGCACAACGGCGAGCCGCGACCAGCCACCGCCCGGCTGCCCGCGATCACCACGGACCAGATGCGCGAGGTGGACCGGGTGATGATCGAGGAGCTCGGCATCGGCCTGCTCCAGATGATGGAGAACGCCGGGCGCAACCTGGCTGACCTCGCGATCTCCCGCTACGCCCCGTCCTCGTGCACGGTGCTCGCGGGACCGGGGGGCAACGGCGGAGGAGGCCTGGTCGCCGCCCGCCACCTGCACGACCGAGGCGTCGCAGTCACGGTCGTGCCGAGCACCACCGATCCCGCTGGCGCACCCGGAGCACAGCTCGCGACGCTCAGCCGGATGGGTGTGCCGATCGTCGACGAGCCGCCACCGGCGTCGGTCGTGATCGACGCGCTGATCGGCTACAGCCTGCGCGGCGATCCCCGCGGCTCGATCGCCGAGCTCATCCGGTGGGCGAACGCCCAGGCGGCGCCCGTCCTGGCACTCGACCTGCCGAGTGGGCTCGACGCGAGCACGGGCCGGGTCGGCGATCCGTGTGTCGTCGCGGACGCGACGCTCACCCTCGCCCTGCCCAAGGTCGGACTCTTCGAAGCGCCGGAGGTCGTCGGAGCCCTCTACGCCGCCGACATCTCCGTGCCGCCGTCCGTCTTCACAGGGCTGGGGCTCACGGTCGTCGCGCCGTTCGCCGCCGGCACGATCCTGCGGCTGACCGAGCAGGCGGACGACGACCGCGGGTAGCGGCGGTCCCCGCGACCTGGAGCACGTCCGGGTGTGCGCGCCACCGAGGTGGCAGGCTGGTGTCCGGCGAGGAAGGGCAGCGGGATGGGGAGCGTGGCGCTGGTCGCACTCGCGATCCTCGCCTACGGGCTGGTGTCCGGCCGCCTCAGCGCGGTCATCACGGGTCCGATCGTCTTCACGACCATCGGGCTCGCCCTCGGCGCGGCCGGGCTCGGCGTCCTCGACCTCGGATCCGACGAGGGCGGCGTTCGCATCCTGGCCGAGGCCACGCTGGTGGTGCTGCTGTTCACCGGTGCGGTCTCGATCCGTCTCCCCGAACTCGAGCGGGAGATCGCCCTGCCGGCACGCCTGCTGGCCATCGCCATGCCGCTCACGATCGCGCTGGGCGCGGGCGCCGCGGCCTGGCTGTTCGACGGGCTCAACGTCTGGGAGGCGGCGCTGATCGGTGCGATCCTGGCGCCGACGGACGCTGCTCTCGGCGAAGCGGTGGTCACCGACGGCCGGGTGCCGCGCAGG
>JBBDSW010000151.1:4281-8195 GCA_040904745.1 Nitriliruptoraceae bacterium
GACGGACGCTGCTCTCGGCGAAGCGGTGGTCACCGACGGCCGGGTGCCGCGCAGGATCCGGCAGACCCTCTCCACCGAGTCGGGACTCAACGACGGCACCGTCCTGCCGCTGGTGATGCTGTTCCTGGCGCTGGCGGCCAGCGCGCAGGGCCTCGAGTCCGCCGCGTACTGGATCCGGTTCATCCTCGAGCAGATCGGTCTCGGCGTCCTGCTCGGAGCGCTCGGCGGGGCGGCAGGTGGGACGCTGATCGACCGGGCGGTGCGGGCTGGCTGGATGACCCCGCTCTTCCGCCAACTGGGAACGCTCGCCCTGGCGGTCACCGCGTTCGCCTCCGCCGAGTGGGTGGGTGGCAACGGCTTCGTCGCGGCCTTCTCGGCCGGGCTCGCGTTCGGGCAGGTCGCCCGGGACCAGTGCCCGCACGTGGCCGATTTCGCCGAGGACGAGGGGCACCTGCTGGAGCTGGTGACCTTCCTGCTGTTCGGCGCCATCCTCGCGGGCCCAGCCATCACCGAGGCCACGGTCGCCACCGTGGGCTACGCCATCCTGAGCCTGACGGTCGTCCGGATGGTGCCCGTGGCGCTCAGCCTGATGGGGTCCGGGCTGCCGTTCCGCCAGGTCGCCTTCGTCTCCTGGTTCGGTCCGCGCGGCTTGGCCTCGATCCTCTTCGCGCTCGTCGTCCTCGAGGAGGCTGCGCTCAGCCGGACCCCGCAGATCCTGACGGTGGTGACCTGGACGGTGCTCCTGAGCATCCTCGCGCACGGACTGAGCGCGGCGCCGTGGGCCGCGGCGCTGCAGCGACCGAGCACGGAACCAGGCCGATGAGACGTCCACCTGCGCGGCACTCACGACCTACCCAGCGTCCTACTAGCGTGCCCCGATCGACCACGGCCCAGGAGGCCTGACCATGTCGCTCGCCGACCGTCGCGGTCCCTGGGGAGCCCGCCCCTACGGACGTCCGATCCGCGTGGGCGAACACACCGCCTACCTCGAGTCGAGCCCCAAGCACGTGCGCGTCGAGGTCGCAGGGACCACGCTCGCGGACTCCCGACGGCCCTCTCTGCTGCATCAGCCTGGAGTACCCGCAGCCTGGTTGTTCCCGCGCGAGGACGTGCACACGGAGCTCTTCGCCGATGCCGGGGAGCGCGAGCGACACCCGGTGTTCGGCACGGTCGAGGTGCTCGACCTGCACGTCGGCGACCGACGGGAGCCGGCGTTCGCGACCCGCCATCCCGATATCCCCGAGATGCGGGACCTGATCGGCCTCGACTGGCGTCGCATCGATCGGCTCTACGAGGAGGACGAGTTGGTCGGCCGTGAGGCGATCGACCCCTACCACCGCATCGACGTCCGCGACTCCTCGCGCCAGGTGCGCATCAGCCTCGACGGTGCCGTTCTCGCCGAGAGCAGCACACCCCGTCTGCTGTTCGAGACCACCGCCCGTCCGCGCTTCTACCTCGCCGCCGAGGAACTTCGCACGGAACTCCTCGAGCCCAGCACGCTGCGCACCAGCTGCCAGTACAAGGGGGAGGCCGAGTACTTCCACGTGCGCGTCGGCGACCGACTCCACGAGGACCTGGTGTGGCGCTATCCCACCCCTCGCGAGGACGGGCGACGCATCGCGGGACGGTACTCACTCCATCACGAACGCTGCCGCACCGAGGTGGATGGGCAGCTCCTCGGTGACGGAGGGACGCCGTGACCTGGACCCGCCTGGATCTGCTGGAGAGGTGTCGGCGCGTCGCGGACCCGTCCGCCACGGTGCGCGCGACCGCCAGGACCCGCTCGCCGCGTCCGAGACCCGATCACGTGTGACAGTCGACGTTCTCGGGGCCCTTCCCCCGGAACGCGGTCGCGAAGGTCTCCAACAGGTCGAGGTCGGCGCTGTCGAGCGCCATGCGACGGGTCCATGCGGTCGCGACGACCGGGCTGTCGAGTGCGGGGTTGGGCGCCACCAGCACGTCGGTCTCGTAGCGCTCGGCCAGCTCGTGGAGCCCGGCCAACTCGGCGCCGTCGAGCGCATCGGGCAGGTACTGGAACGCGACCGCACCATGCTCCAACGCGTGGATCTGCGCATCCGCCGGGATCGGTACGGACTGCACGCCGCAGATCGCGGGACCGTTGTGGGGTCCGGAGGTCGGGGTCGGGTCCTGGGTCGTGGACGACACGTGGTCGCGCCCGAGGGAGTCCTCCACGGCGACGCGGTCACCCAGCAGCTCCCTGGCCTCGCGACGTTCGGAACCCGCGAGGTAGAACCCCCCTGCGACGAGTCCCGCGATCACGACCACACCGAGGCCGATGCCGCCAGTCCGCATGGCCGAACGGCGCCGGGCTCGCCGCTCTGCTTGCAGCTTCTCCGCCTGCGCGGCGGCCTTCGCCTGCTTCTTGCGGTCCCGCTTCGCTTGGTTGCTCGTGGCCACGCAGGCACCTTCCGGGGTCGCGTCCGGGGAACCCTTGGACAACCCGCTGCTGGCCGGGCATCTTCCAACGCACGGTCCCCGCACCGGTGGAAGCGCCGCCGCTCGCCGGTGGTTCCCTTCGGGGGCGAGTCCTCGATACCTCCACCCCGACGCAGGTCCGGAGTTCCCATGGCAACGCCACCCACACTGGATCTCGGCCTCGAGGCACCGGTCAGACGTGACCTCGAGTTCGTCTACGTCGGCGATCCGATGTGCAGCTGGTGTTGGGGGTTCGCTCCCGCGCTCGAGCGACTCGAAGGGCACTACAAGATCCCGCTCCGTACCGTGATGGGCGGGCTGCGGACCGGGCCGGCGGCCGACGAGATGGACGAGGCGGCCCGCCAGCAGCTGGCCACCTACTGGGATGGTGTGGCGGAGCGGACCGGCCAGCCCTTCACCCACGCGTCGCTGCAACGCGACGGCTGGCGCTACGACACCGAGCCGTCCTGCCGGGCGGTGGTCACCATGCGCGAACTCGCCCCGGCCGACACCCTGCGCTGGGTGGCACGCCTCCACCGTGCGTTCTACGTCGAAGGGGTCGACATCACCGATCTGCAGGTGTTCCCCGACCTGCTGGAGGGGTTCGACGTGGAGCCGGAGCGCTACCGCACGCTCCTCACCGACCCGCGGACCCGTGAGCGGACCCAGGAGGACTTCGCGGAGGCCGGACGGTATGGGGCAGCCGGCTTCCCGACCCTGCTGTTCCGCGACGGTGAGGAGCTCGGCATCGTCACACGAGGCTTCGTCGACTGGGATGCGCTGGAGCCGGCGCTGACCCGCTGGCTCGAGGAGCGCTACGGACCCCTGGACACGGACCTGCTGTGTGACCCGTCCAACGGCCCATGCTGAGGGGCCCTGCTGCCGTTCGGCCTTGGTCGACGAAGCGCCTGTAGATGATACTCCCGCCATGAGCTCCCCGGGTGGTGTCCACGACCTCGCATCGCCCCTGGCCTCGGCCGCCCTCGATGCCGTCGAGAACATGCTCGTCATCACCGATCGTGACGGTGCGATCGTCTACGTGAACGACGCGTTCACGCAGGTGACCGGGTACGCCTACGACGACGCCGTCGGCCGGAACCCGCGGCTGCTGCGTTCCGGGATGCAGGACGACACCTTCTACGAGCAGCTGTGGGCCACGGTGCTCGCCGGCGAGACCTGGAGCGGAGAGCTCGTCAACCGCAAGAAGAGCGGGGAGCTCTACACCGACCGGATGACGATCACCCCGCTCCACGACGAGGACGGTGCGATCGGCCACTTCGTCGCCGTGAAGCGTGACGTGAGCGGACACCTCGCCGCCCTGACCGCCGGGAACCCGAGCGGCATCGCGCACATCGATCCGTCGGGACGCCTGGTCTACGCCAACGACCGGCTCTCCACGATGCTCGCCCGGCCGTTCGAGGGCCTCCTCGGCCGAGGCTGGCTCGATGCGCTCGGACCGAACGCGTCGGCCCAGGTGG
>JBBDSW010000151.1:8295-22826 GCA_040904745.1 Nitriliruptoraceae bacterium
CTCCTCGGCCGAGGCTGGCTCGATGCGCTCGGACCGAACGCGTCGGCCCAGGTGGAGCAGGCACTGGCCGCGCTGGCCGATGGCTCGGACGTCGTCTCCGTGGTCGAGGTCGCCGCGGACCGGAGCCTCAAGATCCATCTGGCCCCGCTGCAGCTCGGCGACGGTCGGCAGGCCGGCATCATCGCCACCGTGGAGGACGTGTCCGGCGAGCGGCGGGCGCTACGAAGGCTCAGCGAACGCGAGGCCTACGCGCGCGGCATCCTGGAGTCACTCGACACCCCGACCGCCGTGGTCGACGGCAACGGGGTGATCCGTGACGTGAACCGGGCGTGGCGCGAGCGCGCCGAGGAAGCCGGGGCGGACCTGAGCGACACGGGGCTGGGCGCCGACTACCGCGCGGTCTGCCGACACAGCTCTGAGCACGGATCCAAGGACGCTGAGGTGGTGCTCGCCGCCCTCGAACGGGTGCTCAGCGGCGCATCGGGGTCGGAGCGGCTGGACTACCGGATGGAGGGGTCTCCCGCCGCGTGGTGGGAGCTGCGTATCTCCGCCCTGGAGCTCGAGCAGGGTGGGGCCGTGCTCACCCACTCCGACGTCACCTGGCGTCACGAGGTCCAAGCGCTGCTGGAGGAGCAGGCACGCACCGACCCGCTGACCGGACTCGCGAACCGCTCGGGGTTGCTCGAGTATGGCGGGGGCGCGATGGCCAGAGCACGTCGGAGCGGCAACGACGTCACCGTCCTGTTCGTCGACCTCGACGCGTTCAAGCCCATCAACGACCGGCTCGGGCATCCGGCCGGGGACGAGGTCCTGCGCACCACGGCCGCCCGGCTCCAGGCGGTCACCCGGGAGACCGACTGCGTCGCGCGCGTCGGCGGCGACGAGTTCGTCGTGGTCTGCGAAGGCCTGTCCGGGGACCAGGTCTCCTCGCTCACGACCCGGATCGGCGACGCCCTGGCCGCGCCCATCGATGTCGGCACGGAGGTCACGGTGACCGCTTCGATCGGCAGCGTCCGCGTCGCGGGCGATGCCGACCTCGCCCGGGCGATCGCCGAGGCCGACGCGGACATGTACGCGGCCAAGCGCAACCGGCGCTGACGGGGCCGCTCAGACCAGCGGTTCGGCCAGGAGCGCGACGGTGAGCGCGCCGCCGCTCGTGTCCTGCCGTCCGACCTCGCGGAAGCCGCGGGCGCGGTGGAAGGCCAGCGACGCCGGGTTCGGCGGCCGCACGTTGACCTCGCAGGTCACCTCCGCACGCCCGGTGGCCCGGGCATGGTCCTCGACCGCGTCCGAGAGTCGGGTCGCCAACCCGCGCCGCCGGAAGGCCGGGACCGTGACGAGCCGATCGACGTAGAGGTGGTCGGTCCCCCGCTCCTCGAACGCCCGGTAGTTCACGCTGGCGTATGCCGTCCCCGGCGCGATGGCGAGCACGAACCCGGCGAGGTGGCCGTCCACCTCGACGAGGACGCCCAGGTCGACGAACCGCAGCAGATCGACCAAGCCGTCGGCGCCGAGGTGGCTGACACGTGGCACCTCGGCGTCGTTGCACGCCACGATCGCCGCGTGATCCGCGGCCACGATCGGACGCAGGCCGATGTGCTCGGTCGTCGCCATCACCGACGCCCCGGGGCTTCGGCCGGCGTGGTGCCGCGTGGCGGCGCGACACGGATGCCCCGCACCGCGGCGTGCGCGAGCGCCACACCGATCAGGACGATCGCCGCCCCGAGGACCTGCAGGCGACCGACCGGTTCCCCGAGGAGCAGCGCTCCCCACACCAGCGCGAGCACGGGCTGCAGCAGCAGGGCGACCGACGTCGCAGCGGCGGGGAGCCGGTGGATCGCCGAGGTGAGGAGCAACCACCCGACGACCTGGGAGCCGATCGCGAGCGCGGCGAGCCACCCGTCGGCGGGCCACCCGGCCGGGCCGGCCACGCCACGGGCAACGGCGACGGCGCCGGTCACCGCCGTCGCCCCGAGCGTCAGCGACCACAGCACCCCGACCGCGGAGCTCGCGGTCCCGCGCGCCCGCGACAGGCGCAGGACCACGAGCGAGACCGCGTAGGAGATCCCGGCGACGACGCCCAGACCGACTCCGAACGGCACGTTCCCGTCGCGCGCGACCGGCTCGCCGACGGCCGCCAGCAGCCAGATCCCCACCAGCACGATCGGCAGGGCGACCCAGAACCCCCGGCGCGGTCGCTCACGGAAGAGCACGACCCCGACGAGTCCGACGAAGACGACCTGGAGGTTGGGCAGCACCGTTCCGAGGCCGGCGCCGATGATCGCGATCGAGAAGTGCCAGGCGATCAGATCCAGGCCGAGGAACACCCCCGCGAGGAAAGCGACCGGTCGGAACCACCGTTGCCCGTCTTCGCCTGCGCGCGCCCTGAGGAGGACCAGGACGGCGAGCACCGGCAGGGCGTAGGCACCGCGCAGGAACGCCGAGCGGATCGCCTCGACATCCGCCAGCCGGACCCACACCCCGGAGAAGGAGATCAGCACGGCTCCGAGCCACGGCTTCACGCCGACGGGGAGCCACGACCTGCGGCTCTCGGGGATGGACATGCTGCAGACCTCGGTGGGAAGCGGCGCCCGGCGACGCCGGGACCTCTCGAGGCTACTGGTGCCCGTCCGGGTGCCCGTGCGGGTACACCACTTCGGCGCTCGGGCGACGTAGCATCCGCCCAACCTTCGTGGGAGCACATCGTGGGGCGGGAACTCGAGGAGACGCGGTTCACCCGCGAGGATCGGCAGCGCTATCGCGAGAAGGTCAAGCGCGACCTCGCGGCGCTGCGCCAGATGCTCGAGGAAGGCCGCTTCGAGACCCAGCGCAAGCTGATCGGGATCGAGGTCGAGTTCTACGTCGTCGACGGCGACGGCGAACCCATGATGATCAACGCGGAGCTGCTCTCGAGGATCGAGTCGGCGGACTTCCAGACCGAGCTGGCGCAGTTCAACATCGAGTTCAACCTCGCGCCACACAAGCTCGTCGGCACCGTCTTCCGCGAGATCGAGGAGGAGCTGCAGACCTCGTTCGCCTTCGCCGACCGGCGCGCCGAGGAGCTCGACGCCCATGTAGCCATGGTGGGCATCATCCCGACGCTGAAGGACCTCCACGTCACGATCCAGAACCTGTCGGCCAACCCCCGCTACCACCTCCTCAACGAGCAGATCCTGGAGGCCCGTGGTGAGGACGTCCAGGTGGAGATCGAGGGGGTCGAACGGCTGGCGCTCCGCGCCTCGTCGATCGCGATGGAGGCGGCCGCGACCTCCGTCCAGCTCCACCTGCAGGTGAGCCCCGACGGTTTCGCCTCCGCGTGGAACGCGGCCCAGGCGATCGCCGGCGCGCAGGTGGCCGTCGGTGCGAACTCCCCGTTCCTGCTCGGCAAGGAGCTGCTCCGCGAGACCCGGATCGCCCTGTTCGAGCAGACGATCGACACCCGCTCCGAGGAACTCACCGCCCAGGGTGTCAGACCGCGCGTGTGGTTCGGTGAGCGGTGGATCGATGGCGTGGCCGACCTGTTCGACGAGAACGTCCGCTACTTCCCGGCCCTCCTTCCGGAGGTCGACGACGAGGAGCCGGAGGAGCGGCTTGCCAGCGGCGAGGTGCCCCACCTCCCTGAGCTCGTCCTGCACAACGGCACGATCTACCGCTGGAACCGGCCGATCTACGCGGTCGCCCGGGGCAAGCCGCACCTCAGGATCGAGAACCGCGTGCTGCCGGCCGGCCCGACGATGGTCGACACGGTCGCCAACGCCGCGCTGTACCTCGGTCTCGTCCGAGCGGTCGCCGACCTCGACGAGCCGATCAGCAAGCAGCTGTCGTTCGCCGTCGCGGCGGAGAACTTCCGCGATGCCGCCCGCAACGGGATCGAGGCCTCGCTGTTCTGGCCCGGGGTCGGCGAGGTGCCCGCCAGCGAGCTGATCCTGAGGACCCTGCTCCCGTTGGCGCACCAGGGACTGGACCGCTGGGGGGTGGATCCCCGTGACCGGGACCGCTACCTCGGCATCATCGAGCAACGCGCGCTGAAGCGCCGGACCGGTGCGTCCTGGCAGGTCCAGACCTTCCGGTCGCTGTACGAGGACGAGGAGATGGAGCGTGACGACGCGCTGATCGAGATGACGCGCCGCTACCTCACGAACATGCGCTCGAACGAACCCGTCCACACCTGGTCGCTGCCCTGAAGCGCTACGGCGTGCGCGGGGCGGGTGGTTCGCGTCCGGCTCCCGCCGCCGACCGCTCGAGCTGCCCGGCCACCCACGGGGCCAGCAACAGCACCGGCAGCGCGAGGACGAGGGCGGCCACGCGGGCCCCGGCGACCTCGGCGATCACCCCGCTGACCAGCGATGCCAACGGCCGGGTCCCGACGAACGCCATGCTCCACAGCGCCATGACCCGACCCCGCTGGAGGTCCGGGACCTCCGACTGCAGGCGGGCGGTCGCACGGGTGGTACCTCCGATGAACCCGGCCCCGGAGATCGCCATCCCGACGAACGCCACCGTGAGGGTGGGAGCCGCCCCGACCAGCAGCATCCCGCTCCCCTGCACCAGCATGGCAGCGGGGAGGGTGGGAGCCGCCCCGACCAGCAGCATCCCGCTCCCCTGCACCAGCATGGCAGCGGGGAGGGCGCGACGCCGCCGACGGATCCACCCGGTCATGGTCAGCGCCGTCACGGTCGCTCCCCCGCCGAACGCACCGACGAGGAACCCCGCGTCGACCTCCGCACCGCCGTGGACGTCGAGCGCGAGCTCGGGGGTCAGGGTGTTGATCGGGTCGGTGGACATCGAGATGACCATGGTCGCCATCAGCACCGCCCACCACGCCGGCTCCGCGCGGAGCAGCCTCACCGACTCGCGCAGCTTCGGCCGTGCTCCGGAGCGGATCCGCTGTGGGCGCGGCCGCACGACCGCCAGCGCCACCACGAACGCGAGGAACGACGCCGCGTTGAGTGCGAACGCCACGCCGTAGCCAGCGCTGCCGACCACCATCGCACCGAGGACGGGACCGACGGCCCGGGCCAGGTTGAACGACACGGAGTTCAGGGCGACCGCGGCATCGAGATGCTCGTCGTCGACCAGCAGCGGGACGAGCGCCTGCAGCGCCGGGACCATGAACGCGAGCGACAGCCCGAGCAGCAAGGCGGCGACGACCACGATCACCGGGGTGACCGCACCGAGCAGGGTGATCACCGCCAGGAGCGCACCGACGAGCGCGGCCCCGAGCTGGGAGACGATCAACAGCTTCCGGCGGTCGTACCGGTCGGCGGCGCCTCCGGCCACCGACGCGAGGACGAACGAGCCGATGAACTGCGAGAAGTTGACCGCACCCACCAGCAGGGTCGAGCGGGTCAGCTCGTAGATCAGCAGCCCGGCCGCGATGTTCTGGAACCAGGTGCCGATGCTGGACAGGGACGAGCCCAGGAAGAAGGTCCGGAACGTGTGCTGACGGAGCAGCGCGAGCGGCGAACCGCCAGCAGGAGCGGCACCGCCGGCGACATCCCCCGGGGCGCTCATGCCCCGCGTGATGCCGGAGGATCCTCGCTGGCGACGGCGTCGATCGCGTCCACGTCGAGTCCGGCGAAGAGGTCGTCCTCCGGCACCTGTGTCAACACGTCGGTGCGCAGCAGGACGTAGGCCTCGTACGGGTAGTGCTCGGCCTCCAGCTCACGCGGGATGCCGAACCAGAACCCTTCGGGGTCGATCTGGCTGACGTGCGCCAGCAACGCCGCGTCCCTCCGGCCGAACTGGTCGGGGCACCACACGCGGGCATCGGGCGCATCGGGCGCGGCCCGGTCGGCGCGCGACTCCAACCACTCGGTGTAGGGGCTCTCGCCGTGGGTCTCGAGCATGGCCGAGTGCAGGGCTTCGAGCCGTTCCAGAGGGAACGTCGACGCGGCGTACACCTTGGGGACGCGCCAGGGGGAGAGCGCCGGCCCCGCCCGTTCGCCGAGGTCGGCCTCCGGATCCTCGGCGAGCTCCATCGCCCGCACCGTCACGAGGTGGTTCATGATGTGGTCGGGATGCGGGTAGCCGCCGCTCTCCGGGTAGGTCACGACCACGTGGGGACGCTCCCGACGCAGGATCAACGCCAGCGCACGCGAGGGTTCGTCCAACGGCACGCGGGAGAAGGTGCCCTCCGCCACCTCCGCCGGATCCTCGTGGTAGCCCGAGTCGACGTAGCCGAGCTCGTAGGTGCGCGTGAAGCCGATGACCGACACCGCCGCCTCCAGCTCGCGCTTGCGGGCGGCAGGCATCTCCTCGCGGGGGATCGGCTCCGCCTTCGGGTTGAGCACATCACCCGCCTCGCCGCCCGTGCAGGTCACCAGCACCACCTCGGCGCCGTCATCGGCGTAGCGGGCCGCGGTCGCGGCTCCCTTGGACGACTCGTCGTCCGGATGTGCGTGGACGAACAGCAGTCGACGCGTCACGCGTCCTCCTTCGGGGATGTCTTCGGCGGGCGCGACCAGGCTGCGGCCAACCGACCGCCGGCCGCGCTGCGATCGAGGGCCGTGATGGCTTCCTCGACCCGTGTCGCCGCCGCTTCGACCGCGGCCTTCGGCCCCGTGAGGCGGACCAGCATCGGCCGGCCCGGGTAGCTGCCGAGCTTGACCTCCGGATGGCGCTCGAGGACGTCGGCGAAGGTGAGGTTCAGCGCGCTCTCCGGGTAGCGGTGGGTCAACTCCCGGACGTGCGGAAGGGGGTTGCGGCCGGCCACGAGATCGGGGACGACGGTCTCGTGGAGCAACGACTCGAACTCGGAGGGGACACCCGGGAGCACGACCACCGTGACCCCGCCCGCGTCCAGGCCACCATCGATGTCGACCGCGATACCGGGCGCCCAACCACCCGGTCGCGCCAACAGGTGGCTGCCCTCCGGGATCCGCGCCATGCGACCCAGATGCCACGCGAACCCCTCGGTGACCTCCAGCCCCTGTGAGCGTGTCCACTCCAGGGCCCCTTCGATCCGCTCGCCGATCGTGGGGTCCTCGACCAGGCCACGTCCGAGGCTCGCGGCCACGGCCTCGTAGGTCAGGTCGTCCGGGGTCGAGCCGATGCCCCCGGAGGTCAGGATGAGGCGGGGCCGTCGCCGCGCCACCTCGGCGGTGAGCGCTTCGTCGATGTCCGCCAGGTCGTCAGCGACCACGTGCACACGGCTCAGCGTCACCCCGTGCTCACGCAGGGTTCGCGCCGCGACGGGCGAGTTGGTGTCCACGACGTAGCCACCCAGGATCTCGTCACCCACGACGATCATGGAGGCTTCGAGCACGACGTATCCCCACCCGGGTCGCAGGAGGGCGGTGGTGGACCCGGAACCCGGGCAGGATAGCCAGCCCCCCACACTGGTAGCGTCCCGTGCCGTGTACATCGAACCCGACGACGCCAAGACCGACGTCATCCTCGCTGCCGCCGTGGCCGTCATCGGCCCGTCGGTCGTGGGGTTCGTCTCACGGCTGCCACTCGTCCCACGGACGGGTGCCCTCGGCGTGCTCATCGGGTTCGTGTTCGTACTGGCCACCACCGCGCTCGTCCCCGTCCTGCTCGCCCGGCACCGGGGTGACGGGCTGCACGCCTTCGGGATGCGCGAGGCTGGCGGGTCGCTGAACGCGGTCGGGACCTCGAACGCGACCGCCGGCAGCCTGCTCATGGTCGTTCCGGTCGCCGTCGCCGGTGCCGGCACGGTCCTCCTGCTCGGTGGCTCCGGTTCCGCCGCGCTCCTCGGCCGGGTCGGGATGGCGATCGGCAGCGTCGCCGATCTCGTCGCCATCTCCCTGACCGCGCTGCGTCTGGTCGTGCTCAGCGTGGCCACGCTGCTGCTCACGGGGTTCCTCAGCGTCCGCAGTCGTGACGGCTTCCCCCGCTCGCCGGACACCTCGCTCCCCGAACTCGTGCGGACCTTCGGGCTCGGAGCCGTCGGCGTGGCAGCGGTGACCGGGGTGGTCCGCGCCCTGACGGGGGGATCGGGCTCGATCCTGGCGCTGAACGTGGTCGCGCTCGTCGCCGTGCTCCTCCTCGTGGATCGCCTCGTGCCGGCGGGGATCACCGTGCCACGCACCACCGTCGTTGCCCCGTTGCTCGTCATCCTGATCGTGCAGACGTTCTCCGCCGGAGGGATCTTCGGCGGCGGCCTCCTGCTCGGTCTGCACCGGGGGGCGCTGGCCGCCGGCGTGGTCATCGCCGTGGCCGCCACGGCCGCGACCCGGCGGGGAGCCGTCCTGGCGGTACCGCTGATCATCGCGGTCCACTGGTGGCCGACGTGCCTGTCACCACTGCCGAGCGCCGGCGGCCTGTGCTGACCACGGTCCCGGGCAGGATGCTCCTCGCCCCCCTGCAGAGGTTCGCGTACCGTGCCCGAAGGGCACGAGGTACCCGAACGAGGGCGTGAAGGGGCAGCGTGGCACGCATCAGGCGCTTCACCAGCCGCGTGGAGGCGGAGATGGCCGCCTCCATGCTGTCCGCCCATGGGATCGAGGCCGAGGTCCGCAACGACGACAGCGGTGGCATGCACCCCAACCTCGCCTACGGCATCGGCGGGAGCGAGATCGTCGTCCCCGACGACCAACTCGACGAGGCGAACAGCCTCCTCGACACCGAAGCAGACGTCTTCGCGGACGAGGAACCGGCCGCTGAGGCCCTCCGGCGGCGCCAGGAAGCCGACGACGAGGTGGCACGTCTCGGGGTACCACGCTCCTGGATCCGCGTCGGTGCGCTCGTCGCCGCCGCCGTCATCATCCTCTTGGTGCTCAGCTCACAGCCCGGGTTCCGCTGGTTCTAGCGGACGACGGCTCCCCGACGTGGCGGCGCCGGCTTCAGGCGAGGCCCGAGCGCCGGACCTCGTCGAGGAAGGCCTCGTTCGAGTCCGTGGCCGCTAGCCGCTCCAACAGCACCTCGAGCCCGTCCTCGAGCTCTTGGCCGGCCAGCTGCCGCCGCAGCTCCCAGATCGCCTCGAGCTCGTCCTGAGGCAGCAGGAGATCCTCGCGCAGCGTCCCGGAGGCCGCCACATCGACCGCCGGGAACAGGCGCCGGCGTTCCATGCGACCGTCCAGGCGGAGCTCCATGTTGCCGGTACCACGGAACTCCTCGAAGATGGCGTCGTCCATCGGTGCGCCCGTCTCGATCGCGGCGGTGGCGATGATCGTCAGGCTCCCGCCGCCATCGATGTTGCGCGCGGCCCCGAACAACCGCTTGGCCGGTGCGAGCGCCGCAGCGTCGATGCCGCCCGGCAGGCCCCGTCCGCTGCCGGCGACCACGAGGTTGTAGGCCCGGGTCAGGCGGGTCAGCGAGTCGAGGAGGACCACCACGTCGCGGCCACGCTCGACCAGCCGCTTGGCCCGCTCGACCGCAAGCTCCGCGACCTGGGTGTGATCCTCCGGGGGACGGTCGAAGGTCGAGGAGATCACCTCGCCGTCGCTCGCCCGCTCCAGATCGGTGATCTCCTCGGGCCGCTCATCGACGAGCACGAGCAACAGCTCGACGTCTGAGTCCGCGCGCTCGACCGCGGCCGCGAGCTCCTTGAGCATGACGGTCTTCCCGGCCTTCGGTGGCGAGACGACGAGGCCGCGCTGTCCCTTCCCGATCGGGGCGATCATGTCGAGCAGACGCATGGAGACGGGCGCATCGCCGGTCGCGAGCCGGAACCGCTCGTCGGGGAATGACGGCGTGAGATCGGCGAAGGCGGGCCGACGGTCCTTGGCCTCACGCGGGTCGAACGACTCGCCCTCGACGGAGTCGACCCGGGCCAGGGCGGGGAACTTGTCGCTGTTGCGGTTGCGCCGGATCGGTCCGGAGATCAGGTCGCCACGGCGGAGGTCGAAGCGCCGCACGAACGACTGGGAGACGTAGACGTCCTGCGAACCGGCGAGGTAGCCCGTGCAACGCAGGAACCCGTAGCCCTCCGGGAGCAGGTCGAGGACACCACGTCGTACCTCGACGTCGTCGCCGTCCTGCCCGTCGTTCCCACGCTGGTCCCGCGGCTTCCCCCGCCCCCGGTCCCGGTCGCCGCGCCCCTGCTCGTCGCGGCCACGATCGCGGCGGGCCTGCCCCCGCTCGTCGCGGGGCTCGTCACGATCGGCACGGCCGTTGCCCTCTGAGGTCGTGGTGGCCTCTGCGGGCGTGGTGGCCTCTGCGGGCGTGGTGGCCTCTGCGGGCGTGGTGGCCTCTGAGGACCCGGCCGGTCCCGACGGTTCGGCCCCGCTGTCCTGCGTGCCCGTCTCGATGATCAGATCGACCAGCTCGGCCTTCTTCCGGCGCTGGTGGCCACGCAGACCCAAGGTGGATGCGATCTCGCGCAGCTCCGCGACGGACTTCTTCTCGAGCAGGGTGCGGTCCATGTCCAGCTCCGGATCGTGACCCGAGCTCGACAGGCGAGCCCAGGGGCGCGAGATGCACTCAGCCGTCAACGGCGAGCACGGGGGCAGTACGGGTCAACCGCACGGAACCTGGTAGTTCGTCCGATCGGCGAGGATCGCTTGACCCGGGAAGAGGGGCAGGGGCTCGTAGGCATCCATCCCCCATCGGAGGGTGACCCGCACGAGCGCCCTCCCGGACGCGTTCCGCAGCCGAACGGCGCGGCGACGCGCGCGATCATAGTCGCAGGCGCGGGCAGTGTGGACAGCCGGCGATGCCCGAGAGTCCACAGCCCCCCTCCGGGCACCCACGGGCGCCGGACAGATCGAAGGCCGGCAGGAGCAGGGCGACCGCGTGTGCCTCCGCCAGTGCGTGCAACGTCGCAACTGGGCGCTCGTCGCCCGCTGGCACGGCCCCCGCGATGCTCGGTCCCGCCCCCGAGAGCCACGCGTGCACGCCGCGCTCACGCAGGGCAGCGAGCAACGCGCCCGCGGCCGGCATGACCTCCAGTCGCGACGGCTCGTGGAGGAGGTCCCCGCCCAGCTCCGGCGCCGCTGGCCACGTCCCGACCAGCGCCGCAAGGACGTGCCCGGCACGGGCCGCCTGGGAGGCGACGTCCTCGCGCGGGAGCGAGGCTGGCAGCACGGCGCGGGCCGCGGTGGTGGACTGGCGGAGCTCGGGCACGAACAGCGCCGGTCTGAGCGCCGGGGTCGGGTTGACCCGACGGATCACCAGTCGGCCGGCGTCGTCCCGGGCGCACGCCACGAGGCCACCCACCACTGCGGGGGCGACGTTGTCCGGATGCCCCTCGAGCTCGGTGGCCAGCGCCACCACCTCACGGTCTCCCGTACGGACCCCGGTGACCTCACGAGCCAGGGTGAGCCCGGCCACGATCGCAGCCGATGACGAACCGAGGCCCCGCTCGAGTGGGATCTCGCTGCGGGTGACCAACCCGACGTCCGGTACCTCGACCTCGTGATGGGTACAGAAGGTCACGAACGAGCGCCAGATCAGGTTGTCGTCCCCGGAGGGAACGACCGCGTCGTCGAGCACCCGGACCCGCTCTTCCTGCTGATCCCGCGGCACGCTCCGCACGAAGAGGTGCCGATCCAACGCGAGCCCGAACGCATCGAACCCGGCGCCGACGTTCGCGGTCGTCGCCGGCACCTGCACCGTGTGATGGCGCACCTCGGACAGGGCCACCGGGTCGACTCCACTCCCCGCGGACGGGCGCCCGCGTGCGCGGCGCAGGGTAGCCACGCCCCACGTGCCACCTCGGCGGGACCGCTCAGCGTCGACGCGTCCATCGGCTCCGGCGACGACGGCGGGGGTGCTCGACGGAGAGGTCGGCCACCAGCCGTCGCGCCTGCCGGACGATCTGCTCCTCGGTGACCAGCACCGACTCCGCCGCGGGTCCGAGCGGGATGTAGCTGTCGGCCGCACAGACGGTCGCCAGCGCCCGCCGTGCGCCGGCCGTGGCCAGGTCGGCGACGATGGCGTCGGCGATGCCGCCACTGGCGCGGCACTCGTCGACGACCAGGACCGCACGACCGACGGCCTGCGCCTGTACCGCCTCCAGCGGCAACGGCGCCAGCCAGCGCAGGTCCAACACCTGGACGCGGAGCCCATCGTCGGCCAGCCGACGTGCGGCTCGAAGCGACAACCGGAGCCCGTTGCCGTAGGTCACGATGAGCAGCTCCCCATCCGGGTCGCCGTGGAGTCCCACGTCGCCGGGGAGCAGCAGGTGGTCGGGTGGCGGCACCGTCGCCAGCCAACCCTCGTCACCCGGCTCGTGGAGGTCACGCTCGTGGTAGAGGGCGATCGGCTCCACGAACGCGATCACGCGGCCGTCGGTCGCCGCCATCGACAGGGCGCCACGCAACAGCGCCGCGGCATCGTCCGGCCGGCTGGGGACGACCACCGCCAGACCCGGGATCTCGCGCAGCGCCGCGAGGGCGTGGTCGTTGTGGAAATGGCCGCCGAAGCCGCGCTGATAGGCGAGCCCGGCGATCCGCACCACCATCGGCGAGGTGAACGCGCCATCGGAGAAGAAGGCGGTCGAGGCGGCCTCGCCGCGGAGCTGGTCGAGCGCGTTGTGGACGTAGGCGAGGTACTGGATCTCCGGGACCGGCAGGAACCCCAGCAGCCCGGCGCCCTGGGCCAGGCCGAGGATCGACGTCTCGTCGAGCAGCGTGTCGAACACCCGGCGCGGACCGAACCGCTCATGCAACCCCCCCGTCACCCCGTACACCCCACCCTTGTGCGCGACGTCCTCGCCGAACACCAGGGCTTCCGGCCGACGGAGCAGCTCGTCATGGAGGGTCGCCCGGATCGCGGCCGCCAGGGTGCGCTCGGACGCAGCGGTGGCCTCCTCAGGCAGCCCCCGTTGGTGCACCTGGAGGCGAGCGGCGGCCTCCAGCGGGCGCTGAGCGAGCTCGGCCCGGATCGAATCGGGTCGATGCGGGGCCAAGGGAGCCATCACCTCGGCCCGGGTCGTGAGCGGTGGCACGTGGCGGAGCGCCTCCGCCCGGGACCGCACGGTTCGACGCCGCTCGGCGATGAGGTCGCGGAGCTGTTCGCGCGTCGCGGCGCCGGTGGTGAGCAGCTGTCGGGCGGTTCGCAGCAGGGGATCGCGGCGCTCGTCGGCCTCCACCAGCGAGCGGGGACGGTAGGCCTGCTCGACATCACTGCCCGCATGTCCCCACAGGCGGACGGTGCGTAGGTGCAGGAACACGGGCCGACGTCGCCGTCGTGTCTCCTCGATGGCCGCCGCGGTCGCGGCCCAGACGTCGTCCAGCTCCCCATCGGCACGTAGGTAGGCGAGGTCGGGGAGGTGGCTGACGCTCTGCTCCACCCACCCCGGCGGGGTCGCGACCGAGATGCCGAGCCCGTTGTCCTCGCACACGAACAGCACCGGCGTCGGGGCGCCCCGGTTCGCGGACCAGCGAGCGGCGTTGATGGCCGTCTGGGCGGTCGCATGGTTCAGGGAGGCGTCTCCGAACGACGCGATCGCGATGGCGTCGTCCGGGACATCCTCGGAAGCGACCGGGGACACCCCGATGGCCCGGCGGCGATCGATCGCGATGGCGGCACCGACGGCCTTCGGCAGGTGTGAGCCGATCGTCGAGGTCTGAGGGATCACCCACCGCGGGCGGCTGCCCCACACCTTGTGCCGCCCGCCGGACGCCGGGTCCTCGCGGTTGGCCAGAAGCGAGCACAGGACATCATCGACCACCGTCTCCCCGTCACCGGCCCGCCGGGCCCGGGCGACGAACAGCGCCCCGGAGCGGTAGTGGAGGAACGCAGGATCGCTCGGGCGTGTCAGGGCGCCGAGCGCGACGTCGTCCTCGTGTCCGGCCGAGCTGATCGTGTAGTAGCCGACCCCGGCTGCCCGAAGCTCACGCGCGACGACATCGAGCACCCGTGAGGTCACCTGATCCTCGAACGCGGCCAGGGCCTCGGCTGCGGTGAGCTGGCTCCCGGCCCTGATCGGCTCCTCCGGTCGGAGCGGCCGTGTCCCGACCGGGATCGGCGCCTGCTCGATCACCTCGTCGAGCGCTTGCTCGACGATCGCGACCCGATCCATGTTCCTCTCCCGGCCACCGGGTCCGTGCCCCGTACCCCGTAGGACCGTAGCCACCGAGCCCGTCCCGGTGGGGCATCGTCGGCGGCGGCTACGCACGCCTGGCATCGTTGCCCGTGGCCGGGTGAGCACATCCGATGGAACGCCACGGTCGCGCTGCGCGTGTACCTGCTAGTGGCATCGTCGTGGGGAAGCGTGAGGAAGGGTGGCGGGTTGCCGGGCGACGGACAGCGTGACCGAGACGCCTTCACCGCGTTCTGGCGCGCCGAACGTGACCGGCTGTACCGCACGCTCAGCCTCACGGTCGACGACGGCAATCTCGCCGCGAACGCGGTGGACGAAGCCATGGCACGGACCTGGCAGCGGTGGAGCCGGATCGGCGGGTACGACCGCCCGGAGGCGTGGGTGTTCCGGGTGGCCTACAACGCCTGCGTGTCCTGGCGGCGGAAGCGTGCCCGACGGCCGGTGCGCCCGATCGAGGAGCTCGACCACGCGGTCGTCGGTGGGGTCGGCGACCCGGATCTGCTTGCGGCGGTACAGGAGCTTCCGCACGGGCTGCGGGCGGTGGTGGTGCTCCGGTTCCTCCTCGATCTGCCGGTCGAGC
>JBBDSW010000152.1:0-304 GCA_040904745.1 Nitriliruptoraceae bacterium
AGCTCGCCGAGGCCCTCCAGGACCAGGTCGGGCTCGGCCACCTCGTCGGGCAGGTCCTGCAGTTGCCCCCAGGGCCCCCGACGGAGCCAGCAGGTACGCATGCCGGCGGCCGCCGCCGGAGCGACGTCGTTGTCGGTGCGGTCACCCACGTACAGGACGTCCGCGGGATCATCGACCCCTGCCAGGGTCAAGAGCGCCGTGAAGAAGGCGGGGTCCGGCTTCTCGACGCCCAGTTCCTCCGAGGTGGCGAGGGCATCACAGGGGAGCTCGAGTGCACGGAGCTGCTCATGGCGTCGGGCCGGCT
>JBBDSW010000152.1:314-22473 GCA_040904745.1 Nitriliruptoraceae bacterium
GCAGCGTCATGGCGCCCGCATCTACGCCCGCCACCGCTTCCGCAGCGCCCGGCGGCGGGCCGGCTGGTTGCCGGCCACCACGATGCGGAACCCCGCCGCCGTGAGCTCGTCGAAGCACGGCCGGACGTCCGGGTAGAGGTCCCGGTCCTCGAAGCCGCCGTAGAGGCGTTCGTGCTCGCCCTCGAGCCCACGCCACTCGACGTTGGGTACCAGGTGGGCGAAGACCGCATCAGCGTGCTCACCCTGGACCACCGCGGCGCCGAGGACGGCAGCGAGGGTGGTGGGCGAGACGCCGATCAGCTCCGCCCACAGGGTCCACAGGCGGGTCTCGTCGATCAGGACCTCACCGACGTCGAAGGCCACGGTCGACGGTGCCGGGATGTGGCTCTCCGGCCCGCTCACCCCCGGCTCCCACCGTCACGCAGCGCCAACTCCACGAGGCGTTGGCACAGTTGACCGAAGTCGAGATCGGCCGCCGCGGCAGCGATCGGCACCAGGGAGGTCTCGGTCAAGCCCGGGCAGGTGTCGAGTTCGAGGAGCCACGGTGTCCCGGCATCGTCGACGATGAGGTCCGCGCGGGAGATGTGTCTCGCCCCGATGGCGTCGATGGCCGCCAGCGCGGTCGCCTCGCAGGCGAGCGTCACCTCCCGGTCGAGCCGAGCTGGCGCGTGGAACTCCGTCGCCCCGGGCGTGTAACGAGCCGCGAAGTCGTAGGCGCCGTCCTTGGGCTGGATCTCCACCGCGGGCAGGGCGACGCCGTCGAGGACCGTGACCGCCACCTCGGTACCGGAGACGAACGCCTCGATCAGGACCACGTCGGCGTAGCTGAACGCCCCGACGATCGCCTGGGGCAGTCGACTCGCGTCGGTGACGATGGTCAGGCCCAGCGAGGACCCGCCGGTGGCGGGCTTGACCACCAGTGGGATCGACAGCTCGGCGGCGATGCGGTCGACCGCCGCCGTCGCCCCCATCTCACGGAAGGCCTGCTGGCTCAGCGTCACCCGAGCGGGGACGGCGATCCCGGCCCGTTCGTAGAGGCCCTGGGCGATGGGCTTGTTCCAGGCCAGCGAGCTCGCCAGCACGTCCGGCCCCGTATACGGCAGGTCGATGAGCTCGAGCAACGACTGGATCGTGCCGTCCTCCCCGGCCGAACCGTGCAGCGCGAGGAACGCGACGTCGAACCCCCCGTGCTCCAGGGTGCGGACCAGCTCGCTGTCCACGTCGATGCGGGTGACCTGATGGCCACGATCGCCGAGCGCGTCTGCCACACGGCTGCCGGAGCGGAGGCTGACCTCGCGCTCCAGCGAGATGCCGCCGGAGAGCACGGCCACGGACGTGGTTGCGGACATCGGGTGGTCCTCCTGCCGGTTGGGGAGATCGCTCGTGGTGCGTTGGTCAGCCGCCGACATCGGCAGCTGGACCGTTGCCACGGCGGTCGGGTGGTGGCGGTGAGTCTCCGAAGACCGCGTGCACGAGCGCGAGTTCGTCGTGGAGCAGCTCACCCAAGCGGGCCACGCCGTCGGGGATGCGCTCGACGTCCGGGTAGCTGAAGCACAGTCGCGCCTGGTTGCCGCCGGTCCCGTCCGCATAGAAGCCACGCCCCGGGACGTAGGCCACCCGTCGACCGACGGCCTTGGCCAACAGGTCCGAGGTATCGATCCCGGGGGGAACGGTCAGCCACACGTAGAACGCGCCTCGCGGTGTCGTCCAGTGCACGCCTTCCGGCATCTCGAGATCGAGGGCACGGAGCATGACCTCGGCCTTCTCGTGGTAGAGCCCCGTGAACCGCTTGATCTGCTCACGCCAGGGCTGGGTGCTCAGCCAGCGCTCCACGATCATCTGGGTCAGGTTGGACGGGCACAGGTCGGCGGCCTCGCGCAGCAGGACCAGCTTGTCGCGGATCGGACCCGGTGCAGCCACCCAGCCCGTGCGTACCCCGGGGGCGAAGGTCTTCGACATCGTCCCGATGTAGACGACCCGGTCCGGCACGAGCTCCCGCAGCGATGGGTAGCGCTCGCCTTGGAAGTCGAGCAGCCCGTACGGGTTGTCCTCGACGATCAGGAGATCGTGCTGCTCGGCGAGCGACGCGAGGCGGTGACGGCGGTCCACCGACAGTGACACCCCGGCCGGGTTCTGGTGGTTCGGGATCGTGTAGATGTACTTGGGGCGCCGCCCCTCGCGCGCCAGTTCCTCGAGGGCACCTTCGAGCCGGTCGATGTCCATCCCGTCGTCGTCCAGGGGGACGTGGCGGACCTCGGCGCGGTGGCTGGTCATCGCACCGATACCGCCGACGTAGGTCGGCCCCTCGGCGAGCACCACGTCGCCGTCGTCGAGGAAGCACTTGGCCACGAGCTCGAGCGCCTGCTGGCCGCCGGTGGTGATGATCATGTCGTCGGCGTGTCCGGGGACACCCTCGTGGTGCATCACCTCGGTCAGGAGCTCCCGGAGCTCCGGGCGGCCCTGACCACCGCCGTACTGCAGGGCGGTCGCTCCGTCCTCCCGGATCACGCTGGCGACGACCTCCTCGACCGCCTCCATGTCAAGAGCGGAGATGTCGGGCATCCCCCCGGCGAAGGAGACGACCTCCGGGCGAGAGGCCACGGCGAACAGCGCCCGGATCTCCGAGGCGTTCATACCGGTCACCCGGGCCGCGTACCGGGTGAGGTAGGGGTCGGTCTCCAGCCGCACGCGGGCCTCCAGGTGCTCCGCTCTGGATGTGGCCGCGGCCCGGACCGGCCGCGTTCCCATCGGTAGCATCGAGCGTAGCGACCGACCATCCATGCTCCGCAGCGGGCGGACCAGCGGTCCCGACACCCGAGCGGGAGGTCACGAGTGCACCACGACGACGAGGTGACCGGGAGCGCGACCGGCTCCGACGACATCCAGTTGGCACCCGGGGGGTGGCGACGGGTCCTGATCGGGTTCCTCCTCGGCGCGCTCGCCGGGGCCGCCATCGGGCTCGTCCTTCCCCGTGACGACGATCAGCACCGGCCCGTCCGGCGCGGCTGAACGGTGAAGCGCCACGCCGTCCCCCTCAGCGGCGCGGACGTCGCGCGCCTCCCCGGAGCGTGCGCCGGGTGCGTCTTCTGGGAGCTCGGCGGCCCCTGCCCGCAGCCCCGCAGCCGTGGCAGCCTGCCGGGTCTCACGGCTGCCTGGACGCACACCGATGCGACCCGGTCCTCCCCCGAGCGCAAGCGGGAGTTCGTCGAGGCGCGGCTCGAGGAGGGCATCGTCCCTGGAGCGCTCATCGAGGTGGCCCGCGACGGTGGATCCCTGCCGACCGGTCGTGGTGGGACCCGTCGCGATCGCGCCGTCGAGGTCGCCGGGTTCGCGCTGTTCGCCCCGGCGGACCGCTACGCGCCGCGGGCGGCGCCGACACCACGACCCAGTCCCGATGCCCTCCTGTTCGCCACCGCGTGGGTCGGCGACGTCCACCGGGAATCCGGGTACGGCCGGCTGCTGCTGCAGGCCGCGCTCCGCGAGGCCATCCGGCTCGATCGCCGGGCTGTGGAGGCCTACGGGGACCGGCGTTTCCTCGAACGTGCCTGCGTCCTACCCGCCACCTGGCTCCTGCACGAGGGCTTCGAGGTCCATCGGGAGCACCCGCGGACGCCGCTGTTCCGTCTCGACACCCGGCGCACCGTGCGGTGGGCGGAGTCGCTCGAGCACGCCTGGGACGAGGTCCTGGCCCATCTCCCGCGTGGGGTCAGGGTGCCGGAACGGGTGCCCGGGGGGCGGCCCGTACCCGGCTGAGAGGTGCCGGGGTAGTCTCCGTCTCGACGTCGAGACATCTCGAACCCTCGCTGTCCCGTCGGGCCCGCGGTCGCGCCGGTGCCGCCGACGCCTCCCTGCAAGCGACCGATACCGTGCGCTCCTACCTGGCTCTGTTGACCCACCGTGACGCGCGGTGGCCGTTGGTGACCTCGATGATCTCCCGGCTGACGCCGGGCATGATGATCCTCGCCCTCGTCCTGCTGTTGCGGGAGCACGGCTACAGCTACGCCGCGGCCGGCGTCGTGAGCGCCGGCCACCAGCTCGGTGTCGGTCTGGCCTCACCCCTCCAGGGGCGGCTGGTGGACCGCTACGGCCAGGTCCGGATCCTGCCTCCGGACGCCGTCCTCTACCTCGGTGGGACGCTCGCGCTCACGTTCGCGGTCGGAGCCGACGCCCTGGTTCCCCTCCTGGTCCTGGTCGCCCTTCTGACCGGCGCGTTCTATCCGCCGGTGACGGCCTCCTCCCGGGTCCTGCTATCGCGCCTCTTCCCGACCGGACGGCTGCGGGAGACGGCGTTCGCGTTGTCGTCGGTCTCGGTCGAGCTCGGGTTCGTGGTCGGCCCCGTCGTCGCGGTGTGGGTCGCCGAGGCGACCAGCGCCGAGTGGTCGGTGGTGGTCGCCGGGATGGCCTCGGCGGTCGGTGCCCTCGGCTATGCGGTCACCCGGGCCGCACGCGCGACACCGCGGCGGGTGGGCAGGCGCCCGAGCGGCGGTGCCCTGCGGTCGCCGGGGGTGCGCGTCATCGTCCTGGCGGTCGGGATGGCCGCGGTCGCGTTCGGGGTCCTCGACATCACCGTTCCGGCGGTGGCGGAGCTGGCGGGTGACCGCAGCGACGCCGGACGGCTCATCGCGACCCTGGCCGGCGGCAGTCTGCTGAGCGGGATCGTCTACGGGGCACGCAGCTGGCCGGGCACGCTCGCGAGCAGGCTGCGCGTGGTCGCCATCGCGCTGACCGGGGGCATGCTGCTCCTGCCCCTGACCGTCTCGGTGCTGCCGCTCTTCACGGTCGGGCTGTTCGTTGCGGGGGTGTTCCTGGCCCCCACCACGATCTGTGCCTTCCAGCTCCTCGACGATCTCGCGATCCGTGGCACCCAGACGGAGGCGCAGGCCTGGCTCCAGTCCTCGGTCGTCTTCGGGGTGGCGGCTGGTGCGAGCCTGGCCGGTGTCGCCGTCGATCACGGTGGGCCGGGGGTGGCCTTGCTGGTCGGCGCCGTCGGTGTCGGTCTCGGGGCGGGCATCCTGAACCTGCGTGCGCGCGTGCTCGCCCGTCCCCGCGAGGACGAGCCGGTCACGACGTGAGCACCGGATCGCCCAGCAGGTAGCGGGCGATCGCGTCGGTGGTGGCGGCGGCGATCACCTGTTGGTACTCCGGCGTGGACAGGAGCCGGCCCTCCTCGGGGTGGGTCAGGAAGCCGGGTTCGATGACGACGGCCGGTGCGCGTGACTCCCTGAGGATCGACAGCGTCGCGGGGTGGACGCGACAGTCCGCGGTCCCCGTGGCGGCCAGGACCTCATCGAGCACGAGCTGGGCCAGGTGCCGGCCGCGGTCGGAGATCTGCACGTCCGTGCCGAAGTGGTAGGCCGCGGCGCCGCGGGCGTATGGCGAGTCCATCCCGTTGAGGTGGATCGAGAGGATCAGCTCGACAGCGTCCGCGTTGGCCTGATGGGCCCGCTCGGACGGTGTCGGAGACGTGGTGGGTCCGCGGCTCAGCACCACGTGTGCGCCGAGCGCCGCCAGCCGGCCCTCGATGGCGGTCGCGATCCGCCAGGTCACCTCGTGCTCGAGGACCCCATCGGGGCCGACCCGGCCCGGATCCTCGACGCTGTGTCCCGGGTCGATCATCAGCCGGCTACTGGCGATGGCGTGGCGGACGGGTCGGCGAAGTGACTCGCGTTCGCGTACGGCCGCTGCCGGGGCCTCCTGGTGGGACCGGTGGAGCCGCAGCAGGTGGTCGATCGTTTCGTGGCCGACGATGCCGTCGACGAGCAGGCCCGTGTTGAGCTGGAACTCACGCACCGCCGCGACCGTCTGCGGTCCGTAGAGGCCGTCGTCGTACCCGCAATCGAAGCCCAGCCGGTTGAGCCGTCGCTGGAGATCGCGGATGTCGTCCCCGTGCATCATGGGTTGCGTGACGTAGAGCATCCGGTCACCGAGCTGGAACGAGGCGCCGACCAGTGCCTGCCAGGTCTCCCGGCCGACGATCCCATCGGCGATCAGGCCGCGGCGCTGTTGGAAGGTGCGGACCGCGGCCTCGGTGGTGCGATCGAACACGCCAGGGTCCTCAGAGCACGCGAGGCCCAAGGCTCCGAGGCGACGCTGGACGTCCTCGACCTCGGGCCCGACGCTGCCGAACCGGATCAGATCCACGCCGTGAGCCTAACGGGGTCGTACGGGGGGACCTCGCGGCCGATCAGGCCACGGTCCGCTCGTAGCTGCCGTCACCGATAGGGGTGAACCCCATGGCCTCGAGGTAGCGGTGGTGCCCGTTGGCTCCGGCCGTGCTCCGCACGCGGCTGATCCCGTGGGGGGAGAACAGGCCGGGGGTCGTGAAGAACCGGGTACCGGCACGTTGGTCGCGGTGCGCCGGGGTCACGTAGTCGAGGTCGAGGTGCGCCACCTCGCCGTCGGCTCGGGCGAGGACGACGCCGACCGGCACCGCGTCCCTCAGGACCATCCAGGCCAGGTGGTCGTCTCCCAGTCCGGTGAAGTCGGGCTGGAACCGGCGCGCGTCCTCGGTGTGGAACGCGACGAAGCGTCGCAGCAGCGGTGAGGCGGCCGGGACCCCGACGACCTCGAAGTAGGCCTCGTCCGCGCGGGCCCGGAACATCCTGGTGAGGTAGAAGACGTCGATGGCGACGATCGAGGCGTTCGTCAGCACCACGGGCAGGGAGTCGATCAGGAGCCCGTAGGCCGTGAAGACGATCGCGCCGATGAGGTTGACGACGCGGAGCTTGAACAGCGACGCCATCAACAGGCTCAGCACGATCAGTGCGGAGGCGAGGTAGCCGATGAGCTCCACGGCGTCGAGGTCCACGGCGGCTCCGGGGTGCTGGTCGCTCAGGCGTCAGACAGACCGGCGCCCCGGCGTCACCGGGACGCTCGGGTGGGGCGGGTTCGGTTCAGCCGAGGTAGTCGGACAGGTCGGAGAGGAGCGCGGCCTTGCCCTTGGCGCCGACGATGCGCTTGTCCGGCTGACCGCCCTTGAACACCAGGAGGGTCGGGATGGACATGATGCCGTACTCGCGGGCGGTGTCGGGGTTGTCGTCGACGTTGAGCTTGACCACCTTCAGCTTCTCGCTGTTCTCGGAGGCGATCTCCTCGACGATCGGTGAGACCATCTTGCACGGTCCGCACCACTCGGCCCAGAAGTCGACGAGCACGGGCTTGTCGGACTCGAGGACCTCGCTGGTCCAGTCCTGGGTGCTGACGGAGGGAGCTGACATCGGTGGTGCTCCTGTCTACGGGTCGTTGACGGTAGGGCCTCGGGTGGCCGCGGGGGCGTCGGTGAGACACCCCGTGCTCACACCGTGGCGGTCTGGGGTTCGGCCGCGGGCGCGGCGGCGGGGACGCCACCACCGCCGGCGAGGTAGCGCTCCGCGTCGATCGCGGCGCGACAGCCGGTCCCGGCTGCGGTCACGGCTTGACGGTAGGTGTGATCCATGACGTCACCGCAGGCGTAGACGCCGGGGACGTTGGTGGCGGTCGCGGGCTCGTCGACCACCAGGTAGCCCTCGTCGTCGGTCTCCAGGACGTCCTCGAAGAGCCACGTGTTCGGGATGTGGCCGATCGCCAGGAAGAGCCCGTCGGCAGCGAGCTCACGCTGCTCACCGGTCACGGTGTCCTCGAGGACGACGCCGGTCATGAGCCCGCCGTCACCCTTGATCTCGGCGACCGTGGCGTTGAAGGCGAACTCGATCCTGTCGTTCTTGAAGGCGCGCTCCTGCAGGATCACCGAGGCGCGCAGCTGTTCGCGTCGGTGGATGACGGTGACCTTGGAGGCGAACTTGGTGAGGAAGGTGGCCTCCTCCATCGCGGAGTCACCACCACCGACGACGATCACGTGCTTGTCGCGGAAGAAGAACCCGTCGCAGGTGGCGCAGGCCGATACCCCGCCACCCCACATCTCCTCCTCACCGGGCACCTCGAGCCGACGTGGTTTCGCACCGGTGGCGATGATCAGGGACCGGGCGGACAGCGTCACCCCCGAAGCGGTCTTCAGGATCTTCGGTGTGCTCTCCAGGTCCACCTCGACCACGTCCTCGGTGATGAACCGGGTCCCGAAGCGCGCGGCCTGGTCGCGCATGTTCTGGATCAGCTGCGGCCCCATGATCCCCTCGGCGAAACCGGGGAAGTTCTCCACGTCGGTGGTCAGGGTCAGCTGACCACCGGTCGGTCCACCCTCCGTGATCCCCTCGATCAGGATCGGCTCGAGGTTGGCGCGGCTCGCGTAGATCGCCGCGGTCAGCCCGGCCGGGCCGGATCCGATGATGATCGTGTCGTGGGTGGTCCCGGCCAGCTCGGCGTGGTCGGAGGTGGGGGTCGCCGGCTCGGGCGTGCCACCGGGGGTGAGCTGGACGCTGGGGGTGCTGGACATCGTGATGACCTCTGGGGTGACCGTGGGCTGGGAGCGACGCCGAGACGGTGCGGCGTCTTCGACCGAGGCTAACGGTGGGACCACCCAGGGTATTCCCCTCCGTGCGCTGGGGCAGGGCGCCCCTCGGCCGTACCATCCGGGTCATGGCCGAGCCCACGCCCTGTGCGACCCACCCGTCCACGCCGACGCGCCTGCGCTGCTCGTCGTGCGAGACCCCGATCTGTCCCGACTGCGCCCGCGAGGCCGCGGTCGGCTACAAGTGCCCCGACTGCGCTCGCCAGCTCGATGGCACCACCACGAAGCGCTCGCACGGCGGCGCGCTGCCGCTCTCCCGACCGGGCAGCGGGGACGGTCGATCGACATCGCTCGCCCTGGCCACCCGTGCGACGCTGGTCGGCCTCGTCGCTGCGGCGATCGGCGGCGCGATCCTGGCACCGGTGCTCCGGGGTGGGTTCCTGCTCCTGATCTCCTCCGGGGCGATCGGCTTCGCCGTCGCCCGGGCCGCCTACTGGGGTGGCGGTGATCACGACTCCCCGTACCTGCGCGCGATGGCGATGACCTGCGCCGGCGTCAGCGTCGCGATCGCGTTGGCCTGGGCCGGTCTGCCGGCGGTTCCCACCGGGCTGACGCTGCTGGCGTACCCGGCGGCGGTGTACGGCGGCTGGATCGTGGTCCGGGGCCGCTGAGCCGCCGCGACACGGTCGTCACGACTGGGCGAAACGCAGCACCTGGCAGTCGGAGCGGGCCAGCGTCCACACCTCGGTCCGGATGAACTCGGCGGTCTCCGGATCGAGGGTCACCAACCCGAAGCTGATCGCCGCGACCCCGTCGACCTCGAGGAGCTCGACCGTGACGGGCACGGCCTGCTCACCGCTGGTCAGGAGCTCGGAGAGGCACCGGGTCACCGCCTCGGCGTCCTCGACCGTGAGCGTGCGTCCATCCCTGGTGGTCAGCGGCGGAGCCTCCGCCGAGGCGCCGTCATCGTCCGCATCGGCGCCGTCATCGGCGCTGTCGTCCTCGGCGCCCTCCTCGCCGGCCTCCCGCTCCGGGACACCGGGTGCCGTCCCGGTCAGGAGCTGCTGCTGGAAGTCGCGTGCGAGCGCGGTTCCCTGCTGCTGGTCGAGGTTCCGCGAGGTGATCTCCCGCAGTTCGTCGGCTGCGAGGAGCTCATCGAGCTCCTCCTCACCGAGGCGTCGGCCGTCGTCGATGATGACCGGCTCCGGTGCCGCGGCGGTCTCCACCTCGGCGGATCCCTCCCCGGCGTCGTCGGTGTCCATCGCCGACATCGAGTCGGCGCTCTCCTCCGTCCCCGCATCGTCACCACCCATCTGTCCGAGCGGCCCGACCGTGGTGAGACCGACGGCGATCACCGCAGCGGCGGCCGCCACCCCGGCCAGCGCAGGGAGCAGGCCCCGTCGGCGCTCGCGACGCCGGGCCAGTTCGTCGTCGGTGCCACCCATCGCCTCGGAGGTGGTCGGTGCCTGGGCGATGGCCCGACGGGTCCCTGGTTCGGTCCCGCCGACGACGGTCCGGAGCACCGGCGCGAGTGCCTCGTCGAATCGCTGCCTCGCGCCGTCGGGCAACGCGGTCGGCGGGATGGCGCGCAGGAGCCCGTCGGCGTGCTCCAGGGCGCGAAGCTCCGCGCGCAAGGCCGCATCCTCGGCGAGCTCGGCCTCGAGGGCGCGACGCTCGTCGATGCCCAGCTCCCCGTCGAGGTAGCTGGTGAGGCGTTCGGTGCGGTCCAACGGTGCTCCAGGGGCCCGGTCGGTGGGGGACGAGGGAAGTGGGCTCACAGGGTGGGACGTCAGGGGGATCGTCGGGGTTGCGTGGGCACCCGACGGGAACGGTCAGCGGCCGGGAGGACCCCGCGGCCGCTGCGTCGCCCCCGGCTCGGCGCCATCCTCGAACCCTCCGGTGCGGCCCTGCGGTGACGGCTCCGTGTCATCACCATCCGTCAGGAGCTCGGCGAGGCGCACCCGTGCACGCGAGACCCGGCTCTTGACGGTGCCGACCGCCGTGCCGGTCGCCTCGGCGGCCTCGGCGTAGCTCAACCCCTCGACGCCGACCAGCAGCAGTACCCGACGGTGTTCCTCATCGAGTTCCGCGAGGGCGGCGTGGACCGACATCGCCGTGTCGGTCCCGGAGGTCGAGTCGGCCTCGCTCGGCGCCTCGTGGAGGTCGGCGATGTCGGCGACGGGTGTCGAGGGGCGGCGGGCCTCGTAGCGGACGTGATCGGTACAGACGTTGCGCGCGACCCGGTACAGCCAGGTCGAGAGCTTGGCATCGCCCCGGAACGTGTCCGCGCCACGCGCGAGCTTGACGAAGGTCTCCTGGGTGGCGTCCTCGGCCTCGCTCGGCGAGCCGAGCACGTGCAGGCACACCGCGAAGACGCGCCGGTGGTAGCGGTCCACCAGCGTGTGGAAGGCGGTCTCGCGTCGGGAAGGTGGCAGGCTCTGATCGACGAAGGTGGCCAGCACCTCCTCGTCGCTGCGATCCGTCGCGTGGCTCGTCACGGTCGCCTCACGAGGGCCCGAAGAACCGGACCTCGGCCACCTCGGCCGTGTAGTCCTCGGTCGACCCGGCGGACAACCCGGTGATCCACACCAGCCAGTACCGCTCCGAGGTGCTGTTGAAGGTGAACGGCTGCTGGCTGAGCGTGTCGTTCTGGGAGGCGCGCGCCTCGCCCCAGGCGCTCGGGGTGGCGACCTCCGGTGGCAGGGTGTCGGTCGCGTACAGCTCGACGGCCAGTCCGCCGCGGGCGAGTTCGAGGGTGATCCCGTGCACGTCGCGGGGCTCGCCGAGGTCGAAGACCAGACCGATGCCATCCTGGTCGTCACCGAAGTCCGGGTCGGGGTAGGGCTCGCTCACCCATGCCGTCTGCGGATCCCCGTCCGCCGCGTTGGCCGCCTGGTCGGGGTTGTCCCCGTCGCCGGGTGCCGTGGGTTCGACCACGAGCACGTCCTCGACCTCGTAGATCACCGGTTGGCTGGTCGAGGTCTCCGCCGACTCGTCGGCCTGGAGGGCGTCGTAGGCGAACACCGCGACCAGCGTGAGGACGATGCCGCCGAGGACCGCGAAGGCGAGTCGTCGGGCGTACTCCCGTCGGGTCGCGGGCATGGGGCCGGAGTACGGTCGCTCGTCACGCATGAGCGGGAACTGCTGCAAAGCGTCCGGGTCCTCGAGGTGTCGTTGCACCAGCCCGGCCGTGATCTCGCTGGGCTTGCTGGCGACCAGCGGGGTCAACGCAGCGGCCATGGCGCCGCCGTCGGTATAGCGATCGCCTCGGTCGCGACGGGTCGCCCGGACGACGACGTCGTCGAGCGCGCGAGGCACGTCCGCGCGGAGCTGCCGTGGGGGCAGCAGGTCGTGGGTCAGTCGCATGGCCGCGGTCGCGGTCGGGGTGTCGCCGCTGAAGGCGGGGCGTCCGGTCAGGCACTCGTGCAGCACGACGCCGAGCGCGTAGATGTCCGCCCGCGGATCGACCTCGGCGTCCTCGAGCTGCTCCGGCGCGACGTAGGCGGCGGTCCCGACGACCGTGCCCGGCGTGGTCAGTGTGGCGTCGGTGGAGGACAGCGCCTTGGCGATGCCGAAGTCGGTGACCTTCACGGTGCCGTCGGCGGCGATGAGGATGTTGGCCGGCTTCACGTCGCGGTGGACGAGTCCGTGCTGGTGCGCCTCACCGAGTGCAGCGGCCACCTGCTCACCGAGCGCGGCGACGGTGACCGGGTCCAGTTGCTCCGCGGTGGCGAGGACGTCCTTGAGACTCGGGCCGTCGACGTGCTCCATCACGAGGTAGACGAGGTCGTCCTCGCGTCCGGTGTCGTAGATGCGGACCGCGTTCGGATGGTTGAGCTGGGCGGCCGCGCGCGACTCGCGCTCGAACCGCTCGACCACGGTGCGGTCGTTCGCGTGGTGAGGGTGCAGGAGCTTGATGGCCACGGTGCGCGACAGGTTGTCGTCGAACGCGCGCCAGACGATCGCGGCGCCGCCCGAGGCGATCGGTTCCTGGAGGGCGTACCGATCGGCGAGGTGGCTGCGATCCGGCCACGGGCGGGGCTGCGAGGTCTCCTGGTCGAACGAGGACGCACCGGTCACGGTGGCGTCGTCACCGCCCACCGTGGCCTCGTGTGCACCGGCCTGATCCGCCGGTCGCGTACGTCGCCCTTCCACCTGACCCTCCACCGGCTACGTCCCGATCTCGGTGCGGCGGGTGGCGCTCCGGGTGATGAGGTCACTCGCCTGTGGGATGCGCTGCAGGAGGATCGTGCCTGCCTCGCGTGTGACCTCCACCACCAGCGCCCCCTCGTCCTCATCGAGCGCGGTGAGCTCGACCTCGCGTGCGGCTGCGATCTCCTCGGCGACCTCGGTCGCTCGGGCCAGCGAGCCCGATGCACGGTAGGCGTCGGCGCTGGCTCGTGCGACCTCGCCCGCGGCATCGTCGGCGGTCACGGAGGCGACGACCACCGCACCGATCTCGAACACCACCAGCGCCAGGGCTCCGAGGGTCACGACCAGGCGCAACAGCCACCCGGCGATGATGTCGCCGTCCTCGGCCCGCATCCAGCTCACCAATCCCCTCCTCGTTCCCCTGCGTGATCGTCCCGCTGCGCTCCGTCAGTATCGCGCACGACGGCGAGCCGTGGGCGATCCGGTCTCCGGCGTCGCAGTGCGCCGACGAGCAGGAGCACGACCACGAGCACGGCGATCGCCGTCAGCGCCGGTCGCGAGATCGCGGTGGAGCGGACCGAGAAGGTGTCCCTCACCAGTTCGTGGCTGCCGGTCGGGTCGGTCACGATGACGGTCACGGGGAACGTGCCGGTCGACAACGCCCGGGTGGAGAAGCTGACGGTCTGACTCGAGCCGTCGTCGAGCTCGATCACCTCCGAGGTCCGGCCGTCCGGCCACAGCAGACGGCCCTGTGACTGGACGGTGACCGTGACGAGGAGTGGGCCCCCACGGGTGCGCTGCACGGTGACCGGGATCTGTCCGGTGTCCGAGGTCAACGTCACCGAGTCACTACCGACCTCGATGCCGCCGAACGTGACGCCGATCCTCCGCTGGACGTCGCGCACGATCGCGGTCGCCTCTCCCTCCCCGCCATCGCGGTACCACCGGGAGGTGGCACGCAGCAGATCGTCGCGCAGCTCCTCGATGGGTCGGTCGTCCAGTCGGGAGGTGCCGGGAGGCGAGGCGGCCACCGCAGCGTCCAGCCCCTGCCAGGCCGTGGTCAGCTCCGTGGTGAAGGCCGGGTCGAACGCCCCCTGCTCCGGGTCGGCCAGATCCAGGGTGGTGTTGTCACGGCGGCCCTCGGTGGCCAGGCGGTTCGGCGGGACGTGCTGCAGCCAGCGCGCTTCGGTCAGCGCGAGGAGGAGTTCCTCAGCAGCGGCCGCCGGCGGATCCCACGTCCGGGAGGGCAGCAGGACCAGCCCCCGTTCGCTCGTTCCCGGGGCGGTGAGGTAGGCCAGGGCCGACTCGGCCAGCACGCGCTGGCTCGCGACGACGGCGCCGGCCGGGTGGTCGAGGTTCTCCAGGGCGACCTCGAGGTAGGGGTCGCCGACCAGGGCGGTCATGAGCCGTCCCGACGGGGCTCGGAGCGAACGGACCGGCGAGCCGAGGTCCGGGTCCGCCCCGATCGGCGGCAGCGAGGTGGCATCAGCCGGGAGCAACAGGGTCTCTCCGGGCAGCACGTCGAGGACGGCGTCATCGATGCGATCGCCGACGAGATGCGTCGCACCGTCCACCTCGACACCGAGCTGACGCTGGAGCCGGCGGCGTCCATCAGCGGCCGTGAGCGCGGCGAGCTCACCCTGGAGTTCGTTGCCGTCGAGGAGCGCGGCGAGGTCGGCGTCGGCGTACGCGGAGCTGACGGGGGCTCTGAGCAGCGTCCCGGCGAGATCGCGGAGCCTGCGGAGCATGGCCGTCGATCCGCTGGCACCGGGTTCGGACGGCTCGACACGATCCCCCTCGATGGTGCCGTCGTCGCTGCGTTCGAGCGCCACGTAGCCGTCGGAACGGTCGCTCAGATCCTCGAGCAGGTGCGCCGCGGGTGCCAGCACCACCGGCACGGTGCTCGGCCCCCGCTCCAGCGCGGTCACGAGGCGGTCGAGTCGAGATCCCGGACGTACCTCGCGATCGACCGCCGCCGGGTAGCTGCCCGAGGCCGTCCGCCAGGGGGAGGTGTCGATCGGCCAGGCGAAGGTCGTGAGCAAGGGCTCCTGGGGGGTTCGGTTCAGCCACACCACGGCGGTGATGGCCTCGTCCAACACCTCCGTCCCGCGGATCACCGCGATGCGCACCGGGTGCACCCCGCCCGCGCCATCCGCCCAGGCCACCTCCTCCGGGGTGATGGTCTCGGTCAGCCCCGCGAAGGTCTCCTCCGGTAGGGGCCGTTCGGTGCGGAGCAGCGTCGTGTCGATGTGCAACGGGTTGGAGGTCAGGTCGCCGTCGAGTGCCTCGGCGAGGGTGCCCCGGGTGTGCACGGACGGATGGACCTCGATGACCAGTTGGGCCGCTGACAGCGGCACCTGGCCGTCGTTCTCGATCACGACCCGTAACCGGAGGTCCCGCTCGTAGGGTCGCTCCTCGGACGGGTCCTCGGGCTCGGGTGCGGTCCCCGGCCCGAGCACGCGCGTGAGGTCGGTCACCGTGAGCCGCGCACTCGGCACGGACGTGTCCTCCTGGGCGCTGGCGGGTACCAGCAGCACGGCTGAGAGCACCACGGCGATCAGTGACCCGACCGCGACGTGGTCGCGGCCACGCTCCCGGCTCACCCCTCGACCGCGGCGGCCGCGTGTCGGGGCGGTTGTGGCCGGGCGGGGGAGACGACCCGTGCCTTCTCGACGAGCTTGCGCTCGTTGCGGTGCGCGAGCCGCACGAGCGCGACCTCCAGCGGCACCCACTCGACGTGCTCGGCCTCGTCATCGCGCTCACTGGCGGCTTGTCCGTCCCACCACATGAAGAAGTAGTGCACGAACTTGTGGTAGCGGATCTGATCGGGTCGCCACACGAACCAGTAGTCGATCGTGCCGAGGAGGTCCTCGATCGTCGCCCCGAAGCCGGTCTCCTCACGCACCTCGCGCAGCGCGGCCTCCTGGTCGGTCTCGCCCTCCTCGATGCCACCCTTCGGCAGCGTCCACTGGGGCTTGCCGGCGGCGTTGCGGCGCGCGATGAGCAGGACCCAACGGCGACCGTCCGGCCGGTCGTCACAGACCACACCACCGGCGGAGGTGGCACGTGCGGTCGGGTACCTGGCCATGGCACGAGCGTAGCGACCGACCTGCGGCACCGGGCGTCTAGCCTCGGCTGCTCCAGTCGGCTCGGAGGGTCGCGTGCGAGCGCTCGTGCAGCGGGTGACGGAAGCTGCGGTCAGCGTCGTCGAAGGCGACGATGAGGCGCCCGTGGAGACCGGTCGTATCGGGCCCGGGCTGGTCGCCTTCGTCGGCGTCACCCACAGCGACGGATCGGCTGAGGCCGCGAAACTCGCGCGCAAGCTGGCGGGGCTGCGGATCTTCGCGGACGCCGGCGGCGCCATGAACCGCAGCTGCGCCGAGGTCCGAGGCGAGATGCTGCTCGTCAGCCAGTTCACCCTCTACGGCGACGCCCGCAAGGGACGACGACCCTCGTTCGTCGATGCCGCCGCCCCGGCGCAGGCGGAGCCACTGGTCCAGGAGGTGATCGCCGGGCTGCGCGAGCTCGGCGTGCCCGTGGCGACGGGACGGTTCCGGACCGAGATGCGGGTGGCGTTGGTCAACGACGGACCGGTGACCCTGCTCGTGGAGGTGTGAGCGCGGCGACCCGCGGGCGAGCAGGCCGCTCAAGCCCTGCCCGCAGCCGGCCGATGTGGACGGGGTGAGGCCGGTGCGGGGCGTGCCGGTCAGCGATCACAGGAGCCCGTGCGTCGTGCCGAGTGTGGATGAGTACCTCCAGGTCCTGGTCGAATCCGGGGGCTCCGACCTGCATCTGAAGGCCGGGGGACCGGCGTTCGTGCGTATCGACGGCGACCTCAAGCCGATCACGACCCTGCAGCCCGTCTCACCGGCCGACACCCAGCGGCTCGCCGACGAGATGATGGACGACCGTCTCCGTCGGATCTTCGAGGAGCACAAGGAGGTCGACTACGCCTACTCGATCCCGGGTGTCGGTCGCTTCCGTGTCAACACCTTCCTCCAGCGCGGCTCCGTCGGCGTGGTCTGCCGGCGGGTGCTCCCTGGGACCCAGTCCTTCGACTCCCTGGGGCTCCCGCCGGCGGTGCGCAAGCTCGCCGAGGAGCACCGTGGGCTCGTGCTCGTCACCGGTCCGACCGGCTCGGGGAAGACCACCACGACGGCCGCGATGCTCAGCCACATCAACGCGACGCGTCGGTGCCACGTCGTGACCCTCGAGGACCCCATCGAGGTCCTGCACCGCGACGACCACGCCATCATCGACCAGCGGGAGGTCGGGGTCGATACGGCGGACTTCGCGACCGGCTTGAAGGCGATCTCGCGGCAGGACCCGGACGTGATCTTCATCGGCGAGATGCGGGACCTGGAGACGGTCGAAGCCGCGCTGCAGGCCGCGGAGACGGGCCACCTCGTCATCTCCACCCTGCACACCACCGACGCGCGGGAGACCATCAACCGGGTCGTGGACATGTTCCCGAAGGAGAGCCAGGGCCAGGCGCGGATGAGCCTCGCCAACTCCCTCCAGGGCATCGTCTGCCAGCGACTCGTCCCACGGGCGTCCGGGCACGGTCGGGTCGCGGTCGTCGAGGTGCTCGTGATGACCACCCGTACCTACGAGTTCCTCATCGACCCGGCGCAGCTGCCGATGATCGAGGACGCGATCGCCGAGGGTGGGTACTACGGCATGCAGACCTTCGACCAGCATCTCCTCGAGCTGTACTCCCAGGGCGAGGTGTCGCTGCGTGACGTCATGGCCACCGCGACCAACCCCTCCGACCTCCGGGTGGCGCTGCGCGCCGCGGGGCTCGCCGCGTCGTGACCCGCTCAGCGTCGCGACGAGATCGGGGTGGGCGAGGCGGCGTGCTCGCCCAGCACGCCGTGTAGCTCGGCGGCCTCAGCACGTCCGGCGTCCATCACGACCACGACCGCACCGGGTCCGGCCACGTGGGCGATCAGGGTGGTCAGCCCGAGTCGCCGCTGGAAGATCCCCCGGGTACTCGTGACCGCCTGCACCTTGACGACCGGCGCGATGCTGGTCGTGATCGACAGGGCGCCACTGCGGGCCGCCACCACGAGTTCGGTGACTCCATGGGCGAGGTGGCGGTACTCGATGACCGCGAGTGCGGCGTTGACCGGCAGGAGCAGCAACAGCCACGCTCGGGCGCGTGAGAGGGGTTCGATGTCGAGGACGCCGACGAGCTCCGGGGCGAGCCACACCGCGGCGAGGAGGAGCACCGCGGGCCTGAGCCACCGGAACAGCGCTCGACGCAGGGCGGTGGGCGGATGTGAGCGGAGGTCGGGCACGCCGGGTACGCCGGGGAGGAGCTCGCCGAGCAGGTCATCGATGCGACCCGCGCGCAGCAGCGGCACGCTGACCCGTCCATCACCTTCGGCCGAACCACCCGCGGAGCGGATCCGCACCGTGGCGAAGCCGAGCACCCGGCGCAGCCAGTTGCGCTTCACCTCGACGAGCTGGACCCGGCGCAGTGGGACGACCGACTCCCGCGTGGCCAGGACCCCGCGCGAGACGTGGAGGTCGTCGTCGATCCGGCGGATCCGGAAGTTCCCGTCGCGCAGGACACCGGTGACGATGGCGGCGGCGATCGTGAGCAACAGCACCGCGAGGGTGCCGAGGAGGATCAGGCGCCAGTCGGGACCGTTGAACGTCGGCGTCCGTCCGGCCAGCCCGAGTGCGACCATCCGGTCCACGGCGTCGTCCATGAACGGTCCCAGCTGGTTACCGGCGAACTGCAGGCCACCACCGATCACGGCGGGGAGGACCAGGAGCCGGGCGCCGGTGATCGAGGCGAGCACGACGTGGACCATCGGGACCCGGAGGATCTCGCGGGCCTGGTCCGCTCCGGCGCCATCCTCGCTGGAGGCGCGCCCGGCGAGACGCTCCTGGCTGGCACGGACGGCCCGGCGCAGCGCGACCGCGTCGGCCTCCGGCAGCACGCGCAGGTCGACCTCGGGCTCGCTGGCGCTGCCGGCGGTCTCGACCCGGATCGCTGCGAGCCCCACGAGCCGCTGGATCGCCCCCCGTTGGATCTCCACCTGCTGGATGCGGCCGATGTCCAGGCTGCGGTGGTTGCGACTCAGAACCCCGTGGTCGACCCGCAGCACCTCGCCGTCGAACGAGAACGTGCGCATCCGCCAGTCCAAGATCCGAACGATCAGCCCGATGACGGCCACGACGACGAGCAGCCCCGCCGTGACGAACCACGGCGCAGCCAGGGTCGCGACCACCGGGACGAACACGGCCTGCACGAACTGCATGAGCGGGATGCCGAGCAGGATCGAGGCCGGGTGGAGCTGCCGCGGCTCGCGGAAATCGGGCCGCGCACCGTGGACGTCTACTGGCGATGGGGGCGGCGGCGAACCGTCCGGCTCAGACGGCATCGCGCAGATCCCCCGGATGGTTCGCGACGGCCTGTGCGGCGCGTGCCAGCAGTTCCACACGCACCACCGGGGCCGACTCGGCTTCGATGCCGGGTAGCGTCGCCGACCCCGAGGCAGAGGCGGTCGTCACCTGCAGGCTGGCGAGCCCCAGGAGCCGGTCGACCGGGCCGGCGACGATGTCGATCTGCTGGATCCGGAAGTACGGGACGGTCTCCTGCCGCCGGACGAGGACCCCCGAACGCATGTCGACGGCGAGCCCGCTCAACTGCCAGCGCCAGCGGCGGAACCGCATCGGCGGGTAGAGGACGACCGCGAAGAGGAAGGCCCCGACGACGAGGGCGAGCACGAGCCAGCCCCACCGGCCGGCGAAGACGAAGCCGAGGACCGAGGTGACCACGGCTGGCAGGAGCGAGGACAGCGCGGCCGTGATCCGCCAGGAGATCACCACCGCCGGGGCCAGTTCCCGCTCACGGTCGTCGAGCCCCGGACGTGCAACCTCCTCCCCGGGCCGCACCGTGACCGGTCCGGACTCGGCCCGTGCCGGTCCACCGAGCGCCTGTGGTGGCGGCGGCGGAGGTTCGGGAGGTTGCGGTGGCGGCTGGCTCACGGGCTCCCCGTAGGTCTCGGTCGAACGGCGGCGGCGTCGGACACGGCGGCAAGGGCACCATATGGTCTGCGGCTTCGCACACGGCTCCGGCCGCCCGTCCGGTCGACCCCCGGTCCGACCGCGGTGCCTACCCTCCCCCGCTCGTGCAGCCCCGGCCGAGTCCTTCGGCGTCAGTGCTTCGCCGTCAGTGCATCGAAAGGCTCCCCTGTCGTGACCGCCCATCAGCTCACCGCCGAGCAGGCCGCGCAACTCGGTCGGCTCGTCGACGTCTACCCGGAGGCGCGGGAACTGGGCACCGCGTTCGCGGACGCGGGTCATGAACTGCACCTGGTCGGTGGCACCGTACGGGACACGCTGCTGGCGGGTGGCGCTGCTGGTGCGCTCGACCAGGTCGATCTGGATCTGGCGACCTCGGCCCGACCCGAGGAGACCGAGCGGATCGTCCGTGCGTGGGCGAGCGCGGTGTGGCTGACCGGTGCGGCCTTCGGCACGGTGTCGTGCCAGCGGGAGCAGGAGGGACGCCCCACCCGGCGCGTGGAGATCACGACCTACCGGGCGGACACCTACCAGGCGGGATCGCGACACCCGGAGGTGACCTACGGCGAGACGATCGAGGAGGACCTCGCCCGTCGCGACCTGACCGTGAACGCGATGGCCGTCCAGGTGCCTGAGTTCCGGTTCGTGGACCCGCACGGGGGTCTCGCCGATCTCCGACGGGGACTGCTACGCACCCCGATCGACCCGCACACCTCCTTCACCGACGACCCGCTGCGCATGGTGCGGCTCGCGCGCTTCGCCGCGGTGCTCGACGTCGAGGTGGAGGACGCCACGCTGGCCGCCGCGACCGAGCTCGCCGACCTGCTGGTCGAGGTCTCGGCCGAGCGGGTGCGTGACGAGCTCGTCCGGTTGGTGGCCGGTCGCACGCCCCGCCGAGGGCTCGAGCTCCTGCTCGCGACCGGCCTGGCTGCCCACATGCTCCCCGAGCTCGTGGCGCTCAGCGCCTGCGTCGATCCGGAGCACCGGCACAAGGACGTCTGGGCGCACACCCTGGCGGTGATCGAGAACGCGATGGCCTTGGAGGTCGACGGACCGGACGTCGTGCTCCGGCTGGCCGCGCTGCTGCACGACATCGGCAAGCCGGAGACCCGTGAGATCCATCCCGACGGGACCGTGACCTTCCACCACCACGACGTCGTCGGAGCCCGCCAGACCCGTGCGCGGATGCGCGCGCTGCGCTTCGACAAGGAGACGACCCGCGACGTCAGCGAGCTCGTCCGGATGCACCTCCGGTTCCACACCTACAAGCAGGGGTGGACCGACGCCGCGGTCCGGCGCTACGTCCGCGACGCCGGGCACCTCTACGAGCGACTCAACGCGCTGACCCGGGCGGACGTGACGACGGGGAACCCCCGTCGTGCGGGCAGGATCCAGCGTCGCGTCGACGAGCTCGAGCAGCGGGTCGCCAAGCTCCGTGAGCAGGAGGAGCTCGAGGCCATGCGTCCGGCTGTCGATGGGAACACGATCATGCGCCACCTCGGGATCGAGCGCGGTCCGTTGGTCGGAGAAGCGTGGCAGCACCTCCTCGATCTGCGGCTCGAGCGGGGGCCCATGGACGAACGTGAGGCCCTGGCGGCACTGGACGCGTGGTGGGAAGAGCGGGGCGACCAGGGTTCGTGACCCGGGCTACCCGCCCACATCCGTCGGTCCGCAGCCTGCGGCCCGCGGCGCACCCTCGACCTCCTCGGGCAGGGGTGGAACCGGCTCCGGTGGGGGAACGATCCGCCGGAGCGGTGTCCGGACATCCGGCCACCGTGCGAGCGCGACCCGCCGGATGCGCGACCGTGGGAGCCACCCCCACACCCGACCGTCGGTCGAGCGGTCCGGGTCGTCGCCACGGACCTGGACCCGGTCGCCGTCACGGGCGGTCAGCCGCTTGACGACGAGGTGTTCGGGATCGGCCGGGTCCGCGACCACGACCACCGCGCCGCGGCGCAGGAGGCCGGGCAGCGCCGGGACGGTCAGCAGCACATCGCCGTCGAGCAGGGTCGGTGTCATGGAGGGGCCGCGCACCCGGATGCGGGACCGATCCACGGCCAGGACGCCGAGGTAGCAGCCGACGACGGTCGCCGCGGCCGGAACGAGCGTTGCTCGACGGGCCACCGGTCCCTCCTCCTGCGCGGGTGCGTGGACCCTACGCACCGGCTCCCTCCCCGCCACCTCCCGATGGCCGAGGACGCATAGCGTGAGGTCCTCTAGGCTGGGGGGCGACCATCCTGGACCGATCAAGGAGCTCCAGATGCGCCTGTCCACCCTCACCGCTGCGCTCAACCCGATCCGGCCCGCCCGTGTGGCGGATGCCCACTGTGACCTGATGTGCGGGGTCTACTACCCCGAGCAGGCACGGATCGAGGCCGAGTCGGTCCTGCAGTCCGCCCTCAAGTACCAGGACTCCGACGACCCGGTCTTCCGCCAGCGTGCGATCACGATCAAGGAGGAGCGGGCGGAGCTCGTCAAGCACCACCTGTCGGTGCTCTGGACGGACTACTTCAAGCCGCCGCACCTCGAGGAGTACCCCGAGCTGCACGAGATGTTCTGGCACGCGATCAAGGCTGCCGGCGAGGC
>JBBDSW010000153.1:0-16570 GCA_040904745.1 Nitriliruptoraceae bacterium
GAGTCGGTGTTGGGCGGCCGTCTCGCTGATGCGGATCAGGACAGATCCGCGGCCCCGAAGGCCACGGAGAAGGGCCGACACCAGATCACCACCGTGTCGTAGGTGTCCAGATCGGCGCTGGCAGGGATGTCGTAGTTCTGGTCACCGACGTTGCCTCGCAGCGCCCCCAGGTCGAGGTGGTCGGAGGCGATCTCGGCATCCGGGTCGTCGGCATCCGCGGTCGTCAGGTAGACGAACAGGTCCGGCCCGTTGGTCGAGTGGAGGTCCTCGAGCCGCAGCGTGCGCGACCCATCCTCGAACTCGTAGACCGTCGCCTCTCCGGTCACGGTGTAGCGGCTGCGGGACACGAAGTGTCCGGTGGCTCCCATCAACGGGTAGGTCTCCGGGGCCTCATCGGTCGTCGGCCTGGCGTCCGGATCGGTCGTCGGCGCGTCATCCGCCGGTTCGGATGGCCCTGCGACCTCGGCCTCCTCTGGCCCAGTCTCCGGCGGCTCGTCCTCGCCCGGCTCGGCAGCCTCACCCGATGCAGCGGTGACCGGGAAGTCCTCGTCGACGACGTTGTCGTAGAGGAGCCGCTGCGGCTGGAACACCACCAGAACGATGGTGCCCGTCGCGATGAGCGCAGCGAGGATCCCCCGTACAGCCGGGGCCGGGCGCGGATGCGAGGCCAGGAGCGGGTCTGGCGGTCCACGGTGGACATGGCGTTCGATCCCTGCGTGACGACGGTCGACCTGGTGGCTCCAGCAACCCACAACAGGAACAAGACCGGAGAAACCGCGCGTAACGTCGTGAGAACGCCGTCATGCTGCTCGGTGCCGATCGATCAGGTCGGTGAGCGCTCGACGCTGCTCGCGCAGCATGGCGAGGTGCTCCTGCCGTTCCAGCCGGGTCACCCACCCGTGCCAGGCACGTGACACCTCGACGGCGCGTTCCAGCGCGCGGACCGCGATCAGGCCGAGGACGGGTGCCGCGGCGATCACCAGGGCCCGTGCCCACCAGCTGTTCCACGGCATGAGCCAGGCGATCAGCAGCCAGGTGGGTGGGAACAGGGCGACGCCGGTCAGCAGGCGTGCACTGGCGCGCAACGCCGGGTTGCGCACGAACCGGCCCGTCCAGTGCACCGCCCAGTACGGCAGCGCGTTGATGATCGCTCCGGCCAGCGCGAACGGGGCGAGGAGCAGCAGGCGGAGCGACGTGATGGCCAGCAGGCGGGTCAACGTGCTCGGCCCGTGCTCGGCGATCACCTCGGTGTCTCGCAGGCCCGCGAGGGAACAGCTGAGCTCGTAGCGGGCCAGTCGGTCGATGATCTCGCGCTGATCGTCCTCCGGTGCCTGCGCGAGCTCCCGGGCGAGGGCTTCACGGGTGGAGAGGGGGACCTCCTCGGTGGGGAGCTGTTCCTCTCCCCGCAACGCGATATCAGCGGCCCGACCCAGGGTGGCCGCCTCGAGCTGGTCCTCGTAGTCGGGGGCGAGGACACGCAACCGGCGGCCGATCTCGGTGGTCAGGCTCCGGACCGCCGCCTGGTCCTCCGGATCCGCGTCCGGAGATCCTCGTTCCGTGAGGAACCGGTCGACGTCGATCGGTGGCCCGATCCGGACCAGGGCCCGTGAGCGCAGCGCCACGGTGTCCTCGTAGACGAGTCCCAGCGGCAGGATGACCAACCCCTCGGCACCGGCCAGACGAGCGTTGAGAGCGATCCGTGCCGCGCCGGTTCGGAGCGGTCGGAGCGCCGGTGTCGGTGCCAGGTGACCCTCGGGGAACAACGCGACCGTGTTCCCCCGGGCGAGCTGTTCCGCGCAGGAGGCGAACACGCTGCGGTTGCGGGCGGTGTCACCGTCGTCCTGCGGGCGCTCCACGGGCACCATGCCGGCGAGCCACAACAGCGGCCGTGCCCAGACAGGGCGCCACAGCGCGCTCTTGGCCACGAACCGGGGCAGCCGTCCCACGGCGTGCATCACCAGCACCGCATCGAGCAGCGCGTTGAAGTGGTTGGCGACCACCAGGGTCGGCCGATCCACCGGCAGGTGGTCCTCCCCGGTGACCTCCAGCCGACGGTAGAAGCCGCGCAACGCGAGTCGCGCCAGCCCGGTCAAGGCACGGTCGAGGACCGCGCGCAGAGGTCGGACCCGGGTACGGCTCAGCTCCACGGGAGACCGGGCCCACGGTCGAGCGCGGCGGCGGTCCGTTCACGGCCCAGCGCGATCAGTTCACCCGCCCGGTGGAAGTCGAGCGCCCTGCCGGCGGTCCGTGGGATGGTGATCAGCAGGTCCGGCGGGTACGACGCCAGGCGGTATCGGGTGACGGCGGCCTGGAGTGCGTCGAGGGAGAGCTGCATCACCTCGAGCGTGCGCAAGCCGGCCGGGGGGTGCTCCACACGCGGGATCGCGACGTCGACAGGATCGTTTGGGTAGGTCTCACCCGGCTCCGGGGCGAGTTCGTCACGGGCGGTGTTGAACCACTCCGTGATCGCCCGGAAGCGTTCGCTGTCGCGGACACGCGCCAGGCGGCTCGGATCGTCCGCCTGCTCGAGAACGTCGTTCGCACCCTCCGCGGAGGGCTGCTTGGCGTTCTGGCCCGCACCCCTGAGGTGTTCCTCGGAGAGCGAAACGGCGATGGTGAGGTCCGCGGTGGCAGCGGCGGTCGCGGCGACCGGTATCGGGTTGAGGAGGCCGCCGTCGGCCAGCAGACGTCCGTCGACCATGACCGGGGTGATGAAGCTCGGGAGCGCGATGGATGCACGGATCGCGGTCGCCAGGGGTCCGTGCTGGAACCACACCTCCTTGCCAGCGAGCAGGTCGGTCGCCACGGCGGTGAAGGGGATCGACAGGTCCTCGATCCGCGAATCGGAGACGAGCTCGATCACCTTCGCGAAGATCTTCGTGGCACGGATCGCTCCCGGACCCCGGATGGAGAGGTCGAGGAGGCGGATGACGTCCCGCTGCGTGAGCCCGCGCGCCCAGTCGGCGTACTCGTCGAGGCTCCCTGCCGCGTACAGCCCGCCGACCAGGGCGCCCATGGACGTGCCGGCGATGCTGACGATCTCGTAGCCACGCTCCTCGAGGACCTCCAGCACGCCGATGTGTGCGTAGCCGCGGGCCCCGCCACTGCCGAGGGCGACCGCGACCCGGGTTGCCTCGCTCATCCGGCTGCCCCTCCGTCGACACGGTGACCGTAGGCGGGGCGCCCGTCATCTGGTGAGGTCGAGCGTCCCGCTGACTACGGTCGGGTGGTGGCACCACTTCCGCACAGAGGAGCCACGATGAACCGCCACCTGACCATCATCGTCCGCCGACGGTGGGTCGTACTCGGACTCACTGTCCTCGTGGCCGCCATGATCGCCGTACCGGCGACGATCGTGTGGGCGAGTCACAACTACGGCGACGTCTCCACATCCAACCCGCACCACAACAACATCGGTCTGATCACGAGCGCTGGGGTCACATCGGGTTGTCAGGCGAGCCCGCCCGAGTACTGCCCGAACGATGCCGTCACCCGGGCCCAGATGGCGACGTTCATGGCCCGCCTCGGTGGGCTCGGCAACCACCCGCCCGTCGTCGACGCCGACACCCTGGACGGCAACGACGGCCAGAACTACGTGTTCGGCCCGGATCCGGACACCACGCTGGTCGACCAGAGCCAGACGTTCACCCTGACCGGCGGGCAACCCTCGGAGTGCGTCCAGACCCAGGCGTTCAACGGCGAGACCGACTTCCGGATCATCCATCAGGCGCACGAGACCCCCGCAGGCGTCGAGCCGTGGGAGGTCAACGTCCAGATCGACGACGTCAACCCGCCGCTCTACGACGTGTGCTTCGCGACGCTCGACGGCTCGAACCTGGCGAGCGGCAGCTACTCCACCTACGGCATGATGCTCATCTACCCGTGACCGGCTCGCTCGACCGGCGGCGCGCAGCGTTCACCGCGGCGCCCGCGGGGGACGCCGGTCCTCGGGTAGCCGGACCGGTACCCCGGCGCGGACCACGAGGGCCGGCGGGGCTCGCCACAGGGCGGCGGGGTCCCGCCGGACATCACCGCGAACCGCGATCAGGTCGGCTGGTGCGCCGTCGGAGAGGGTTGCGGGCTGGGCCTGGCCGGCGCGCGAGAGCTGGAGCGTCGCCGCTCGTACCAGTGCGGGTGCGGACAGGCCGGCCTCGGCCAGTAGCCGCAGTTCCGTGGGGCCGGAGTGCCGAGGACCCAGCGTGGACAGTACGTCGGGCCCGCAGGCCAGTTCGACCCCGATCTCCTGTGCCTGGGCGACGGTCCGGAAGGCGAGCTCCCGCAGGCGCTGCGCCCGCTCACGAACCTCGGCCGTCTCGCCGCCTTCGCTCACCTCCTCGAACAAGGCGAGCGTCGGCACCAGGGCGATCCCGGCGGTCCGCATGGCTTCGAGGACGGCGGGGTCCTGGCAGGCGGTTTCCCCGTGCTCGACCGTGTCTACCCCGCATCTAACCGCGAGACGTATCCCCTCGAGCCCTTCCGCGTGGGCGGCGACCGGGAGGTCGAGCGTGGCTGCCTCGGACACGATCGCGCGCAGCTCCTCCTCAGTGACCTGGGGCGGGTCGATGTCCTCGCCGGGCACGTTCAGCGCGCCGGTGACCATGACCTTGATCAGGTCGACGTCCCGCGCGGCTTCGGCGCGCACGGCCCTGCGCATCCCGGCGGGGCCACGGGCGACCCGGTAGAGGGCACCGAATCGTTCCGCACCGCGCGACGGTCGCGACAGGATCCGTCCGCAGACCATCAACCGTGGACCGCCTGCGGGCGAGGTCACCAGTTCGTCCCGATGATCGAGCAGGGCCCGGCCCGGACTCCCGAGGTCGCGGATGGTGACGAACCCCGTCTCCAGCAGCGCCCGGGTCGTCGCTCGCAGGTCGGTTGGGGACTGCCCGTACTCGTACACGTGGGCATGCGCGTCGACCATCCCCGGAAGCAGCGTGCAGCCGTCAAGATCGATGACCGCTGCCGCCTCATCGTGCACGGGGACGTCGCCGGAGCCTCCAGTGGCCAGAAGGTCGCCATGGACGAAGACCTCATCATCGGGCGCCGTGACCGCGCCGTGGCCATCGATCGTCCAGGACGGGCGCAGGCGCAGCGGGTCAGCCACCACGCTTGACCAGATAGCCGGCGTCCATCGGCAGGGCGGTCCCGGTGACCAGGCTGGCGCGGTCGCTGGCCAACCACAGGACGCCCTCGGCGACATCCGCGAACTCGGGCTGGCCACTGGTGTCGAGCAGGTTCTCCGCGCCGGAGGCACGGTCGAACTCCTCGTAGGTGGCGCCCTCCTTGCCCGCCACCTGATCCCAGTAGGTGTGCATCTGCGGGCTTCCGAGCGTCCGCTCCCGGTCTGCCATCTGGGTCGGACAGACGGCGTTCACGCGGATCCCGTACGGTCCGGCCTCCAGTGCGAGCGACTTCATGTAGGAGATCACGCCGGCCTTCGAAGCGTTGTAGTGGGCCAGGTTGTGCTCGACGCTCAGGCCGTTGCGTGACGATGTCATCACGATGCTGCCGGCCCGACGCTCGATCATGTGGGGCACCACGAACTTGGTCGTCAGCCAGACGCCGCGAAGGTTGACCGACATGACGCTGTCCCACTGGTCCTCGGTCAGCTCCCACGGCTTCCCGAACGAACAGACCCCGGCGTTGGCTACCAGGATGTCGACGTGGCCGAGGGCGGCGATGGCCTCCTCGGCCATCCGCTCGCAGTCCTCCGTACGACGCACGTCGGCCGCGATGGCCACGGCGCGGCGTCCGTGTCCGCGCACCTCCTCGGCGTGCTGCTCGAGGCGGTCCCGCTGCTCGGGTGTGTCACCGAGATCGGCGAGGGCCACGTCTGCTCCCCGCGCCGCCATCCCCCGCGCGATCGCGCGGCCGAAGCCGCCGCCTGCTCCCGTGACGAGTGCCTTGCGCTCGGACAGTTCCATCGACAACGTGCTGCTCCTCAGCTCATGGTCGGCCACCGTGCGGTGGCCTGCTCGAGCCAGCATGCCAGCACCACGATGGCACCCCCACATCGGCTGCGGTGGCTGTGGCTCTCAGGCGGGGCCCAAGCGGCTGACCTGGCCGCCGAGGTCGAGCACGTAGAGCTCGCCGCCGTCGTCCTCGACGAAGGAGACGACCTGCCCGCCGTCGACGCCGAGGCTGCCCTGGTCGATCAGCTCGCCGCCCGCATCGACCACCAGTCCGCGGATCTGGCCGTTGCAGAAGTCGGCGTAGAGGTAGGCGCCGTGGAGTTCCGGGATCGCCGTGCCGGTGTAGACGTAGCCGCCGGTCACCGCGCACCCTTCTGGTCCGTGCGTGTCGTACTCGTAGACCGGGGGCACGTGATCGTCCGGTGCGCTCCCGGCGAAGCTGAGCGTCCCCTCCATCAGGTTCCAGCCGAGGTTGGCGCCGGCGGCCTCGTGCAGCGGGAGGCGGTTGATCTCCTCGCGCTCGCCCTGACCGACGTCGGCGATCCACAGCACGTCGGTCTCCCGTTCGAACGAGAACCGCTACGGGTTGCGCAGGCCGTAGGCGAAGATCTCCTCCGCCGCACCGTCCATCCCGACGAAGGGGTTGTCGTCGGGGATCGCGTAGGGATCACCGCCGTCCGGATCGATACGGATGATCGAGCCGAGCGGGGTCGAGAGGTCCTGGCCGTTGCCGTCCGGGTCACCCGAGCCGCCGCCGTCCCCGAGGCCGAGGTAGACGAGCCCGTCCGGGCCGACCGTGACCTGACCCCCGTTGTGGTTGCTGAAGGGCTGCGGGTGGGCGTAGATCAGGCGCCGTTCATCGCCGAGCACCGTGCCGTCGTCGGTGACTGCGACGCCCGCCAGCACCGTGTCACCCGCGTCGTCGGTGTAGGAGAGGTAGAGCTCGTCGTCGGAGAAGGCGATGCCGAGCAGCCCACGCTCGCCGCCGGTGGAGGTCTCCGCCGAGAGGTCGACGACGGCCGGCCCGAGGCCGTCGCTGGTGAGCTGGTGGACCGTCCCGGCGCGCTCGGCGAGGTAGAGGGTGCCATCCGGTCCGACGTGACCAGCTCGCATCGATGCTCGTCAGGGCCTACGAGGCGCAGGTCGGCGAGGGGCCGGACGCGGGAAGTCACGGCTTCACCGATATCGCCGGCAACCTCCACGAGTCGGCCGTCGCGGTTGCTGCCGAGCTGGGTCTGGTGGCCGGTACCTCGCCCCTGATCTACGACCCGGCCGGCACGGCGACCCGCGGACACATCGCGCTGGTGTTGCAGCGGTTGCTGGCGCGGGCGCTCAGCGATGGTGGGGAAGCCCTCGACCTGACGCAGCCGACCGGCTACGTCTCCCGGGTGCATGCGGTGCCCGACAGCCTGCGTGCCGACATGGAGCGCTGGACGTGGGAGGCGGGTTGTCCGGTGTCACTTTCGGATCTGCGGTTCCTCGAGGTCGTCCACCGAGACCTGTCCGACCTGGACCGGTGGGGCGCGCTCGTCGTGCACCGCGATGTCGCCAACGAGGTGGCGGGGGCCTTCGGTGCGCTCCACGGCGACGGGTTCCGGATCGCACGGATCGAGCCGATCGAGCGCTACCACGGGGATGATGACGCATCGATGGCGGCGAACATCACCTCGGCCTTCAACTGCCGGGAGGTCACTGGAGGCAGCGGTTGGTCCGAGCACGCCTACGGGCGGGCGATCGACATCAACCCCGTGCAGAACCCGTACGTGCGCGGCTCACCGATCCTGCCGGCTGCCGGGAAGGACTACCTGGACCGGAACGATGTCCGGCCGGGGATGGTGGTGCGGCCGGGAGCCGTCGAGGTGTTCGATCAGCTCGGTTGGGGCTGGGGCGGCGACTTCGAGACGCTCAAGGACTACCAGCACCTCTCGTCCTCGGGGCGGTGAACAGGTAGTTGCGGGCCCGCGTGGAGACGGTTTCGACCGGTCGCCAGGCGCCATCCGACAGGGCCGCCATCCGGTAGCCGTAGGGCGCCAACTGGTCGATGACCGTGGCGCTCGTCGCCAGGAACTTCTCCAGGTGCCGGTCCTCGATCTCGATGAGCAGGGTCGGCCGGAAGCGCTCGAGCGTGCGCGTCGCGCCCCGTAGGACGGCTGGCTCGTAGCCCTCGACGTCGATCTTGATGAAGTCGACCCGCTGGAGGCCCGCTTCGGCCACGGCGGTATCGATCGTCGAGACGGTGGTGGAGACCCGCTCCTCGTCGGCGAACTCCTCGTTGGGCCCCGGACCGTGGGCATCGTCGGTGACGAACGCACGGCCGTGCACGGGGAACCACCGACGTTTCGGGAGGCTCAGCGTCGCCTCGCGCACCCGGTCACCGAGCGCCAGCCGGTGCACCGTCACGTTGGGGGCGCGGAGCCACCGCACGACCTCTGACAGGAACCGGTGTGGACCCGGTAGCGGTTCGAAGCTGAACACCCGGCCGTCGATGCCGATGCGGCGGGCGAACGTGAGCGTGTAGAGGCCGTACTCCGCGCCGACGTCGAAGCAGATCGCGCCGTCGGGAAGCAGGTCGTCGAGCGCCGCTGCCTCCGGCTCCACAGGGGAGGAGCCGGAGGAGAGGAGTTGGAGGGCGCGGTCGACCAGTTGCAACCGACGGCTGGGGATCGTCCGCGCGCTCATACGGGCACCTCGCCTCGTTCGATGCAACCTCCCGGGACCGTCGGGCGTCGGACAGGCTAGAGGCCGCGGACCGACGCGGGCCCTGTACGAAGGACGAGGACGAGCATGGCACCGACATCCGCCGCCTGGGCCGCGACGTGGCGCACCCGGCGCACCGCATGGGTGCGTCGGATCGGCGCGGGCCTCACCGCGCTGCTCGGGGCTGCTGCGCTGGTCGTGTTCGTGGCCACCGGCGGGGTCGACACGCTCCGGCAGTTGGCGCCGTCGGACACGCTGCGACCGGTGATCGGCCCCATCGACGGCATCGCGCAGCAGGGGAGCACCGTCAGCACTCCGGCGACGGGGACCGCTGGCGAGCCCGCCGAAGCGCCACCGCGCGTCGAGCCGCCCGAACCTGACCCTCTCCCTGAGGGCGAGGGTTCTGGCCGGTCCGAGGACGTCGCTCCTCAGCCGGGGTTCGACGACCCGGGGTCCGTCGATCCCGGCCCGGCGGAGCCAACCTCCGATGAGGTGCCCGCGGATGAACCAGACGGCGACGGGGAACGCACGGGGGCCTCGCCCACCGAGATCCAGGAGCAACTGCGGGAACTCGGGTACCTGGTGGGCCCCGCCGACGGCGTCCACGGCGCGCAGACCCGGGCGGCCGTCATGGCCTTCCAGCGCGTCAACGGCCTCCAGGTCGACGGCTGGATCGGTCCCCGGACACGCGAGGCGCTGGCCGACCCCCTTCTCCCGGAGCTGGCCGATGGTCCCGCGACCCGGATCGACGTGGACCTCGACCGACAACTGCTCCACCTCGTCGAAGGTGGGGAACGGGTCGTGACGCTGCACGTCAGCTCCGGCAGTGACCAGCCCTACGCGACCGCTTCCGGAGGCACGGCGGTGAGCAACACCCCCGTCGGGGAGTTCACGATCGAGCGACGGATCGCCGGGACCCGCCGGGCCGCTCTGGGGACGCTCTACGACCCGCTCTACTTCCATCGTGGCTGGGCGATCCACGGGTCGAACTCCGTACCGGCCGAACCCGCCAGCCACGGGTGCATCCGGGTGACACGCGCCGATGGGCGATGGCTCTTCGAGCGGGTCCCGGATGGCACCCCGGTGCACGTCACCGGCGGGGAGCATGTCTTCACGCCGTCCGGCACCTGACCGGCCGGGCGGGATGGCCGCTCGTCACTCCAGCGCCTCGACGACACCGGTGAGCAGCGGCTCCAGGCCCCACTGCACGCCGTCGAACGCCGGGCTGTAGCCGAGCCGGACGACCACCAACTCCTCGGACGGGATGACCACGACCTGCTGTCCTTCGTTCCCCGACGCCCAGAACGCATCCGCCGGCACGTCCGGCATCCGCAGGGAACCGTCGGGGGCGGCGTTCAGCCACCACTGGTAGCCGTAGCCGAGCGTGGTGGACTCCTCGACCGGCTGCGTGGAGGCGTCGACCCATCCGTCCGGGAGCAGGCGCTCGCCCTGCCAGACCCCGTCATCGAGGTAGAGCTGACCGAACCGCGCCCAGTCCCTGGCCGAGGCGTACACGAACGAGGAGCACACCAGCCCTCCGGACTCGTCGGCCTCCACCACGGCGGTCGTCATCCCGAGCGGCTCGAACAGCTGGTCGCGTGCCAACTCCGGCCCGTGACCCGTCGTGTCCTGGACGACGTCGCACAACAGGTTGGTCGTGCCGGACGAGTACGACCAGTGGCTGCCCGGAGGATGCGCGAGCGGCTGCTCGGCGGCGTAGGCCCCGGTGTCCCCCGGGGTGAAGAGCATCCGTGTGGCGTCGGTATCCGGGTCGTACACCTCCTCGAACGCGAGCCCGCTGGTCATGGTCAACAGGTGCTCGATCGTGATGTCCACCCGTCCGTCGTCCTCCCAGCACGGCCACCCGACCGGGTCGTCCACCGCGAGCTGGCCGGCGCCGACCGCACGGCCGACCAGCGCGTTGGCCACGGACTTGCCCATCGACCACCCGAGCAGGGCGGTGCCGGGCCCGATGCCGTCGTCCCTGGCGTACCGCTCGGCGACGAGTTCCCCCCGGTGCGCGACGACCACGGCCCGGGTGTTGCGCTCCCGACCCTGCGGGTCGTCCTCGGTGAACGCGCCCCCGATCGCGGCCGCGAGCACCTCCCGGTCCACGGACGGCGGCACGTCGACGGGGTCGCCGCTGCCGAGCGGCCAGGGGTCGTCCGGGCCGCCGCCTGCCACCTCGGGGACCGCGGGCAGATCGGCATCGCTCTCCGCCAGCGTGCAGCCGGTGCCGTCCCCCAGGTAGGCGGTCGACGGCCACAGCCCCAAGAGCGAGGTCCGAACCGTCCCGGCGGAGACGTCGATCGACGTCCGCAGGAACGGCACGAGCGGGTTGTCGGGGAGGTCCTCGCCGATGTCGGCGGCGGTGCGCTCGGAGAGGAACACCCCCGAGCACGTGAGCTTGGCCGCGTAGCCGGTGGCGATGGGTGCGATCGGCCCCAGGTAGAGCGTGACCCCCCCGACCGCCAGGCCGAGGAGCAGCACGGTGCCCATCAGGGCCATGCGTCCGCGTCTCATCGCCGGCCCTCCGCCAGCTCGACCTCACGACGGGCCAGCTCCTCAGGGCTCGCGGGCAGGAGCTTCTGGCCACGCCGGAGCAGGACGAACCCCAGTGCGTAGGCACCACCGGCGCCGTAGAACATCGCTCCATCGCCGAACAGGTCCATGACACCACCGATGATCGGAGAGCCGAGCATCTGGCCGACCATCGTGAACAGGTAGTACATGCCGATGTAGAAGCCGATCCGGTTGCGGCCCCCGAGGTCGGCGATCAACGGCATCGCCTGCACGTTGACCAGCGCCCACGCCAGCCCGCCGATGACGAACACCCCCATGAGCGCGGCCACGCTCCGGATCTGCGCCGCGATGACGAAGAGCACCGGGATGGAAGCGAGGCCGAGCAGCATCGTCGGGATCTTCCCGTACCGGGTGCCGATCACCCCCGCCAGCAGGGCGGAGACGAGGAACGCTCCCACGAAGGCCGTCAGGACGAAGGCCGCCCGGCCCTCGGTCAAGCCCAGCACGTTGACGCCGTAGAGCGGGAACATGGCGTCGAGCCCGGCGAACCCGATGTAGTAGGCGAACATCGCCGCCAGGAGGTAGAGCTCGGCGCGATGCGCGGGCTTGGCCAGCAACCGGAGGCCAGCGATGGTGTCGGCCAGCGGAGCCGGCCGCCGATCGTCCACGTTGTCGACGTAGCGCGGATGACGCTCGGCGTGGCGGAGGACCAGTGCCCCGGTGACCAGCAGGACGCCGGCACCGATGCCGAAGGTCAGGCGCGGATCGATGTCGTACAGCAGGCTCAGCCCCGCGAAGGTGATCAGCGATCCGATCCCGCCCATCAGGTTGATGATGCCGTTGCCGGCCGAGCGCTTCTCCGGTGGGGTGTGATCCGGCATGAGGCTGATCACCGGTCCCCGGTAGGAGTGCATGGCGATCGTGAACAGCACCTCGACGACGATCAGCGACCACAGCGCGGTCGCGGCGTAGGGGATCCCCGCGAAGGTCACGGCGGCGACCGGGACGGCCACCACGATGAACGGCAGGCGCCGGCCGAGTGGGTGGCGCATGCGGTCCGACCAGGCCCCCACGACCGGGATCAACAGCAGACCGACGAGGTTGTCGGTGCTCATCAGCAGCCCGATGAGCAGGCGCCGGTCGATGAACTCCGCGTACATCAGCGGGACGAACGCGTTGTAGGCGCTGAACGCCAGCATCACCCCGAGGAAGCCGGAGCCGATCCACCAGATCTGTGCGTAGGAGAACGCGCCCTCGTCTCGCGCCGCCGTCGTGTCCGACCCTGCCACGCTCGCCCTCCCGAACACCGATCCGCACGAACCGTAACCCGTACCCTGTCGCTCACGCGCTCACGGCCGACCGTGCTGGAGACGAGGTGTCCGCTCAGCCGCCGATGCCAGACGACCCGTTCCAGTCGGATCGGGGTGAGGGAGGCGAAGTGGGTCGCCTCGCCGTCTTGGCCGAACGCTACGTCCGTGGACGGGTGCGGTCGATCGCCAACGATGGCGGCCCCGGACCGGTGCTCCGGTTGGCGGCAGGACGACCGATCGTCGCCTCGGTCGTGATCGCCGCGGCGCTCATCGCGCTGTTCGCCAGCATCTTCGGCGTGCCGCCCGTCAGCCCCTTGTTCCTCGTGCTGGTGCTCTGCAGCCCCCTGCCGTTCTGGTTCCGGCTGGAGGCACGGGCGCAGGAGCGGTGGCGGCGGGACGGCACCGATGGCGAGGCCGACGCCGGGTAGCGGATCCGCTGGCGGCGTAGGTCTCCGCCTGCGAGAAGTGGAGGGCGCCAGCGCACTCGAAGTAGGGATAGGTCACCACCGGTTGCTCGTCACCGCGGCGCTGCGGCATCGAACCACGTTCCCAGCCGGGCGAACCCCTCGGCGAGGTCGACCGCCGGTGCCCACCGCAGCGCGCGGCGGGTCTCGCGCTGGTCGAACCAGTGCGCCGTTGCGAGCTGCTCGGCCAGGAACGAGGTCATCGGCGGGTCGTCGTCACGCTCCAGTCGTGCCCACACCCGCTCGACCGCAGCGCCTCCTGCCCAGGCGAGCGGCAACGGCACCCGCCGCTGGGGGCGTGTGACACCGGCCGCCAGGCAGATGCGGGCCACCAGTTCGGCCACCGTGCGGGGCTGGCCGTTGGAGACGACGAAGGCGCGGCCGCGAACGGCTGCCTCGCCGGCGCGATCGAGGGCCGCGAGGAGGCTGTCGACCGCGTTGTCGAGGTAGGTGGTGTCGATCAGCGCGGCGCCGTCGTCGATCAGGGCCAGGCGGCCGGTGCGGGCGCGATCCACGATGCGCCCGACCAGTTGGGTGTCGCCCGGGCCCCACACGAGGTGAGGGCGGATCGCCACCACGTCCAGGTCGTCGCGCGGGACGAGCGCCAACCGCTCGGCGACCGCCTTGGACCGGGCGTAGTGCCCACGGGCGGTGGACGGCTCGGCCGGCCCGGCGGGTGCGCCGACCAGCGGACTGCCGGCATGCGCGACGGCGGGGGTGGAGACGTGGACGACCCGCCCGACGCCCTCGGCACGGGCTGCCTCCAGGACGGTGGCCGTACCCGTGACGTTGACGTCCTCGAACGTCGCGGCGCTGCCGACGATGCCGACGCGGGCGGCGAGATGGACGATCGCGTCCTGCCCGGCCGTGGCCGCGGCGACGGCCCGGCGATCGGCGATGTCGGCGAGCACCTCGCGCAGACCCAGACCGGAGGGTCTGCGCTGCAGGAGCGTGATCTCGTCGCCCCGGGCCGCCAGCGCACGCGCGGTCGCGCCGCCGAGGAGGCTCGACCCACCGGTGACCAGGACCTTCACGTCCGACCCCCGACCACACCTCGTCCGGCCAGCATGGCTGCGGTCTCGCGTGCCACCTCGACGCGGTCGATCTTGGATTCGTGGCGGATGTCGACCGGCAGCCGTGGCACCGCCAGGACGGCGGCAACGTCCACCGGGGCCGCCTCGCGCACCCGGTCGGTCAGGGACAGCGGCGCCAGCTGGATCCGGCCGGGTGGTGGAGCGGTGACGACCACGACGGCGACCACCTGCGCGCCCGGCGGACCGATGCCGACCGCCGCGGCCATGGCCACGTGCGCGATCTCCTCGCAGCGCTGCTCGACGCCGACCGGGGTCACGGGGCCGTCAGCGGTGGTGATGACGTGTGCGAGCCGCCCCTCGATCCAGAGCCGACCGTCGTGATCGAGGTGGCCGACGTCACCGGAACGGTGCCAGCCGTCGGTGGTCGAGCTCTCCGACCCGGTGATCGCCAGGCGGTCGTAGCGGTCCTTGGCATGGGCGGCTCGGATGTGGATCTCGCCGGTGACCCCGGGTTCGGTCGTCGTCGCCCCCGTCGGTCTCGCGTCTCCAGCCAACGGATCGATGCGTACCGCCACGCCGGCGGTCGGCCGACCCACGCACACGCCGTTGCCGGCGCCCACGGCCTCCAGGGTGTCCAGGTCGATGTCGGCGACCGGGAGCACCTCGGTCATCCCGTAGGGGGTGTGGGCGCTGGCACCGGGGACGAGCGCGCGGAACCGACGCAGCAGGCTCGCCGACACCGGCGCTCCCGCGGACAGCAGGAGCCGCACGCCGGCCAACGCGCTCCGCTGCTGCCGGTCGAGCAGGGCGGCGGTCGCCGCGACGTTGGTCAGCGCCGCGGGTGAGGCGAACACGAGCGTCGCATCCACGGCGGCGACGGCGTCGGCCAGCGCGGTCGCGGTCAGGCTCGCGGGGGCCGTGACGTCCATGTCGGGGACCATCGAGGTGATCCCGAGCGCGGGTCCGTAGAGCGCGAACGGGGCGAAGGCTGCGACGAGCCGGTCGGTGTCCGTGATCGCGTAGGTGGCCCGCAGCGCGTCCCGCTGCGCCTCGAGCTGCCGGTGTCGGTAGACGACCCCCTTGGCCGGGCCCGTCGAGCCGGAGGTGAAGGCGATCGCGGCGTCCTCCTCGGGGCCCGGAGGTGCCGGCAGCAGTCGCTCGGCGTCACCGTCGGCCGCCGCGATGGCCGCGCGTCCGGTGGCCAGGAGTTCCGGCAGCGAGGCCTCCACGTGTCCGCCGCGGCGCAGCGAGGCCGGGACGTCCCCCGCGGCGATGCGTCGGCCGGGCCAGCGCAGGGCGGTGGCGGCGGCCAGGGCCCGGGGGATGGCGACCAGGTGCTCGGGGGCGGCACTGCGCAGCGCCCGGCCGAGCCCGCGCGCACCGAGCCCGGGATCGGCCAGGACGACCACGGCGCCGAGTCGCCAAGAGGCGTAGATCAACGTCGCCAGCTCTTGCCCGGGGGGCACGAGTGATGCCACCCGCTCGCCCGGCCGCACGCCGTGCTGTACGAGCCCGACGGCCAGTGCGTCCACGTCGCGTGCCAGGTCGGCGAACGAGCGCCGTCGGGGGGCGGTCCGCCCGACGTGCAGGTCCGGGGGCTCGACGATCGCATCGACCTCGGCGCGTTCCGGTGCGGCGAGCGCGGCCCACAGTGGTCGGCGATCGGCGACGGCCGATCCGTCGGACACCCCATCCGGCGCGCGGGGGACCGCAGCGTCGAGGTGGGCCGGGATCCACGATCGGAGCGCCCCGGCGAGATCGGCGTCCTCCGGGGTCAGATGGCCGGCCCCCTCGACCCGGTGCACCTCCGCCTGCGGCAGCCTGTCCTCGAGGTCGTGCAGGTACCGCTCGGAGAACACGGGGTCAGCCGGGCCCCACAGGAGCAGGGTCGGGACGTCCGCCAGCACCTCGAGGCCCGTCGCGATCCGCTCCAGTGTGGCAGCGCTCGGATGCTCGGCATCCAGCGGGATGTCGCGCACGAAGCCGCCGACCGCCCGTCGCCGTGCGGCGGTGGCATACGGCGCTGCGTAGGCGGCACGGACGTCCGCGGGGATGGCTGGGCGGGACAGCGAGGTCGCTACGCGTACGAACGTCGGGGTCCTCACCGTCACGTTCTCGAGCACGCCAGGCAGGCGTGCGCCCCGGATCAGGAGCGGTGCCCCTGCGTTGCTCGGGTGGTGGACAGCGGTGTTGGTGAGGACGATGCCGGCCAGGAGGTCGGGATGCTCGAGCCCCCATCCGAGCGCGATCGGCCCACCCCAGTCGTGTGCCACGATGATCACCGGCCCGGCGAGCTCCAGGGCATCGGTCAGGCGCCCGAGGTCGTCGATCCTGACGGCCAGGGGGCGCGTCGTGTCGGTCCGTTCCGAGTAGCCCATGTCGAGGTGGTCGGGGGCCACGACCCGCCAGCCGTCCGGCGCCCCGGCGAGCACGTCGCGGAACGCGTACGACCAGGTCGGGTTGCCGTGGACGCACAGGATCGTGCCGCGGGCTCCCTCGTCGGCTGATCGGTAGCCGACGGCGTCCTGCGAGTCGAGCAGGTGCCAGGTGCGCTCGGCCCCCGTGCCGTCCGGGGTCGTCACCAGCCGCGACCACGCGGGGTCGAGCCCCGGCAGATCCGGCGGCGGGAG